>DATCVR010000321.1:0-27675 GCA_036566745.1 Jiangellaceae bacterium | reverse complement strand
CTGGAAGTTCTTCGGCATGTCCGGGTAGAAGTAGTTCTTGCGCGCGAAGCGGCACCACTCGGCGATCTGGCAGTTCAGCGCCAGCCCGATCCGGATCGCCGACTCGACGGCCACCCGGTTGACCACCGGCAGCGACCCGGGCAGGCCCAGGCAGGTGGGGCACACCTGCGAGTTCGGCTCGCCACCGAAGGCGGTGGAGCAGCCGCAGAACATCTTCGTCACGGTGCCCAGCTCGACATGGACCTCCATGCCCATGACCGGGTCGAAGCGCGCGATGGCGTCCTCGAACGTGGGAAGCGCTGTGGTCACGGTCATCTCAGACGTCCTCGAGGTCGATCAGGCGCGACTTCTCGTCGCGGTTCTCACGGATCTCGCGCACGACGATCGCCACCGTCACCGCGATCGACACCGCGGTGATCACGGCGTCGAGCATGCGCAGCTTGTCGTGCTCACGACGGGCCTTGCTGAAGGTGCGGACCGTGGCAACCGTGGCCGCGGCCTGACCGGCGAACTTGGCGATGGTCTTGACGTTCATGCGCGCACCTCCAGGGCGGGCGACCGGTCGAGGAGAGGTCCGCCCCACTGGGCGAGGCTGGCCTGCTCCATCGCGGCGCCGACGAGGTAGAGGCGGTCGTCGGCCAGCACCGGCGCCATGACGTGCAGCCCGACCGGAAGACCGTCCTCGTCGGCCAGCCCGCACGGGAAGGACGCCGAGGCGTTGCCCGCCAGGTTGCTCGGGATGGTGCAGAGGTCGTTCATGTACATCGCCAGCGGGTCGTCGACCTTCTCGCCGATCGGGAACGCCGTGGTGGGCGCGGTAGGCGAGACGAGCACGTCGACCTTGGCGAAGGCCGCCTCGAAGTCGCGGGTGATGAGCGTGCGGACCTTCTGGGCCTGGCCGTAGTAAGCCTCGTAGTAGCCGGACGACAGGGCGTAGGTGCCGAGCATGATGCGGCGCTTGGCCTCGGGCCCGAAACCGGCGCCGCGGGTGAGGCTCATGACCTCCTCGGCACTGTGCTCGCCGTCATCGCCCACCCGCAGGCCGAAGCGCATGGCATCGAAGCGGGCCAGGTTGGAGGACACCTCGCTCGGCATGATCAGGTAGTAGGCCGGCATGGCGAACTCGAAGTTGGGGCACGACACCTCGACGACCTCGGCACCGAGCTTGGCCAGCAGGTCGACGGCCTCGCGGAAGCGGGTCTCGACGCCGGGCTGGTAGCCCTCGCCGCCGAGCTCCTTGACCACGCCCACCCGCAGGCCACTGAGATCGCCCTCGGCACCGCGGCGCGCGGCGCCGACCACGTCGGGGACCGGCTGGTCGATGCTGGTGGAGTCGAGCGGATCGTGACCGGCGATGACGCTGTGCAGCAGCGCGGCATCGAGGACGGTGCGCGCGCACGGGCCGGCCTGGTCGAGGCTGGACGCGCAGGCGATCAGGCCGTAACGGCTGACCGCGCCGTAGGTGGGCTTGACGCCGACGGTGCCGGTGAGGGCCGCGGGCTGGCGGATCGACCCGCCGGTGTCGGTGCCGATGGCGAGCGGTGCCTCGAACGCCGCCAGCGATGCGGCCGAGCCACCGCCCGAGCCACCTGGGATGCGGGTGAGGTCCCACGGGTTGCGGGTGGGGCCGAACGCGGAGTTCTCGGTCGAGCTGCCCATGGCGAACTCGTCGAGGTTGGTCTTGCCGAGGATGACGATGCCCGCCTCGCGCATCTTGCGGGTGATGGTGGCGTCGTAGGGCGGCTGCCAGCCCTCGAGGATCTTCGAGCCCGCGGTGGTGGGCATGTCCTCGGTGGTGATGACGTCCTTGAGCGCGAGCGGGACCCCGGCCAGGGGGCCGAGCGACTCGCCCGCGGCGCGCCTGGCGTCGACGGCCTGGGCCGCCGCGAGCGCGCTGTCGGCGCCGACGTGCAGGAAGGCGTGGACACCGGCGTCGGTGGGGCCGTCGACCTCGGCGATGCGATCGAGGTGGGCCTGGGCGACCTCGACGGCGCTGACCTCGCCGGACGCGACGGACGCCGCGAGCTCGGCGGCGGTGCGCCGGGTGAGTTCGGTGGCGCTCATGCTTCTTCCCCCAGGATGCGCGGCACGCGGAAGCGACCGTCCTCGGCGGCGGGTGCGGCGGCGAGCGCGGCCTCGGCCGTCAGGCACGGGAGCTGTTCGTCGTCGCGGAACACGTTGGTGACCGGCAAGGCGTGTGAGGTGGGCGGGATGTCGTCGGCCGCGACCTGGGCCACCCGTGCCACGTGGGTGACGATCTGATCGAGCTGACCGGCGAGGTGGTCGAGTTCGTCAGGGGCGAGGTCGAGGCGAGCGAGGTGCGCGAGGTGCGCTACCTCTTCGCGGCTGATCGACGGCATGGGACGGCACTCTCTTCCTGGACGGCAACGCCCCGATCCTACGGTCTTCGGCCGGTGTCCCGGCCTCCCCCGCCACGTTGTTCCGAGCCGCCTTCGTTGATCTTGGGGTTTTGGCTGTATCGGCGGGCGTTTTGCCCGATGGATTCCGCAAGAACTCCAAGATCAACGCGGCGGGGAGGGCGAGGCTCCGGCCACCACCCGGCTGGGGTGGGGCAGCCCCCACCGTCCCCGGGCGGGCTGCCCCGTCGATCAAGACACCGGTGAGCTGTGCTGTGCGGGAGCGTCGCGCTGACGAGGCTCGTTGACGTGTCCACGACCCAGATTCTCGACGCTCCCCCGCCGTCGGCCGTCTCGCCGTCGGCCGTCTCGCCGTCGGCCGTGTCGCCGTCGGCCGCTCCGGCGGCTCCGATCGCGCCCGTCGGGCCCCGCCGCGACCGGCTCGTCGATGTGCTGCGGGTCTTCGCCGTCGTCGTGGTGGTCGCCGAGCACTGGCTGATGCCCGTGCTCTCCTACGAGGGCGGGCGGCTGCGCACAGGCAACGCCTACGCGGCCGTGCCGGGCGGCTGGGCCACCTGGATCGGGCAGGTCATGCCGTTGGTCTTCTTCGCCGGCGGAGCGGCTGCGGCGATGAGCCTGACCGCGCGGCGCCGCCGGCAGGGTGACATTTCCGCCACCACCACGGTGTGGCTCGGCGACCGGCTGCGGCGGCTGGCCTGGCCGGTACTGCCTCTGGCCGCAGTGTGGGTGCCGCTGCCGCATCTCCTCGACCTCATCGGGCTGCCCGACGGGCCGGTCCACCAGGCGGCCAGGCTCGTGGGGCAGCTGATCTGGTTCCTCGCGGTGTATGTCGTGGTCATAGCCCTGACTCCGGCGCTGATCCGGGCGTACCGGCGGTGGCGTGGGCTGGAGCTCGTCGTGCTGGTGGCCGCGGCGGTGCTGGTCGACCTGGTCGGTTCTGGATCCTCGGCGGCGCGACCACCGTGGGTTACGCCAACCTGGTCTTCGTCTGGGCCACCGTCTACCACCTCGGCGTCGTCTACGGATCCGGCGGCCTGGCGCGGTGGAGTGGTGGGCGGGCGCTGAAGGCTGCGGCGGCCGGGTTCGGGGTCACCGCGATCGCCGTCCTCGTCGGCCCGTATCCGCTGAGCATGATCGGGATGCCCGGCGCGCCCGTGTCGAACATGAACCCGCCCACGGCGGTTCTCCTGTCCCTCGCCGTGGGCCAGCTCGGGCTCGCCCAGGCGTTGCGTCCGATGATCGAGCGGTGGGCCGCCCGTACCCAGGTGGCGCGCGGGATCGAGTGGATCTCGCAGCGGCTCATGACCGTCTACCTGTGGCACATGCCCGCGCTGGTCGTGGCCTCGGCAGTGGCGATCGTGGGGTTCGGCTGGTCGACGCCCGAGCCGTTCGGCGACGAGTGGCGGGACGCGATGCCGGTCTGGATCGCAGCGCTGGCAGCCGTGCTCGCCGTGACGGTCCGCGGACTTGGCCGCTTCGAACACCCACCGGCCACGGCGGCCAGGGCCGACGGACGGGTCACGGCGAGCCGCCCCCGGGTCCGCGCCGCCGTGGTCCTGATCGGTCTCGGGCTGCTCAGCCTCACCGTCAACGGCTTCAGCCCGGCCGCCTCACCCCTCGACCCAACCGGGCCGCTCGCCGCCACCGCAGCGGTCGGCCTGGGGCTAGCCCTACTCCATGATGTGCGGGTGACGGGCTCGCCCGCAGCGCCCCGACGCGAAAGGCTGAACTCATGACGACGTCCCCGACCACGGCCCGCCCGCACGCCGGCTGGCGGCAGGTCCCCCGCGACCTGGCCTACCTGCTCCCCGGGCTTCCGGTCGCCATCTTCTCCTTCGTCGTGCTGATCACCGGGTTCTTCCTCGGGCTCGGGCTGGTCGTGCTGGCCCTGCTAGGCCTGTTCATCCTGGTCGGGACCCTCTTCACCGCGCGGGCACTGGCTGCGGCCGAACGCGGCCGGGTCGGCGTGATGGAGGGGCGGAAGGTCGGTCCGGCGTATCACCGCCCGGTCGAGGGTTCCGGCATCGGGCGCATCATGCGCTACTTGCGCGATCCGCTCGCCTGGCGCGAGTGGGGTCATGGCCTGCTCATTCTGCCTATCCGGGTGTTCACCTGGTCGTTGACCATCGCGTGGACGGCCGCCTCGCTGGGCGGGACCAGCTATCCGCTGTGGGCGTGGTCGCTGCCCGACGAGCCGGGCGACCAGGACCTCGCCGACCTCCTCGGCTTCGAGGCCCCCGGAGCCGATCTCGCGCTCAACGTCGGCATCGGCCTGATCTTCGCGATGACGCTGCCCTATGTCCTGCGCGGCCTGGCCACAGCCGAGTCGGCGCTGGCCTGGGGAATGCTGACGAACGAGAACGACGCGCTGCGGGCCCGCGCCGACGAGCTGTCCCGCAGCCGTCAGGCCGTGGTGCAGGCCGAGTCGGACACCTTGCGCCGGGTCGAGCGTGACATCCACGACGGTCCGCAGCAGCGCCTGGTCCGCCTCACCATGGACCTCCAGAGCGCGCACCGCCGCCTCCAGGACGATCCCGACGCCGCCACCCCGCTCATCGAGGGCGCGCTGGCCCAGACGCAGGAGGCACTCTCGGAGCTGCGCGCGCTCTCCCGTGGCATCGCCCCGCCGATCCTCACCGACCGCGGGCTGCCCGCTGCCCTCGCCGCCGCTGCCGCCCGCTGCCCCGTTCCCACCAGGCTCGACGTCCGCCTCGCCGACCACGAGCGGCTGCCGTCGGCTGTCGAGAACGCTTCGTACTTCGTCGTCACCGAGGCGCTCACCAACGTCGCGAAGCACAGCGACGCGAGCGAGGCGGTGGTCACCGTGATCCATTCCGGCGGCGACCTCCACGTCCAGGTCTCCGACGACGGACGCGGGGGAGCACACCTCGGCAAGGGACACGGCCTGGCCGGGCTGGCCGACCGGCTCGCCGGGGTCGACGGCCGCCTCGACGTGGTCAGCCCACCCGGGTCCGGCACGCTGATCGACGTCGTCATCCCGGTGCCGGAATCGTCCTGAACCGGAGGCCGGGAGCCGTGCGGGTGTTCTGTCCCGGCTCGGGGCTGGCAGTCTTGCCCCGTGCGCGTCGTCCTGGCTGAAGATTCCCTGTTGCTGCGTGAAGGGCTCGTCCGGTTGCTGGGCGAGGCCGGCGCCGATGTGGTCGAAGCCGTAGGTGATGGCGACGAGCTGGTCCGCGCGGTGGTCGAACACAAGCCAGACGTGGCCGTGGTCGACGTCCGGATGCCGCCGTCGTACTCCGACGAGGGGCTGCGCGCCGCCATCGCGGCGCGCACCCAGGTGCCCGGCACCGGAGTGCTCGTCCTCTCGCAGTACGTCGAGGAGTCCTACGCGGGCGACCTCCTCGCCGACGGTGCGGGCGGGGTGGGCTACCTGCTCAAGGACCGTGTCTCGGCCCTGGCCGACCTCTCCGACGCACTCGAGCGGGTGGCCTCCGGCGGTACCGTCCTCGACCCCGAGGTGGTGGCTCAGCTCTTCGCCCGGCGGCGCCGCGATCCGCTCGACCACCTCACGCCGCGCGAACGCGACGTCCTGGGGCTGATGGCCGAGGGCCGCACCAACGCCGCCATCGCCCGCGGCCTCGTGGTCACCGAGGGAGCGGTCGAGAAGCACATCTCCTCGATCTTCACCAAGCTGGATCTGCCGCCCTCGGACGACGACCACCGGCGGGTCCTGGCCGTGCTGGCCTGGCTGCAGCAGTAGGCGGCAACACCTCCGACATCGTGGCGTGACAGGCTGTGACGATGTCGTTCATCCTGCGCGTGGTGCTGCCCGACCGACCAGGTTCGCTCGGCGCCGTGGCCACTGCGATCGGAGCCGCCGGCGGCGACATCCTCGGGCTCGACGTCGTGGAACACCGTGACGGCGGCGAGGCCGTTGACGACATCCTGGTCGACCTCCCGGTGGGCCGGATGCCCGACGCGCTGGTCACCGCCTGCACGACGGTGCCCGGTGTGGGCGTCGAGTTCGTGGGCCACTACAGCCCCGGCGCCCACCTCCATCGCGACCTCGAGGCCGTCGAGGCCATGACGGCCGAACCAGAGCGAGCCGACCACGTGCTGGTCGACCTGTTGCCGGGGGTGTTCCGGTCCGGCTGGGCGGTGCTGCTGTCGCTGGTGGACGGCCGCGTCGTGGTCGAACACGCGAGCGTGGGGGCACCCGAGGCCGACGGATTCGCCGCGCCGTGGCTCCCGCTCGAGCGGCCGGCGCGGATCGACACCGATGGGTCGTGGGCGCCGGAGTCGTGGCGCGACGTGGTGGCCATCGGCGCGTCGCTCGACCCGGCAGGGCGCACCATCGTGCTCGGTCGCGACGGTGGGCCACGCATCCTCGACTCCGAGCTGGCCCGGCTGACCCACCTCGTGGCGCTGGCCGGGGTGATCCTGCACGGCGTGCCCCGGCCGACGGCGAGCCCGAGCGCCTCCTGAACCGCCCGGCAGACCGGCTACGGCAATCGTCGACATCGTGACCATGGGATCGGCCCGCCCTCAGCCGGCGACGGCGAGCCCGAACGGCAACACCTGAGCGGCACCGGCCAGACGCAGCTCACGGCCGGCGACGGTCATCGTCCATCGGGAGTCGACGAGGTCGTCGACCAGGAGGACGACGGGCTCGGAGTCGAGCTGGGCCAGGCTCTCGCTCATGGCTTCGTCGGCGTCGAACGCCGACCACACGCCAGCGAGCCGGAACGCGCTGTTCCCGCCCGGCTCGCCGGGGCCGGGGTGCCCCTGGGCAGGTGTGAGCGACCCGAGGTCGGTGAGCCGACCGACGGAGGCGAGGTGCGCGGCCACCGACCGGATGAGCTGGGGACGGCGGCGAGACGGGACGGAGGCCACGGCATGGGGCCGGCGGTCCCACTGCCACTCGCGCAGCACGTCGACACAGGCGGCGAGCAGGGCGTCGTCAGCCGGCGCGTCGGGGGCGTCGGCGGCGAGCAGGGCCCGCAGCCGCTGGCCCCACCCGAGGTCGGTCGCCCGGGCGACGGCGCGGCCCGGCTCGACCCGCTCGTCCGCGCCGATCCGCCCGCGCACGTCGACTCCGAGGCGGGCCATGCCGGACGGCCATTGCCCCCGAGGCTCGACCAGGACTCCGGCCCGAGCGAGCACCGTCCGAGCGCTGGACCTCGCCTCGGCCGGTACGTCGTCGGGATACCAGGGCCCGGCACAGACATCGCATCGGCCGCACGGAGCGGCGTTGGGATCGTCGAGCGCGGACTGGAGGAACGCCATGCGGCACTGTTCGCCGCGTTGGTAGGCCAGCATGGACTCGGCCTCGGCGGCGCGCGCGGCGGCGACCCGCTCGTAGCGCGGCTCGTCGTAGGCCCATGGCTCGCCCGAGGCCTCCCAACCGCCCCGGACCCGGCGCACCGCACCGTCGACGTCAAGCACCTTGAGCAGGAGCTCGAGGCGGGTGCGGCGGACGTCGACGATCGTCTCGAGCGCCGCCGTGGACATCGCGCCGTTCGCGGCGCCCAGCGCCGCGATGACCGCCGCGGCCTGTTCGGGGCGTGGCATCGAGACCGTGGCGAAGTACTGCCAGATCGCGCGATCCTCGGCCGAGGGCAGCAACAGAACGTCGGCCCGCTCGGTGGCGCGGCCGGCACGGCCGACCTGTTGGTAGTAGGCGACCGGCGACGCGGGCGCGCCGAGGTGGACCACGAAGCCGAGATCGGGCTTGTCGAACCCCATGCCCAGAGCGCTGGTGGCGACCAGTGCCTTGACTTCGTTGCCCAGCAGGGCGCGCTCGGCCTCGACTCGGTCGGCCGGATCGGTGCGGCCGGTGTAGGCGCGGACGTCATGGCCGGCGCTGCGGAGCAACTCGGCGGTGTCCTCGGCCGCGGCGACGGTCAAGGTGTAGATGATGCCACTGCCGGGCAGTTCGCCGAGATGAGCCACCAGCCAGCCCAGGCGATCGTCGGCGGTGTCGAGCGCGAGCACGCCCAACCGCAAGCTCTCGCGGGCCAGCGAACCGCGCACCGTGGTGACCTCGGCTCCGCCACTGCCCAGCTGCTCGGCGACGTCGGCCACCACACGGGCATTGGCCGTGGCCGTGGTGGCCAGCACGGGCGTGCCCGCGGGCAGGGTGTCGAGGAGCTCGCGGATGCGGCGGTAGTCGGGCCGGAAGTCATGGCCCCAGTCGGAGACGCAATGGGCCTCGTCGACCACGATGAGCCCGGCGCCGGCGGCCAGCGTGGGCAACTGCTCGTCGCGGAACCGCGGGTTGTTCAGCCGCTCCGGGCTGACCAGCAGGACGTCGACGGCGTCGTCGGCCAGCGCTTTGGCCACCTCGCCCCACTCGTCGGCGTTGGCGGAGTTGATGGTGACGGCGCGGACCCCGGCCCGCTCGGCGGCGGCGACCTGGTCGCGCATCAGCGCCAGGAGCGGCGAGACGATGACCGTGGGACCGCGCCCGCGCGCTCGCAACAGGCCGGTGGCGACGAAGTACACCGCGGACTTGCCCCACCCGGTGCGCTGCACCACCAGCACCCGCCGGCCGCGCTCGACGAGATCGCGCACCGCCTCCCACTGGCCGTCGCGGAACTGCGCCGACTCGTGGCCCACCAGACGGCGCAGCAGCGCCTCGGCCTCGTCCTTCAACTCCATGCCCTGACCGTAGTGCCACGTTCGGACAGGCACGGCCGGTCATGCGGCAATCGGCTGCTCCAGCTTTAGACCAGTAGATCAGCCAGTCCGGTCAAACGTCGCTGGCCTGCGAAGAACGTCGGCAGACGTCGAGCGAACTGGTCTACACAAAGTTGTCCACAGCCGTAGCGTACGACCGGCCCGTGCACTACAAAGGTCCGAGCTCCACCTGGTCGAGGAGGTCGGGTCATGGCAGGGACGTTCGGATCGGGCACGGGCAAGGTCGCCACGGTCAGAGCCCGGCTGCTCGACCTCGTCGACCACGGCGAGGAAGGCGCCGCGCTTCCGTCCGAACGCCAGCTGGCCCACGAGTGGGGGGTGGCCCGCATGACGTTGCGGCGCGCTCTGGACGATCTGGTGACGGCCGGTTTCGTCGTCCGCGAGCACGGGCGGGGCAACTTCGTCGCGCGACCGAAGCTGGCCTTCCGGCTGGCGACGACCTCGTTCTCCCAGCAGATGCGCAGCCGCGGACTGGTACCCGGCAGCGAGACCCTCGAGTTCCGCCGGACGGTTGCCGGATCCAGACAGGCCAAGGTGCTGCGCATCCCCGTCAACGCGCCGATCATCAGCTTCACCCGCCTGCGCACCGCCGACGGCGAACCCATCGGGCTCGAGACCACCTGGGTGCCGGCGGAGGTCACCCCCGGCCTCACCCCGGCCGACCTCGACGGCTCCTGGTACGACCTCCTGGCCGAGCGTTACGGCGTCTCGATCATGACCGGGCGGTCGACCATCGAGCCCACCAACCTCGACGACCGCGAGGCCGTCCTGCTCCACACCGAGCCGGGCCGGCCCGCCTTCCGCATCGACGTCGTCACGTTCAGCGCGAACGGACGCGTCGTCGAATGCGGTACCGACATCTTCCGGGGCGACCGGTTCCAGCTCACCGCCGAGCTGAGGCCCACGCCCGCGGCCGTCCCCGTCGCACGCAGACACGCCAAGGGCGCCTGATCGCGCCGCTGGAGGGCGACACATGACCACACGAACACGGACCGGGGGCCCTTCGATGAGCACCGCGCTCGCGGTCGACGGAGGCCGCGGCTCGACCTCCCGATCCGTCACGACGACGAGGCCTGGCTGGGCAAGGTGCGCGCCCAGCTGACGAACGCCCTGGCCGAGGCGCCCGCGAGCGACGCGGCGGCGCGATCTGCGGTGACCGCCCTGCAAGGGGTCGATGCGGCCAGTCGCTGCGCCGGTGGCGACCACCGCGATCGTCAGCCGATCGAGCTCTCCGCCGCTCGTCTCGGCGGACTCAGCCTCGTCGGCATCGGGGGTGAGCCGTTCCTGTCCCTCCGCCGTGACCTCGCCGAACGGCTCGGGCCGCGGGTCGTGCTGCTGGGCTACACCAACGGCTACGCCGGCTACGTCCCGGACGCCCCGGCATTCGACCACGCCGGGTACGAGGTCCTGGTCAGCCCCTTCGACCGCGACGCCGCCGCCGGTGTCGTCGCCGCGCTGCACGACCTGTCCGCCCATCTCACCCCGGAGGCCCGCCCGTGACCACGTCCGACCTCGAGCAGATCGACCAGCGCAGCGCCGTCGAGGTGATGCAGGCAGCGACCGACCGGCTCGTGGCCACGCAAGGCGACGCGATCACCGCAGCGGCCGAGCTGATCGCCGACGCCCTGCGCCACGACGGCATCATCCAGACGTTCGGCACGGGGCACTCGCGGTCGTTCGCCATCGAGATCGCGGGCCGGGCCGGAGGGCTCGTGCCCGCCAACGCGCTGGCCGTCAAGGACCTCGTGATGTACGGCGGCACCAGCCCCGAGGAGATCCTCGACCCCACCTGCGAGCGGGATCCAGGCCTCGCCCAGCGCATCCTCGACCTCGCTGACATCCGGCCACCCGACGTGTTCGTGATCGCGTCGAACTCCGGCGGCAACGGATCGGTCGTCGAGATGGCCCGGCTGGCCCGCGCGAACGGGCATCCGGTGATCGCCGTGACCTCGCTGCAGCACAGCAGGGCGATCCAGCCACGGCATCCGTCCGGCCGACGGCTGTTCGAGCTGGCCGACGTGGTGATCGACAACGGCGGCGTCCTGGGCGATGCCGCGCTCGACCTGCCCACCGGAGCCCGGATCGCGCCCACGTCGTCGCTGGTCGGGGTGCTGGTGGCGCAGCTGCTGGTCACCGAGGTGTGCGGGCTGTTGCTGCGCAGCGGCGACGAGGTACCCGTCCTGATCTCGGCGAACGTCCCGGGTGGCGACGAGCACAACGACGCGTTGTTCGCCCGGTACGGCTCTCGCCTGCGCCGCGTGGAGCCGTAGAGACGGCTCGGAAGGGTCGCGCACCACGAGGCGTTCGCCTGCCCCACGAGGCCTGTAGGCATGGTGGGGTAGGCGATTACCTGCTGAACGTGATCATTCCGGGTCGGCGGCAGCGGGCTGGACGTGCGCCGCCGCAGCATCGGGGCCTTCGGCGAGCAGCGCGCGGAAACCGTCTTCGTCGAGCACCGGCACCCCGAGCGACACGGCCTTGTCGTGCTTGGTGCCCGCGTTGTCGCCGACGACGACGAACGACGTCTTCTTCGACACCGAACCCGAGGCCTTGCCGCCCCGGCTCAGGATCGCCTCCTTGGCCTCGTCACGCGAGAACCCCTCGAGCGACCCCGTGACGACGATGGTGAGGCCCTCGAGAGTGCGCGGCTTCGAGGGGTCGGCCTCGTCACGCATTCTCACCCCGGCCTCGCGCCATTTACGGACCACCTCGCGGTGCCAGTCGACGGTGAACCACTCGGCGACCGAGGCCGCCAGGGTTGGCCCCACGCCGTCGACCGCGCTCAGCTCGTCGGCGCTCGCGGCCTCGATAGCGTCGAGGGAGCCGAGCGATCCGGCCAGCGCACGCGCCGCGGTAGGCCCGACGTGGCGGATCGACAGCGCCACGAGCACCCGCCACAGCGGCTGCTGCCGGGCCTTGCGGAGGTTGTCGAGCAAGCGCTGGCCGTTGATGGTCAGCTCGCCCTTGGTGGTGGCGAACAACGGGACCCGCAGGAGCGCGTCGGCGTCGAGGCCGAAGACGTCGCCCTCGTCGGCGACCACGCCGGACTCGATCAGCGCCACCGCCGCTTCCCAGCCCAGCGCCTCGATGTCGAAGGCGCCCCGCCCGGCGAGATGGAAGATGCGCTCGCGCAGCTGGGACGGGCAGGACCGGGAGTTGGGACAGCGGATGTCGACATCGCCCTCTTTCGAGGGGGACAACGGAGCCCCGCAGGACGGGCATTCGGTGGGCATGACGAACTCGCGCTCGGTGCCGTCGCGGAGCTCGGCCATGGGCCCGAGGATCTCGGGGATGACGTCGCCGGCCTTGCGCAGCACCACGGTGTCGCCGATGAGCACGCCCTTGCGCTTGACCTCGGAGGCGTTGTGGAGGGTGGCGTTCTCGACCGTGGACCCGGCGACCTTGACCGGCTCCATGACGCCGTAGGGGGTGACCCGGCCGGTGCGCCCGACGTTGACCCGGATGTCGATGAGCTTGGTGGTGACCTCTTCGGGCGGGTACTTGTAGGCGACGGCCCAGCGCGGCGCCCGCGAGGTGGAGCCGAGGCGACGCTGGAGGTCGACCTGGTCGACCTTGACCACCACGCCGTCGATCTCGTAGTCGATGTCGTGGCGGTGCTCGCCGTAGTGGTCGACGAACTCGCGCACGGCGTCGAGATCGGGCACGACCTTGACCCGCTCGCTGACCGGCAGGCCCCACGCCTGGAGCGCTTCGTAGGCCTCGGACTGGCGGGTGGCCTCGAAGCCGGTGCGCCGCCCGATCCCGTGACAGACCAGAGTGAGCCAGGCCAGCGAGCGCCGCGCGCGGTCGAACTCGTCCTCGAGCTTGCGCAGCGCCTCCTGAGACCGGCCGGTGCCACCCGCGGCGTCGGCCTTGGCGCGGGCCGCCTCGAGCTTGTCCTGCCGGCGGTCCATCCGCTGGCGCAGCACGCCCGCGCCGGAGTTGCGGGCGTTGGCGAACAACGGCAGGCCGAGGTCGGCCCGCTCGGCGTTGACCGCCTCGAAGGCCACCGTGGGGAACACCACCTCGCCGCGCACCTCGACCAGCTCGGGCACGGGGTGCTCGGCCGTGCCGGTCAGCTCGTCCGGGATGGCCTCGACGAAGCGGGCGTTGTAGGTGATGTTCTCGCCGGTACGGCCGTCGCCGCGGGTGGCGAGGGTGACGAGGCGGCCGTCGCGGTAGACGAGGTCGACCGCGAGGCCGTCGACCTTGAGCTCGCACAGATAGGCCGAGCCGGCGCCGACCTCGCGCTCGACCCGGGCGGCCCACTCGGCGAGGTCGTCGGCGCTGAAGGCGTTGTCGAGGCTGAGCAGCCGCTCGAGGTGCTCGATGGGCGGCCACGAGCTCTCGACCCCGACCGGGCCGGCCTCGGCCACCGGCGCGCCGACCTTCTGGGTGGGTGAGTCGGGGGTGCGCAGCGCGGTGTATTGGTCCTCGATCGCCTCGAGCTGGTGCATCAGCTGGTCGAACTCGGCGTCGCTGACGGTGGGGGTGGCGAAGTAGTAGCGCTGGCGGTGGCCTTCGATCTCTTCGGCCAGCGCCGCGTAGCGCGCCCGGACGTCGGCGGGAACGTCGCCCGCAGCGTCCGTGGGGTCGGTCGGCTCGGTCGTCACAGAGCAGACGCTACTGCGCTCCACCGACGATGTCGGCGAACGCGCGTGCTGTGTTCCGGGTGAGCGTGAGCGCGTGGCGGGCCCACGAGGCGTCGGATCCGCCCAGTCCACAGGCCGGCGTGACCACGGTCCGCGCCGCAGTCGCCGCCGGATCCTGGTCGAGCCGCCGCCAGAGCCGCGCCACCCGGTCGGCCAGTTCGGCATCGGTGGGGACCGTGTCGGGACGCGTCGACGGGACCACTCCCGGCCATACCGACATCCCGGTGTCGACCGCCGCGGCCAGCTCGTCGAGGACCTCGCCGTCGAGCTGGGAGGTGTCGAGGGAGACGGCCATGGCGCCGGCTCGCCGGAACACGCCGACGGGGGCGGAACCGGCACAGCAATGGAACACGACCGGCACCCCCGCGGCGGACACCATCGCCGCCAGCAGCGTCTCGGCCTCGCCGGCGTCGACCGAGCGCAGCCGGCCCCAGCCGCTGATGGTGGGCACGCCCCCGGCCAGCACGGTGGGCAGGCTCGGCTCGTCGACCTGCAGCACCACCTGGGCACCGGGCACCCGGCGGGCGATCTCGGCGACGTGTTGGCGCACGCCCTCGGCCAGCGACTCCGCCAGCTCGCGGCGGGCCCCGTGGTCGGCCAGCATCCGGTCACCCCGCGACCGCTCCAGCCCGGCGGCCAACGTCAGCGGGCCTGCCACCTGCACTTTCAGCGGACCTTCGTAGCCGTGTGCGGCGATCTCGAGAGCATCGACGTCGGCTCGCAGCATCGCCCGCGACCGGCGCTCGTCGGCGCCCGCCCGGTCGACCACCCGCCAGCCGGACGGCTGGAGGTCGACATGGAGCTCGACCAGAAGCGCGGCCGACCGCCCGATCAGTTCCGCCCCGGCGCCACGACCCGGCAGCTCCGCCAGGTGCGGGAAGTCGGGCAGCTCGCCCACGACGATCCGGGCCGCCTCGTCGCGATCGTCGAACGGAAGCGAGCCGACGCCGGTGGCCGACACGGGAGCCCAGGGATAGTCCACGCCCTGACCATAGAACGCCCGCCGCGCCCGGTGATCGTCGGAACGAGCTGGCCGCTCGGGCGACCGCATCGTTCCAATGATCATCGCAAGGCGCGGCACACCCGAGCAACGTAGATTTGCGGCATGACGGTGCACGACGGCGAGCAGCACGGCACGAGCCTGGCGAGCAAGCTCAATTGGCTGCGCGCCGGCGTGCTCGGCGCCAACGACGGCATCATTTCCACGGCCGGGCTGGTGGTGGGCGTGGCGGGGGCCACGGCCGATCGGTCGTGGCTGCTGGTGACGGGCTTGGCCGGGCTGGTGGCGGGGGCGTTCTCGATGGCCGGCGGCGAGTACGCCTCGGTCAGCGCCCAGCGTGACACCGAGCGCGCCGCCCTGGCCAAGGAACGCTGGGAGCTTCGCACCATGCCCGAGGAGGAGCTGGCCGAGCTGACCCAGCTCTACCGCGACAAAGGGTTGCCGGACGAGCTCGCCGCCGAGGTGGCGCGCGAACTCACCCGCAACGACGCGCTCGCCGCCCATGCCGAGGTCGAGCTCGGCATCGACGCCGACGAGCGCACCAGTCCGTGGCAGGCCTCGATCTCGTCGTTCGTGTCCTTCTCGATCGGCGCGCTCCTGCCGCTGCTGGCGATCGTGCTGCCCACCACGTCCCTGCGGGTGCCGGTGACGATGATCTCGGTGGTGGCGGCCCTGGGGCTCACCGGATACGTCAGCGCCCGCATCGGCGGCGGCTCGCCCTGGCGGCCGGTGATCCGCAACGTGGTGGTCGGGATGCTGACGATGGGCGTGACGTTCGCCGTGGGATCGGTGATCGGGACGGCGGTGTGAGGCGCGCCGACGGCCCTCGAACATGCCTGTCTGCACGGCCTTTCGGGCCGGTAATGTACCGGCCGTCACTCGCAAGATCGGGCACAGGGGTGATCACGCCGTCCGACCGGGCGCCGTGAGTTTTCGAGCACGCGAGGATTCATCCAGATGCGAAAGATTGCCATCTCCGCGGCCTTGACGGCCGTCCTCTTCGTCACCGCCTGTGGCGGCGACGAACCCGAGACCACCACCGACTCCTCCCCCAGCGAGACCACCGGAGGCGGCGGCGAGCAGAAGCCCGACGACTCCGAGGAGAACGCCGGCGGCGAGATCGCCGACCTGACCACTGCCCTGCTCACGGCCGAGGACCTCCCCGAGGGCGCGCAGCTCACGCCGATCAGCGGAGACCTCCTCACATCCACCACCACCAGCATGGCCGGCATGCTCGAGGACGTCACCTACGAGCCGGCCGACTGCGGGGGCGAGAAGGCCAACGAGACCAACCCCCTGGCGGGCGAGGGTGTGCAGGCCGAGGCCGTGAGCGCGTCCGTCGGCGAGTTGCCGGCGTTCGACGTCGTGGTCCACGCCGTGTACTCCGGCGCGTCCGCCGACGGCCTCTCCGCCCTCGAGGACTACGCCGAGCAGTGTTCCGAGGTGGCCCTGACCGGCACGATCGCCGGGCAGACCATCGACTCGACGTCGACGATCAGTGTGGTCGACGCTCCCTCGGTCGACGCCGACGCGACGCTCGCGATCGACGTGTCCACCACGTCAGCGGCCATGCCCACGCCGATTCCGCTGAACCGCGCCATCTACATCGTCGATGGCGACTACGGGATCATGCTCTCCGCCAACCCCGAGTCCGAGGTGTTCGACCTCGACGCACTGGCCCAGACCGCTCTGGACAAGCTGCACGCCGCCCAGGGCTGAGCCACCTCGCGTCGAGCGCGAGACCACCTCGCAGCAAGCGCGCCGCACCAACGGAGGGCCCGGGACCGCCACGGCGGTCTCGGGCCCTTGGTGCGATGCCTGTCGACGGTTCCGCACGATCGTGCTATTTTCTGTCCATGAGCAAGGGGATGGAGACGCGCCAGGCGATTCTCCACCAAGGCGTCGAGACGGCCTACCGGGTCGGCCTCAGCGGGCTGACCATCGGTGAGCTGGCCGGCGCCACCGGCCTGTCCAAGAGCGGGCTGTACGCCCACTTCCGCTCCAAGGAGTCGCTGCAGATCGACGTCCTGAACCAGGCGCGCGCCGAGTTCATCGACGCCGTCATCCGCCCCGCCCTGTCCGTCCCGCGGGGCGAGACCCGCGTCCGCGAGCTCTTCGAACGCTGGGTCGTCTGCGGCCGCACCCGCATGCCGGGTGGTTGCCTCTTCGTCAAAGCGGCCTCTGAGCTGGACGAACAGATCGGACCGGTACGCGACCAACTCGTCCAGGACCACCGCGATCTCTACGACACGATCGCCCAGATCTTCCGCACCGGCATCACTGAGGGGCAGTTCCGCCCCGACGCCGACCCGATGCAGTTCGCCGCCGACCTCGACGGCGTGATGCTCGCCTTCTACCACTGGCACCGACTCCTCGACGATCCCGCCGCCGAGGCCCGCGCCCGACGGTCCTTCGACACCCTCCTCGACGCAGCGCGAGCCTGAGCCCGAAAGGCACATCGTGACCACGACCTATCCCCCAGCAAAGAAAAGCACGACCGTTCGTGCCAAGAACGCCGCACCGCCCGCCCTCCGCCTCGCGTTCCGCACCCTCGACCGGATCGCCCCCGCCCTGTCGGCGCGCTGGGCACTCCGGCTGTGGTGCACCACGCCTGCCAACGCCGGACGCCGGCGCGACGAGCGGCCGCGACCCGGAGAGCGCTCGGTCGTCGCGCTCAGCGGTGGGCGCGAGGTCGCCGTCGAGACCTGGGGGTTCGGCCCGCCGGTCTACCTGGTCCACGGCTGGGGCGGCTGGCGAGGACAGCTCGGCCAGTTCGTCACTCCCCTGGTCGAGTCCGGCCTCCGGGTGGTCGCCTTCGACGCGCCGAGCCACGGCGAGTCGGCACCAGGACGACTCGGCGCCGGCCGGGCCACCGCGCCGGAGTTCGTCGAGGCGCTCACCGCCGTCGCGGCCGTCCACGGCACGCCGGCCGGCATCGTCGCCCACTCCCTCGGGTGCGCCACCACCGCGCTCGCCATCCACGACGGCCTCACCGCCGGCCGGCTGGCGCTCATCGCACCCAGCACCGACCCGATCGCGCTGACCGACGGCCTGGCCCGCATGCTCGGCTACGGGCCACGCACCTCATCGCGGTTCCTGGCCCGCCTCGAGTTGCTCGCCGAGCGTCCGCTCGGCGACTTCGACGCCGCACCCCTGGGCACCGACGGCTCGATGCCGCCCACGATGGTGATCCACGACCGCGACGACAAAGAGGTCCCCTACGACGACGGCGTCCGCCTGGCCTCCGCCTGGCCCAGCGCGGAACTCGTCACCACCGAGGGCCTGGGCCACCAGCGCATCCTTCGCGACGCGGGCATCGTGTCGCTGGTCGTCGACTTCGTGGCGGGCGGCGTCGCCTGACCGTCCCGGGCGCGGTCAGCTGAGCCCACCCGGTCAGCTGACCGCGATGTCCAGGCTGGTCAGCAGGTCAAAAACCCGTCGCTCGATCTCGTCACGGATCGGGCGGACGGCTTCAACGCCCTGGCCGGCCGGGTCCTCGAGCGCCCAGTCCTCGTAGCGCTTGCCGGGGTAGAACGGGCAGGTGTCGCCACAGCCCATGGTCACCACGACGTCGGCGGCGCGGACGATCTCGTCGGTCCATGGCTTGGGGAACTCACCGGAGATGTCGATGCCCCGCTCGGCCATGGCGGCCACGGCGGCCGGATTGACCTCGGAGCCGGGCTCGGATCCGCCCGACCACGCGAGAGCGCGATCGCCGGCGAGGTGCGAGAAGAAGCCCATGGCCATCTGCGAGCGTCCGGCGTTGTGCACGCACAGGAACAGCACCGTGGGGACGCCCTCGCCATGGCGGCCCTCGACCTTGGCCAGCGCACGGAGCCGCTGACGCGCGAAGCGCTCGGCGATCAGGGGCAGGAACGTGGCGACGCGCGCCTGTCCGGCGAACTGGTCGTAGCTGGACTCGAGGAACCGGCTGATCGTCTCGAGGCCGAAGGTCCCGTCGAACTCCTCGGCGAGGCGGTCGGCGGCGATGGTCAGCGCCAGCTCACGCTCGATTCCGCTGGTCCGGGTGGTCTGCCACTCGGTCATCGTCGCCTCCAGGTCGTCAGGCAGATCGGACGACGCCGGCCAGCCGGCCCACGCGTCGATCGAGATGGGCGACGGTCCGGTCGAACGCGTCGTCGGTGTCGCGGCGGACCGGGTCGGGGACCGACCAGTGGACCCGTGGGACGTCACCCAGCTCCTCGTGGGCCTCGTCGCACACCGCCACCACGAAGTCGCCGGGGCGGAGCTGGTCGGCCACGGACCACGTCCGTGCGTCGGTCAGCCCCAGGCCGTGCCGGGCGGCCGCGGCCACGGCCCGGGGATGAACTCGCGGCGCCGGATGGGTTCCGGCCGACGCCACCGGGATCTCGCTGCGCGTCGTCCAGATCGCCGCGGCGAGCTGCGATCGCGCCGAGTTGCGCGTGCAGACGAAGACCACGCGCGAGGCGGGCAGGGACCTCGCGGGGAGCACCTTGTCGAGCGCCTCGGGCACCAGCGTGACGTACGTGCGGCGCCGATCGCCCTCGGATCGCACTCGTCGCGCGACCCCGGCGTCCTCGAGGACCTTCAGATGATGCGCGAGGAGATTCGAGGCGAGCCCGAGCCGTGCACCCAGCTCGCTGGGCGCGGCGTCGCCGACCAGCAGGGCGTCGACCACGGCCAGCCGCGCCGGATCGGCCAGCGCCCCGTGGACCGCAGCACGCCGCTCCAGATCACTTCGCTCAGCATTCATTGAGTCAATAATGACTGAGCTAACTGCGACGCGTCAACCTCCCGCGCACCGCATTCGCGAGAGGGTGTGCTCGGCAGGTCAGGCCGGCGACCCCGCGTGGGACCGGGTGTGGTCGATGGTGGCCGAGCCGATGACGCGGTCTCCGTCATAGAGCACGATGGCCTGCCCCGGAGCCACGCCTTCCTGGCCGGTCTCGAACCGGACCCGCAGGGCGCCGTCGGTGAACTCCGCCCGGGCCGGCACCGGCGCGCCGTGGGCGCGGTACTGAGCCAGGCAGTCGATCTCGCCGACCGGCGCCGAGCCGCACCACCGCGGCTCGGCCCCACGGAGGTCGTCGACGGCGAGCGCCTCGCGCGGACCCACCGTCACCCGCCGGTCGACCGGGGAGATGTCGAGGACGTAGCGCGGCTTTCCGTCGTCGGCCGGGCGCCCGATGCGCAGGCCGCGCCGCTGGCCGATGGTGAAGCCGAACGTGCCGTCGTGCTCGCCGACCACCTCGCCGTCGAGGTCGACGACCTCGCCCGGGGCTTCGCCCAGCTGCCCGCGCAGGAAGCCGGCGGTGTCGCCGTCGGCGATGAAGCAGATGTCGTGGCTGTCGGGCTTGCGCGCCACGGCCAGCCCGTCGCGCTCGGCCTCGGCCCGGATGTCGGACTTCAGCGTGTCGCCGAGCGGGAAGATCGCGTGGGCGAGCTGGTCGGCCGTGAGGACGCCGAGGACGTAGGACTGGTCCTTGTCCGGGTCGACTGCGCGGTGCAGCTCGCGGCCGGCCGGCCCGTCGACGATGCGGGCGTAGTGGCCCGTGCAGACGGCGTCGAACCCGAGCGCCAGAGCGCGGTCCAGGACGGCCGAGAACTTGATCTTCTCGTTGCAACGCAGGCACGGGTTGGGGGTGCGACCGGCCGCGTACTCGGCCACGAAGTCGTCGACGACGTCGGCCCGGAACCGCTCGGCGAGGTCCCAGATGTAGAACGGGATGCCGAGGACGTCGGCGGCGCGCCGGGCGTCGCGGGAGTCCTCGAGCGTGCAACATCCGCGCGCGCCGGTACGGAAGGACTGCGGGTTGGACGACAGCGCCAGGTGGACGCCGGTGACGTCGTGTCCCGCCTGCACCATCCGCGCCGCCGCCACGGCGGAGTCGACCCCGCCGGACATCGCTGCCAGTACCCGCATGCTCAGCCCACCATCCCTGCGCGCGAAGCGTTCACCAGCCCGGCGGCGCGGGCGCGCTCGACCACGGGGCCGATCGACTCGATCACGGCCTCGACATCGGCCCGCGTGGACGTGCGGCCCAGCGTGAAGCGCAGCGACCCGCGGGCCAGCTGGGGCTCGACCCCCATGGCCGTGAGCACGTGAGACGGCTGGGGAACTCCGGCCGAGCACGCGCTGCCGGTGGAGCACTCGATGCCCAGCGCGTCGAGCAGCAACAGCAGCGAATCGCCCTCGCACCCGGGGAAGGAGACGTGCGCGTGGCCAGGGAGCACCGCCGCGGGCGGGCCGTTGAACACGGCCTTCGGCACCGCGGCCGCGATGCCGTCGACCAGCGCGTCGCGCAGGCCGGACAACGCCGCGGCGTGGCCCACGACGTCGGCCGTGGCCGCAGCGACCGCCGTGGCGAGGCCCGCGATCGACGCCGTGTCGAGGGTCCCCGACCGGACGTCGCGCTCCTGGCCGCCGCCGTGGGACACCGGAACGAGGTCGAGCTCGCGCCGGACGAACAACGCTCCGGACCCGACCGGCCCGCCGAGCTTATGTCCGGAGATCGTCATGGCATCGAGGCCGCTGGCGCCGAAGTCGACGGGGAGCTGCCCTACCGCCTGGACGGCGTCGGCGTGGACCGGGATGCCGTGGGCGGACGCGGCGCCGACGACCTCGCCGATGGGCTGGAGGGTGCCGATCTCGTTGTTCGCGACCATGACGCTGACCAGCGCCACCGACGCGGGATCGCGCTCGATGGCCGCGCGCAGGGCGTCGGTGCGCAGGCGGCCGGACCGCTCGACCGGCAGCCACTCGACCTCGGCGCCCTGGGAGTCGGCCAGCCACTGCACCGGATCGATCACCGCATGGTGTTCGACCGCCGAGGCGAGGATGCGCACGCGTCGATGATCGGCGGCGCGGCGCGACCAGTAGATGCCCTTGAGGGCGAGGTTGTCGGCCTCGGTGCCGCCGGAGGTGAACACGACCTCGCTGGGGCGGGCGCCGAGGGCGGCGGCGATGGTCTCGCGGGACTCCTCGACGACCTTGCGGGCCGCCCGGCCGGACGCGTGCAGCGACGACGGGTTCCCGACGTCAGCCATGGTCGCGGCGACCACCTCGATCACCTCGGGGCGAACGGGGGTGGTGGCAGCGTGATCGAGATAGACGCGATGCTCAGCAGACATGACCGCACCAGTTTACGACCCTGCAGGAACCCTGCTCGCCACGCCGGCAACGCCCCACTCCGGCCCGGCGTCCCGTCCCGGAATGATCACGTTCAGCAGGCGTTCGGGTGCCGCACTAGGCCTGCAGGCCTCCTGGTGCAGGCGAACAGGTGCTGAACGTGATCATTCCGGCGGAGGGCCGGCGGGAAGGTCGGGCGCGGGTCGGGTTGGGATCGGCGGCGTGCGCGAGGACGGCGGCCGCGCCGGTCAGCCCTTGCGCTTGGCGACTTCCTCGGTGGCCCGGGGCAGCACCGCGTGGAGGTCGCCGACCACGCCGAAGTCGGCCATCGCGAAGATCGGGGCTTCCGCGTCCTTGTTGACCACGACGATCGTCTTCGAGGTCTGCATGCCCGCGCGGTGCTGGATCGCACCCGAGATGCCCGCCGCCAGGTACAGCTGGGGCGAGACCGTCTTGCCGGTCTGGCCGACCTGGTAGGCGTGGGGGTACCAGCCGGAGTCGACGGCCGCCCGCGACGCGCCGACGGCTGCACCCAGGGCATCCGCAAGCGCCTCGACCGGGCCGAAGTCGCCGCCGGTGCCGCGCCCTCCGGAGACGACGATGGCCGCCTCGGTGAGCTCGGGACGACCGGTGGCGGCACGGGGCTTACGCTCGATGATCTTGGCGGTCTTGGCGGCGTCGGAGATCGTCACCGCCACCTTCTCCTCGACCGGGGTGGTCTCGGCGGGCTCCGGCGTCGCGGCGTTGGGCTTCACCGTGACGACAGGCGTGCCGTGGGTGACCTTGGCGGTGACGGTGTAGCCGCCGGCGAACACCGACTGCGTGGTGACCAGCTCGGAGCCGTCGACCGTGACGTCCACCGCGTCGGTGACGATGCCGGACTCGAGCTTGACCGCCAGGCGGGCCGCGATCTCCTTGCCCTCGGGGCTGGAGGTCACCAGCACCGCCGCGGGCTGGGCTGCGGCCACGACCTGCGCCAGCGCCTCTGCCTTGGGCGCCACGAGGTACTCGTCGAGCTCGGGAGCGTCGACGACATAGACCTTGGTGGCGCCGAAGCGGCCCAGCGTCTCCTTCGCGGCGTCGTAGCCCGCGCCGAGGAAGACCGCGGCCGGCTCGCCGGCCCGGCGGGCGATGGTCAGCAGTTCGGTGGTGGTCTTGCGGACCGCGCCGTCGACGTGGTCGACGAGGACGAGGATCTCAGCCATCTCTACTCTCTCCTGCGTTGCTCGTTCCGGCCTCGACGGACGGGATCAGATGAACTTCTGCGCGGCCAGGAACTCGGCCAGCTTCACGCCGCCGTCGCCGTTGTCGTCGGTGACGATCTCGCCCTGGGTGCGCTCTGGACGCTTGGTCACCTCGTCGACGACCGACCACGCCGCCGACAACCCGACCTGCGAGGGATCGATCCCGAGGTCGGCCAGCGACCAGCTCTCGACCGGCTTCTTCTTCGCCGCCATGATCCCCTTGAACGAGGGGTACCGCGGCTCGTTGATCTGGTCGGTCACGGAGACGACGGCCGGCAGCGCTGCCTCGACCGTCTCTGAGGCGGTGTCGCCGTCGCGCCGGCCGGTGACCGTGCCGTCGCCGACGGTGAGCTCGCCGACGAAGCCGACGTGGGCCACGCCGAGGCGCTCGGCCAGCATGGCCGGCACCACACTCATGCTGCCGTCGGTGGAGGCCATGCCGGTGATGACGAGGTCGACGTCGCCGATCTTCTGCACGACGGCGGCCAGCACCGCCGACGTCGCGAGGGCATCGGAGCCGTGCAAGGCGTCGTCGACCACGTGGACACCGGAGTCGGCGCCCATCTGGAGGCCCTTCTTCACCGCGTCGACGGCGCCGTCCGGGCCCATCGTCACGACGACCACCTCGGCGTCGCCGGCCTCGGAGATCTTGAGCGCCTCCTCGACGGCGTACTCGTCGAGCTCGGAGAGCAGGCCGTCGACACCGACGCGGTCGGTCGTGTGGTCGGCTTCGTTGAACGTCCGGTCGGCAGTGGCGTCCGGGACGTGCTTCACCAGGGCAACGATCTTCATGCCGGGAGACGACCTCCTGTGCGGGCGAACGATGACTAGTGGTGCGAGTTCGCGGGGAACGAGTTCGGCGTGTGGTGGTGCGACAGGGCCAGCGTGCCACCTCGTGAGGACGATGCAGACGCGGGGTGACCGACACCACCAGGACCCGTCCGATGTTACCCGTCGGTAATATCTTGGCCAACCACGTCGTCAGTGCGACGCGTCACAGCCGAACCTGTGCCACCCTCGTCGGCATGCCCTGCCCCCTGACCGGCGAGCGTACCGACGCCCGTGTGCCGACGCCGGGCCGTGCCGCGGAGCGGACATGACGACCATGCGGGTGCTGCTGATCTCGTGGGAGTACCCACCGATGATCTACGGCGGTCTGGGCCGCCACGTCCACGGCCTCGCCGAGGCCCTGGCCGCCCAGGGACACGACGTCGTCGTCCTCACCCAGACTCATCCGCGGGCCGCGCCGGATGCCCGGGTCAACGGCGTGCGGGTCGTCCGGGTGGCGCCCGACCCTCCCGCCCGCGACCTCGCCACGGACCTGGTCGCCTGGGTCCTCGGGCTCAACACCGCCCTGGCCAGGACCGGGCGGGCCGTGGTGGGCGGCTGGCGGCCCGATCTCGTCCACGTCCACGACTGGGTGGTCGCCCACGCCGGCGTCGACCTCGCCGAGACCTCCGGTGTGCCGTTGGTCGCCACGATCCATGCCACCGAGGCCGGGCTGTGGGACGGCTGGCTGTCCACCCCCGTGTCGCGCGCCCGCCACGACGTCGAGGCCTGGCTGGTCACCCGGGCCGCCCGCACCATCGTCTGCTCGGCCGCGATGCAGGTCGAGGTGGGCACGGCGCTCGAGGTACCACTCGGCGAGCTGACCTTGATCCCGAACGGCGTGGACCTGAGTGCGTGGCGGTCCACCCCGGCGACGGCTGCCGCCGCACGGGCAGCCCTGGGCATCACGCCCGCAGCGCCCATGATCGTGTTGGCCGGGCGGTTGGAGTGGGAGAAGGGCGGCGACATCGCGATCGACGCGCTCCCCCGCATCCGACGTCGGCATCCCGGTACCGTCCTGGTCCTCGCCGGCGTGGGCAGTCGTCGTGAGGCCCTGGCCGCGCTGGCGCGCCGACGCCGGGTCGCCCGGTCGGTGCGCTTCTGTGGTCACCTCGACGAACGCGGCCTCGCTGACCTCCTCGGCGCGGCCGACGTCGCTGTGGTCCCCAGTTCGTACGAGCCGTTCGGGATGGTCGCGCTGGAGGCCAGCGCGGCCGGAACGCCGGTCGTGGCCGGTGCCACCGGCGGCCTGCGCGAGCTGGTCACCGACGAGGTCAGCGGCCTCCTCGTCGCGCCACGATCGGTGACGGAGCTGGGCACCGCCGTGGTGCGGCTGCTCGACGACCCCGAGTGGGCCCGGACGCTGGCCGACGCGGCCCGGGCCGAGGTGGCCAAGCGATTCACCTGGCCGATCGTGGCCGGCGACACGGTCAGCGCGTACACCGCGGCCGTCGCCGACCCCCGCCCGCCACGCCCCCGGCCCGTGCCGGTGACCGAGGGGAACGTCCTGGACTCCCGGCCGGCGTCAGTCCGGGCGCGCTGGCGTGACGTCCGCGGTGGCTCCGGGGGACGGTGACTCGACCGGCGCCGGCGCCCCGCCCTCCGACGCCACGCCACCCTCCGTCGTCGCAGGATCCGCGGCCGGCGGATCCGCAGCCGACGTACGCCGCGACCTGCTCAGCCAGCGCGCTAGCGCCCGATAGGTGTCGTTGCGGACGAACACGGCGTCGCCGGCCAGCATCGCCAGGGAGAACCACGGCAGCGCCATCGTCACCGCGATGCTCACGTGCATCGCGAAGATCAACAGCAGCGCGACCACGCGGGTGCCGCGGCGCAAGAGCAGCAGCGGGAAGAACACCTGGACGAAGACCGTGACGTAGCTGCCGATGGTGACGAAGATCCCGCTGGAGTACACGAGCTCGCTCAGCCCGGGCCACGGGGCGTACTGGCCGATGCGCAGGGGGTAGTAGAGACCGACGCCCTCCTGCCACATCTCGCCCTGCACCTTGGACAGGCCCGAGGTGACGTAGATCACGAAGATATGGGCCGCGACGGCCGCCAGCGCGACGTTGTGGAACAGCACGCCGATCCACGGCGGCATGCGTGACGGCGTGACCGTGCCGGCGCGGCTCCTGCGCCGGGCGTCCAGCGACCAGTGTGCCGAGACGTCGGCGAAGCACAGGTACAGCAGCATGATGCGGACGATGTTGTCGCCGGCATCGGTGGCGACCGGGTTGAGCCGCAGCAGGCCCGCCACGAGGACCAGCAGGACCGGCGTCACCACCCGGGTCCGCCAGCCCAGCGTGAACAGCGCGGCGACCACGATCAGCAGGAAGTACTTCGCGGTGAACACCGCGGGCGAATCGGTCTCGCCGAACACCGTGGTGAGCGGGAAACCGAACTCGTCGGCGGCCACCCAGGGCTCGAGCCACCGCGAGCCCGCGCCCCAGACGTAATGACGATCGATCGCGTTGGCGGCCAGCGAGCCGAGGATCGCCACCCCCAGGCAGATCCGCATGACCGACAGCCCGTAGGTCGCCTTTTTGCCGCGGAACAGCCACTGCTCGGCCTGATCGAGCAGCCGGTTGATGCCGTCGAACAGCGCGTCCACCGCCTGGCGGATCATCGCTCGAGCCTTTCGATCGTGCGGGCGAACAGGGCGTCGTCCTGCCCATCGTTGGTCAGCACGGGACGCCAGCCGAACTCGCGGATCGTGGCCGACGGCGCAGTGGGCTCGGCCTCGAGACGCTCCTCCCACCGGGGCACAGGGGTTCGCCTGAGCTGGTACTGGACCGATGTGACGCCCTCACCCCAGCGGGCGCGAGCGAACTGCGAGGCGTAGCCGGTGGCCACTCGATCGGCGCGGATCATCGTCTCGATGTCGGTGGAGATCTGGCCGCCGGCCGCGGACGCCAGCCGCTCGGCCATCGGCGTCCAGTCGTCCGCCCCGAAGAAGTCCTCGGCGATGACCTGGCGCTGACCCTCGCTGAGCCGGTTCCAGGCCGAGTTCAGCCGGCGGTGCAGGTTCGAGGAGAGGCGGCTGGCCCTCGACGGGAAGGGATTGTGCGAGACGATCGTCCACTCCAGCTCCGTGGCGGACTCCCACTCGGTGGTCTCGAACTCGCCCGTGTCCGGGTCGAGGACCTCCGCGCGGACCAGCAGCTCGTCCTCGGTGTTCACCGGGTTGGGGGCGAACAGGCTCCAATTCTGTTCGAAGAACGGCTCCATGTACCCGTTGACCTGGCCCCCGAGGGCGTCGCGGATGGGGTTGGACGGCGCATTCCACAGGAACGTGATCGCGAAATGGATCGCCACGATGCCGACGAGGATGAACGCCACCCCCTTCGCGATGGGAGGCGGTTCGGTGTGGTGGGGCTCGTTCGAACTCGGCACGGCCGCCAGGGTAGACGACTCCATCACCGCGATGGCCTCTCCAGTCGTGAAGACGCCGGTGGGTCCGCACCTGTTCGGTGCGGACCCACCGGCCCGGGAGCCTGACGGAAACCGTCAGAGATTCCTCGAAATTACTGCTCGATCAGACCACGCTTGCGGTTGACCGCGAAAGCGGTGGCCCCACCAGCGAGCAGGAGAGCGACACCCGCGGCGATGAGCCACGTGTTGCCGGCACCCGTGTTGGGCAGGTCGCCTTCGGCGTTGCCGTCGTCGGTGCCACCGGTCTCGGTCTCGGTGCCGTCGACCTCGGTGCCGTCGACCTCGGTGCCGTCGACCTCGGTGCCGTCGACCTCGGTGCCGTCGACCTCGGTGCCGTCGACCTCGGTGCCGTCGACCTCGGTGCCGTCGA
>DATCVR010000320.1:0-2610 GCA_036566745.1 Jiangellaceae bacterium | reverse complement strand
GCCGGGTTCTGGCACATCACACCGATCGCCGGGGTGGCGGTGTTGGTCGCCGCGTCGGTGGCCCTCTCGGTTCACTCGGTGGGATACGTGCGGGTGGAGCGGGACGACGCGAGCGCCTCGCCGGAAGGATGAGACGAGGGATCGGCTGCGGAGCGCGTTGCCACCGGCGGGTCCCTGAATCTCCTCGAGCTCGGTGGGTATCAGGAGCACGTCGAGTCGGTGAGGCGCCAGGTTGACGGCGATCTCGACGAGCTCACGCGAGTTGGGGAACTGGGCAGCGAGCGCGCGGACCCGGATCCTCCGGTTGCGGGCCAGGCCAGGCATCGCCGCCCGGTGTATTCGACGCAAATGGGTTCGGATGCTCTAAGGATCGCGCTGGGCCATGCTCCGCGCCGGTGACACGCTCGTGTTGCACAAGCCCGACCGGTCCGCCCGGACGATGAAAGAGCTACTCGTGCTCGTGGAGGCGTCGTCTCGATCTCAGCTGCGATCATGCCATCGTGGCCATTCCGATCAGCTCCCGGAGATCTCACGAAGAGCGGCGTTCAACGACTCGGCCGTCTCCGCCGCGACGGTGATGGCCCGGACGAACGCGACGCAGGCGCCGCCGAGTGACTGCTCTTCCGGCCCGGTGTCTCGACGGGCGGCATGCCAGAAGTCGCCCGGCGCCTCGTACAGCAGGCCACGAAGCGACTCCACAAGCGCGTGCGTCCTCTCGATGACGCTGCGGAGTCCCGGATCCGCCTTGACGTAGCGCGCCTCCCGGCGGCAACGCCGAAGCTCCTGTGACACCGTCTCGACCCAGCCTGACAGCGTCTGCGCCGCATCCCGAGCCGCGGTCAAGCTCGCGCTCGCGGCGCGGGCTGCCTCCACGAACGCGCTCCATGTTCCGGGGGCCTCTGCCGCCGCGCGCTCGAATTCGCCGATCGACGTCGTCTCGGCGAGCGCAGACGCATCCATCACGTGGACTGAGCCGGCTTGTACGTCGAACTGGAGGTTGGCGATGCGCTGTGCGAGTTGCTCCACCTCGTCGGCGGCTCCAGTCACTTTCGGCGACATGTCATCACACCACGCGCGCAAAGGCTTCAGGGCATGTGCGACCTTCCTCGACGCCTCGAACGCCGCCGACACGGCCTCGACGACGCCGTCCACACTCACGCCGGGCGAGGTCGTCATTGGCGTCTCCGACCGCGACGCCCGTGCTCTTCACCGGTCATGTCCATGCCAGGAGTCAAGCTAGCGACGGTTTCGGTGCAGTTCCTGATCGCTTTCGCCGATGCGAGGGGCGCACGGCGTCACGTCCCGCTCACGCGCGGTCGCGACCGGCGTCGCCGACGTCTTGCCGCGGCGCTCGACCCGAACGGGTATGCCTGTCACCTGAGGCATCGGACGATCACCCTGTACCGAGCGCTACAGGCGCGGGAGGATGCGCTGCATTGAGCCGAAGCACGGCAGCCGAACGCCCGACGAAGAAGATGATGGCGCCGCGCACAGCTGAGGAGGAAGTCCGTATGGGTCGGGTCGATGTCGGCGGACTAGCTGTGATGCCCAGCCAGGTTGTTCAACCTCGTGATGGGTGTGGCCTTGCCGATCGCGGAGTGGGGCCAGTGGTGTCCCGGATGCGGGCATAGACGTGCTCGCCCTCTGCTACGGAGTGTCCGTCGTCGGCTGAAGTTGATCCCGGAGCCCCACGACCTCGCCGATCACGACGACGCCCGGTGGCTCGATGCCCTCCGCTCTGCGCCCGATGGTGGCGAGGGTGGCGACCACGGTCCGCTGTCGTGGCCCGGCCCCATCGGCCACGACAGCGGCCGGGGTCTCGGCGGCACGGCCTCCGGAGACCAGCCGCTCGGCGATGACCGGGAGGTGGGTGATGCCCATCAGCACGACGATCGTGCCGCCTCCGGCCGCCAGTCCGGCCCAGTCGACCGTGCACTCGTGGCTGTCGGGATGAGCGTGGCCGCTGACGATCGACACCTGCTGGGTGACGCCCCGGTGCGTGACCGGGATTCCCGCGAGCGCCGGTACCGACACGGCGCTGGTCACGCCCGGCACGACCTCGTACGGCACACCGGCGCGGGCACAGGCGGCCGCCTCCTCGCCGCCACGCCCGAACACGTAAGGGTCGCCGCCCTTGAGACGCACGACCCGCTTGCCGGCTCGGGCGCGATCGAGCATCAGGTCCTCGATCTCGCACTGGCTGCGCCGATGCCGGTGTGGGCGCTTCCCGACGTCGACCACCTCGACGTCCGGGTTCAGCCCGTCGAGCAGGGTGCGCGGCGCCAGCCGGTCCACCAGGACCACGTCGGCCTGCTTGAGGAGGTCGAAGCCGCGCAGCGTGAGCAGTCCCGGATCTCCCGGCCCACCGCCCACGATCGCGACATGTCCGGTGGTCAACGGGCGACCCCGTACTTCGCGTCGCTGGTCTCGGCGTCGTAGGCGAGCCGGTATCCGCGCTTGACCACGGTCTGGATCACGCGCTGTCCGAGCGCACTTCGGAGCCGGGTAACGGCCATCTCCACCGCGTGCTCGTCCGTGCTGTTTCCCGGGAGGACCGCCAGCAGGTCGGCGCGCGGGACGACCACCCCGGGCCGGCGGGCGAGCTCGGCC
>DATCVR010000319.1:0-17720 GCA_036566745.1 Jiangellaceae bacterium | reverse complement strand
GTCATCCAGCGCTTGGGCCAGATCGTCGGCCCGGACGCCGTGTACGTCTCGGGCGTCGGCCAGCACCAGATGTGGGCCTCGCAGTTCATCTCCTACGAGAACCCGTCGACCTGGCTGAACTCCGGAGGGCTCGGCACGATGGGCTTCGCCGTGCCGGCGGCCATGGGCGCGAAGGTCGGCCGACCCGACACCACCGTCTGGGCCATCGACGGCGACGGCTGCTTCCAGATGACCAACCAGGAGCTCGCCACCTGCGCCATCGAGGGCATCCCGATCAAGGTCGCGGTCATCAACAACGAGAGCCTCGGCATGGTCCGGCAGTGGCAGACCCTCTTCTACGGCGGCCGGTACTCCAACACCGACCTCAACAGCCGGCGCATCCCCGATTTCGCCAAGCTGGCCGAGGCGTACGGTTGCGTCGGGCTGCGGTGCGAGACGGCCGCCGACGTCGACGCCACGATCGAGAAGGCGATGGCCGTCGACGACCGCCCGGTCGTGGTCGACTTCGGCGTCCACCGCGACGCGATGGTCTGGCCGATGGTCGCGGCGGGCACCAGCAACGACGACATCCAGATCGCGCGGGGGATGGCCCCGGATTGGGAGCGGGAAGACTGATGAGCAAGCACACGCTGTCCGTCCTCGTCGAGAACAAGCCGGGTGTCCTGGCTCGGATCGCCGCGCTGTTCTCGCGGCGGGGCTTCAACATCGACTCGTTGGCCGTCGGCCCCACCGAGCACCCGTCGGTGTCGCGGATGACCGTCGTCGTCGACGTCGAGGACAACCCACTCGAGCAGGTCACCAAGCAACTCAACAAGCTCGTCAACGTGCTCAAGATCGTCGAGCTGGAGTCGACGCAGTCGGTGCAGCGCGAGCTGCTGCTGCTGAAGGTGCGCACCGACAACGACACCCGGCCGCACGTGCTGCAGACCGTCGAGCTGTTCCGGGCGAAGGTGGTCGACGTGGCCACCGACGCCGTCACCATCGAGGCCACCGGGTCCTCGGACAAACTCAGCGCGCTGCTGCGGGTGCTGGAGCCCTACGGCATCCGCGAGCTCGTGCAGTCCGGCGTGGTGGCGGTGGGCCGTGGCTCGCGCTCCATCACCGACCGCGCGCTGCGTCCCCTCGACCGCCTCGACCGCACCGCCTGACCCCCGCCCGACCCAAATGATCACGTTCACCAGGCAATCGCCCGCCGCACCAGGCATGCAGGCCTCGTGATGCCGCAGAAGTCCTCGTGGTGGCCCACCAGGTCCGCCTCGTGGAGATCCGCCGAATACAAAGGAGAAGCCCTCGTGGCAGAGATGTACTACGACGACGACGCCGACCTGTCGATCATCCAGGGACGCGTCGTGGCCGTCATCGGATACGGCAGCCAGGGGCACGCGCACGCGCTGAGCCTGCGTGACTCCGGGGTCGACGTGCGTGTCGGTCTCAAGGAGGGCTCCACGAGCCGGGCCAAGGCTGAGGCCGAGGGTCTGCGCGTGGTCACGCCCGCCGAGGCCGCAGCCGAAGCCGACCTGATCATGATCCTGGCGCCGGACCACGTCCAGCGGCACATCTACACCAACGACATCGAGCCCAACCTCCAGGACGGCGACGCGCTGTTCTTCGGCCACGGGTTCAACATCCGCTTCGGCTACATCAAGCCTCCGGCCAACGTCGACGTCGCCATGGTCGCCCCCAAGGGCCCCGGCCACCTCGTCCGCCGCGAGTACGCCGACGGCCGGGGTGTCCCGGTACTCGTCGCGGTCGAGCAGGACGCCAGCGGCGCGGCCTGGGGCCTCGCGCTCTCGTACGCCAAGGGCATCGGCGGACTGCGCGCCGGTGGCATCAAGACCACCTTCACCGAGGAGACCGAGACCGACCTCTTCGGCGAGCAGACCGTGCTCTGCGGTGGCGTGTCGCGCCTGGTACAGAGCGGCTTCGAGGTGATGACCGAGGCGGGCTACCAGCCCGAGATCGCGTACTTCGAGGTGCTGCACGAGCTCAAGCTCATCGTCGACCTCATGTACGAGGGCGGCATCGCCAAGCAGCGCTGGTCGGTCTCCGACACCGCGGAGTACGGCGACTACACGACCGGCCCGAAGATCATCGACGCCTCGGTCAAGGAGCGGATGAAGGAAGCGCTGGGTGCCATCAAGGACGGCAGCTGGGCCGCCGGCTTCATCGCCGACCAGGACGCCGGCGCGCCGGAGTTCAAGCGCTACCGCGCCGAGGGCGAGGCGCACCCGATCGAGGCCACCGGCCGCGAGCTGCGTCAGCTCATGAGCTGGATCAAGACGGCCGACGACGACTACACCGAGGGCACCGCCGCCCGCTGACGGGTCGTCTGCACGGCCGGGTCCGCCCGAATCGGTGAGCGAGTCCTGCGCCGGCTGCCTTCCTCCGTGGCGGTGAAGCACGCCACGGAGCGCGGCTTGATGCCGGCTCCGGACTCACTCACCGATTCGGGCAGCTCAGCGGTGCCGACGAAGGACGTGCTGTCCAGCTCGTCCCTCGGTCCTGGTCCCTCGGTCCTCGTCTCTCGTGTGTGGTCACGCCGAGGTCGGGCGAGCTGGGTCCAGGGACTCGCGGACCTCGCGCTGGTTGGGGACGGACGCCGGAACGTCGGCGGACTCCACCGCCGGCACGTCGGCGGTCTCCACCGCCGGGACCTCGGGGACCTCGACGGCCGGGATCTCGGGCTCCTCCACGGCCGGGACGTCCGGCGCTTCGACGGCGGGCACCTCGGCCGACTCCACCGCGGGCACCTCGGTGGTCGGGGTGGGCGCTGACGGACCGGCCGGCGGCTGTGCTGCGGGCGTCACCGCTCCGCCCATGGCGACCGTCGACTGTTCGAGGAACCGCAGGAGCTCCACCGGGAAGGGAAGCACCACTGTCGAGTTCTTCTCCGCGGCCACCTCGACGATCGTCTGCAGCAGCCGGAGCTGGAGCGCGGACGGGGTGTCGGACATGGCCGCAGCGGCCTGAGCCAGCTTCTGCGATGCCTGGAACTCGCCGTCAGCGGTGATGATCCGCGAGCGACGTTCGCGTTCGGCCTCCGCCTGGCGTGACATCGAGCGTTTCATCGACTCGGGCAGGGCGACGTCCTTGATCTCCACCCGGTCGATCTCGATACCCCACCCGAGCGCCGGGCTGTCGATCATCACGGCGAGCCCCTGGTTGAGCGGCTCGCGGTTGGAGAGCAGGTCGTCGAGCTCGCTCTTGCCGATGATCGACCTCAGCGAGGTCTGCGCGACCTGGGACATCGCGAACGTGTAGTCCTGGACCTCGACGAGCGCGTCGACCGGGTCGTGCACGCGGAAGTACACCACCGCATCCACCCGCACCGTCACGTTGTCGCGGGTGATGCCCTCTTGAGCCGGCACGGGCATGGTCACGATCTGCACGTTGACCTTGTGCATTCGCTCGATCATCGGCGTGATGAAGTTCAGCCCCGGCAGGCGTGGCCGGCCGCGAACCTTGCCGAGCCGGAACACGACGCCGCGCTCGTACTGCTGGACGACGCGTGCGCTGGCCGAGAACACGATCAGGGCGATCAGTGCGATCGCTCCTAGGACGATGCCGAGGGCAATCATGCTGAGCTCCTCTATCAGCAGGAACCGGCGATTTCGATGGTATGCCGCGAATGTCGCGACTACCATTCCCGCGACGACCGACGAGGACCGCCCATGACCCGAGCAGACGCCACCGCGGACTGGACTCCGCTGCCGGTCACGTTCATCGCCGAGCTCATGGGTGACTCGCCGTGCCGCTGGTGGCTCTCCGGCGGCGTCGGGCTCGACCGGTTCCTCGGGTACGTCACGCGCGCGCATGGCGACGTCGACATCAGCGTGCAGCGATCCCACTGGCCGGAGCTTCGGCGCCGGATCGAGCCGGTGCTCGAGGTCTTCGTCGCGCTGGGGGGCCGGTTGTCCCCGCTGTCCGGACAGGTCACCGGTCCGGACGTCGACAACCTCTGGGCCCGGTTTCCCGGAGCACCGACCTGGAGCCTCCAGCTCAACCTGGAGGACGTGGACGGCGACGAGTGGATCTACCGCCGCCACCGCCTGGTGCGGAGGCCGGTCGACGAGGTGGTCTGGATGGCTCGCGGCGTGCCTACGGTCCGGCCCGCGGTGCAGCTGCTGTGGAAGGCGAAGGACCCGCAACCCAAGGACGAGCACGACCTCGGTCTGGTCCTGCCGCGGTTGCCCCAGGCCGAGCTGGACTGGCTCGCCGGAGCCATCGGGTCGGCGCACCCGAGCTCGCCGTGGCTGGCCCGCCCGGAGTTCGTGCGGGCGCGCGGCTCGGAAACACCCTGATCAGGGCGTTGGTGGCGTGCGGTGACGGTCGATCAGTCGCTGTCCGCGGCGGTGCACCACGCGGCGGATCGTCGTCGTGGCCGCGCCGACGAAGATGACCGTGAAGAGCACCTGGACGATGACGACGACCCGGGCCGCCTGGCCGGCGGCGTGGACGTCGCCGAAGCCGATCGTCGAGAGCGCCGTGATCGTGAAGTACAGCGCGTCGGTGCGGGTGACCAGCCCGTCCATCTGCCCGGGTGACTGGGCGAGCGCGTAGTACGTCTGGGCGAACACGACGATCGCCGCCAGGAGGGTCAGCACGAGCGTGTCGATGCGGACATCCTCACCGTTGGCCTGGGCCCGCCGGATCAGGTAGACGATCAGGGCACCGAGGCCGACCAGGCAGAGGACGAAGAGCACGGCCCGTTGGAGGACGCCGTCGTCGGCCGAGGTGTCGGGGAAGGCGTAGAACGCACCCACCAGCACGACGGCGCCGATGGTGCCACGTGCCGTGGACCGGGCCCAGCCGCCGTCACGATGCGACGTCGCTGCCCGTCCGCCGTCGTCCCCGGTCGCGGACGGGTCGGGCGAGGCGTCGCTCATGGTCGACAGGCTAGTCCGCGCGGTGTTCGCCGGAAATGTACTCGCCCGACCTCGGTCTCGATGTCTATCGTTTCGCCGGTGACCTCTTCTACGCATCTGCTGGCGTTCGTCCTGATGGCGTTCGCCTTCGTGGCGGTGCCCGGGCCGAGCGTGGTGTTCGTCGTCAGTCGCGCGCTGGTGCTCGGCCGGCGGGGCGCGCTGGCCACCGTGGTGGGCAACGCCGCAGGGGTGTATGTGCAGGTCGTGGCGGTATCCATCGGGCTCGGCGCGCTCGTCGAACGCTCGATCGTCGCGTTCACGATCCTCAAGTTCGGCGGCGCCGCCTACCTTGCGTACCTGGGCGTCCAGGCCATCCGGCATCGACGGGACCTGTCGCCGCGGCCGGGTGTCGACGTCGAGGTGCCGCGAATGCTGCGCGCGGTCCGTGACGGCTTCATCGTGGGCGTGGCGAACCCCAAGGCCGTGGTGTACTTCGCCGCCGTCCTGCCACAGTTCGTGGACCCGGCGGGCATCCACCCGAGTCTGCAGATGCTGGTCCTGGGTGCGATCTGCGTCGCCATCGCGCTGATCTCGGACGGCGTGTGGGCGGTCTCCGCGAGCGCCGCACGGGCGTGGTTCGCCCGGTCGCCGCGGAGGCTGGAGCGGATCGGGGCGGTCGGCGGCGTCGCGATGATCGGGATCGGCGCCCGGCTCGCGGTGTCCGGCCGTCCGGACTGAACAGGCGCCCGGGCCAGCGACGCCTGACCGGCGGACGACCCGGGCCGGCGACCGGATTCGGCCGTCGACGAAATCCAGTGGTGAGTGAGCGCTCACTCAGTTAGTCTTCCGGGCGTGCCGTCCACCACCCCGAGGCCCGATGCCAGACCGCCGCGAGAGCGGGCTGCCCCGATGTCGCCCGACGACCGTCGCGCGGCGCTGATCGAGGCCACCATCCCGCTCATCCGCCGCCATGGCGCCGCGGTGACCACGCGGCAGATCGCCGATGCGGCCGGGGTGGCCGAAGGGACGATCTTCCGGGTCTTCGACGACAAGGCGACGCTGATCCGGGAGGCCGTGGCCGCTGCCCTCGACCCTCGCGAGGTCGAGGAACGGCTGGCCGCCGTCGACCTGACGCTCCCGCTGGCGTCCCGCGTCCTGGCGGCGGTCGAGATCATCCAGCAGCGGCTGACCAGCGTGTTCGAGCTGCTGACCACGATGGAGATGAGTCGGCCGCCTGGCGACGACGACCCGCGCAGACCTCAACGGCCCACCCACACCCGGCTCATGCAGATCCTGACCGACCTCATCGAACCCGACCGCGACGCCCTGCGGTGCGAGCCGGTCGAAGTGGCCCGGCTGCTCCGCGTCCTGACCTTCACCGGAACCCACCCCGCCATCAACGACGGCCACATCCTCACCGCCGAGCAGATCGTCTCGCTCCTCCTCGACGGCGTCCGCCACCACCCTGGAGTCACCTCATGCTGATCCGCTTGCTGCGGACCCACCTGCGTCCCTACCGCCGATGGCTGCTCGCCGTCGTCGTCCTCCAACTCATCGGCACTCTCGCCTCGCTCTACCTGCCCAGCCTGAACGCCGACATCATCGACGACGGCATCGCCAAGGGCGACACCGGCTTCATCCTGACCACCGGCGGGTGGATGCTGACGGTCAGCCTGCTGCAGATCGCGTGTGCCATCGGTGCGGTGTACTTCGGTGCCCGTACCGCCATGGCGTTCGGGCGCGACGTCCGCGCGGCGGTGTTCCACCGGGTCGGCGACTTCTCGGCCCGTGAGGTCGGCCAGTTCGGCGCGCCGTCCCTGATCACCCGCAACACCAACGACGTCCAGCAGGTCCAGATGCTGGTGATGATGAGCTGCACCTTGCTCGTCGCCGCGCCGATCATGATGGTCGGCGGCGTCATCATGGCATTGCGGGAGGACCTCGAGCTGTCCTGGTTGCTCCTGGTGTGCGTCCCGATCCTGATCATCGGCATCGGGCTGATCGCGAGCCGGATGGTGCCGGAGTTCCGGGCCATGCAGGTACGTATCGACTCGGTGAACCGGGTGCTTCGCGAGCAGATAACCGGCATCCGGGTGGTGCGGGCGTTCGTCCGCGAGCGGTTCGAGGCCCGGCGCTTCGCGGGTGCCAATGCCGAGCTCACCGAGACCGCGCTGCGGGTGGGGCGGCTGATGGCGATGATGTTCCCGTTCGTCATGCTGGTGTTCAACGCCTCCAGCGTCGCCGTCCTGTGGTTCGGCGGACACCGGATCGAGGCGGACGAGATGCAGGTCGGAGCGCTCACGGCGTTCCTCGCCTACCTGATGCAGATCCTCATGTCCGTGATGATGGCCACGTTCATGCTGGTCATGGTGCCGCGCGCGGCCGTATGCGCCGAGCGGATCACCCAGGTCCTCGACACCGACTCCTCGGTGGTGCCTCCGTCGGCGCCCACGCGGCTGTCCCAGCCGGCCACCCTCGAGCTCCGGGCCGCGGGATTCTCCTTCCCCGGTGCCGCCGAGCCGGTGCTGCGTGAGGTCAGCTTCACCACTCGGCCCGGGCAGACCACCGCGATCATCGGCAGTACCGGGTCGGGCAAGACCACGCTGGTCAACCTGATCCCACGACTGATCGACGCCACCGCGGGGGCGGTGCTGGTGGGGGGCGTGGACGTCCGCGACCTCGACCCCGAGGACCTGCGCCGGCGGATCGGTCTGGTGCCGCAGAAGCCGTACCTCTTCTCCGGCACGGTCGCCAGCAACCTGCGTTACGGCAACCCGGAGGCCACCGACGACGAGCTGTGGGCGGCGCTGGAGACCGCCCAGGCGCGCGACTTCGTCGAGGCCATGCCCGAGGGCCTCGACGGGCCGATCGCCCAGGGCGGCACGAACGTCTCCGGCGGCCAGCGTCAGCGGCTCGCGATCGCCCGGGCACTGGTCCGCACGCCGGAGATCTACCTGTTCGACGACTCCTTCTCCGCCCTCGACCTCAGTACCGACGCGCGGCTCCGGGCCGCGCTGCGCCCGCAGGTCACCGACGCCGCGATGGTGATCGTCGCCCAGCGGGTGTCGACCATCGCCGACGCCGACCAGATCGTGGTCCTCGAGGACGGCGCGGTCGTCGGCCTCGGCACGCACGACGAGCTGGTCGAGACCTGTCCGACCTACGCCGAGATCGTGGAATCCCAGCTCACCGCAGAGGAAGCCGCATGAGCGCCCCCAAGACCGACACCGCCACGACCACCGCGCCGGCGCGCCCGGCAGGTCCTCCGGCCGGTGGCCCGCCCGTGGGCCGGCCACCGGTGGGCGGACGAGGCCCGGGCGGCGGGGGACCATTCGGCGGGATGGCCGGGCCGTCCCAGAAGGCGCTCGACTTCGGACCCTCCGCGAAGCGGCTGGTCGGCCGGCTCCGCCCGGAACGGAGCGGCGTCCTCGCGGTCATCGGCCTGGCCGTCGTGAGCGTCGGGCTCAACGCCATCGGGCCGCGGATCCTCGGGTACGCCACCGACCTCATCTTCGCCGGCGTCATCGGCCGGCAGCTGCCGCCCGGGGTGACCAAGGACGAGGCGATCGACGGGCTGCGGGCCGACGGCCAGGGCACGTTCGCCGACATGTTGACCGGCATGGACGTCACGCCCGGGCAGGGGATCGACTTCTCGGCGCTGAGCTGGGTGCTGATCGGAGTCCTGGCGCTCTACGTGGGCGCGTCCCTGTTCGGCTGGATGCAGGGCTACCTCCTCAACGGGATCGTCCAGCGCACGGTCTACCGGCTGCGCTCGGACGTCGAGGACAAGCTCAATCGGCTGCCGCTGAGCTACTTCGACCGCAGCGCCCGGGGCGACCTCCTCAGCCGGGTCACCAACGACATCGACAACATCTCCCAGAGCCTCCAGCAGACCCTCAGCCAGCTGCTGACCTCGCTGCTGACCGTCGTGGGCGTGTTGTCGATGATGATCATCATCTCGCCGGTGCTGGCCTTGATCGCCCTCGTGACCGTCCCGCTCTCGATCCTGGTCACGGTCGTGATCGCGAAGCGTTCGCAGAAGCAGTTCGTCGCCCAGTGGGCCCACACCGGCGCGCTCAACGCGCAGATCGAGGAGGCCTACACCGGCCACGCCCTGGTCAAGGTGTTCGGACGGCAACGCGAGGTCGAGGAGGCCTTCCGCGCGAAGAACGACGAACTGTTCAAGGCCAGCTTCGGCGCGCAGTTCATCTCCGGCATCGTGATGCCCGCGATGATGTTCCTCGGCAACCTCAACTACGTCGCCATCGCGGTGGTGGGCGGGCTGAGGGTGGCGTCGGGCACGATGAGCCTGGGCGAGGTCCAGGCCTTCATCCAGTACTCACGGCAGTTCACCCAGCCGCTGACCCAGCTGGCGTCGATGACGAACCTGCTGCAGTCGGGCGTGGCCTCCGCCGAGCGGGTCTTCGAGTTGCTCGACGAGCCCGAGCAGGTGCCCGAGTCCGACACCCCGGCCGAGCTCACCGACGCCCGCGGCCGGGTGGAGTTCGAGCACGTGTCGTTCAGCTACGACCCGGACACCCCCCTGATCGACAACCTCTCGCTGGTGGCCGAGCCGGGCACCACGGTGGCCATCGTCGGACCCACCGGTGCCGGCAAGACGACGCTGGTCAACCTGATCATGCGCTTCTACGAGCTCGACGGCGGACGGATCACGCTCGACGGCAACGATGTGGCCGCCATGCGCCGCGACGACCTCCGCTCGCAGATCGGCATGGTGCTGCAGGACACCTGGCTGTTCAACGGCACGATCCGCGACAACATCGCCTACGGCAACCCGGAGGCCACCGACGAGCAGATCCGCGCGGCCGCCGAGGCCACGTACGTCGACCGATTCGTGCACTCCCTGCCCGACGGCTACGACACGGTCATCGACGAGGAGGGCGACAACATCAGCGCGGGTGAGAAACAGCTGATCACCATCGCCCGGGCGTTCCTCGCCGATCCGTCGCTGCTGATCCTCGACGAGGCCACCAGCTCGGTCGACACCCGCACTGAACTGCTCGTCCAGCACGCGATGGCGGCCCTGCGCAGCGACCGGACGAGCTTCGTCATCGCGCACCGGCTCTCCACGATCCGCGACGCCGACCTGATCCTGGTGATGGAGAGCGGCCGGATCGTCGAGCAGGGAACCCACGCCGAGCTGCTGACCAGGGGCGGTGCGTACTTCGAGCTGTACAACAGCCAGTTCGCCGCGCCGGCCGAGGAGGTTTCCGACTGATCGGCGCCGTCGCATCGGGCCCCTCACGCCCGCGCTCGGATCCCTGCGGACGACGCCGGGAAGCGCGTAGCGTCGGAACCGGGCGTGAGGGGGACCGTGCCGTACGCGACGAACACCATCGACGGCCGCCGGGTCTGGTTCGAGGACGACGGCGGCCCGGGCGAGCCGGTCGTCTGTCACGGCGGGCTCGTCGACACCGTCGAGCTGGTCCGCGAGTCGCCGCTGGTGAGCGGCCTCGCACGGTTCCCGGAGGAGTTCCGGCTGGTCCCCGTCGACCACCGCGGCGTGGGTCGCAGCGACGCCCCGCACGATCCGGCTGCCTACGCCATGCGCCTGCGGGTCGCCGATGCGACCGCCGTCCTGGACGAGATCGGTGCGCGGCGGGCTCACTTCGTCGGCACGTCCTGGGGCGGCCGGCTCGGATTCGGCATCGGCGAACACGCTCCGGAGCGGGTGGCGTCATTGGTCATCGGCGGCCAGCAGCCCTACGCCGTGCGGCCGGACGGAGCCCTGGCGCGGGCGGCCGCGACCTCGCTGCGGGATTCCCGCGACGCCGCGACGCTCGAACCGTTCATCGCAGCCCTCGAAGCGCTGTCCGGCATCGCCGTCGCGCCGGAGACCAGGGCGCGCTATCTCGCGAACGACCCGGTCGCGGCCGAAGCCGCCTCGTCCGTCATGCTCAACGAGGGTGACATCTGCTCCGACCTGGGCTCGTGGCGGTTCCCGTGCCTGGTGTGGGTGGGGGCGAACGACGCCGACTTCCACGACCAGGCCCGGCGCGCGGCCGCGGAGATCCCGGGCGCCGAGTTCGTGGAGGTCAGCGGCGCCGATCACCTCGGAGCCCATCTCGGTCACGCCGAGGTGATCGAAGCGGCGCTCCGCACGCTCCGGCGGGCAGCTCCTGCTTCGTGACCGGATCGGTCCGCATCCAGGCCGGATCAGAGCTGGTCCGGCCGCTCCGGCGAGCGCATCATCGATGCCATGAACACCGCGCTGATCGTCGTCGACGTCCAGGAGTCCTTCCGCCAGCGGCCCAACTGGCCGGCCGTGTCGAACCCCGCCATCGTGGAGCAGGTCGCCCGCCTGGTCGAACGGGCCAGGTCCCGCGGCGACCTCGTGGTGTGGGTCCTGCACTCCGAGCCCGGCACCGGCACCGTGTTCGACCCGGCCTCGGGGCACGTGCGACTCATGGCCGGTCTCGAGCCCGCGGTCGGCGAGGCGATCGTCACCAAGACCTCCATCAACGCCTTCACCACCACCAACCTCCAGCAGCTGCTGACCAGCAACGGCGTGCGCGAGCTGGTGGTGTGCGGGATCCAGACCGAGCAGTGCTGCGAGACCACCACCCGGGTGGCGTCGGACCTCGGCTACGACGTGACGTTCGTCGTCGACGCCACGGCGACGTTCCCGATCCAGCACCGCGACGCGCCCCAGGGCCGGTCGCTCGAGGAGATCCTCGCCGACCCGCGCACGTTGTCCACGGACGACATCGTGGTCCGCACCGAATACGCGCTCGCCGGGCGGTTCGCGACGATCGGCACGGTGGATGAGCTGACCGGATCGTGACCCGCGTCGTCTTCCTGCTGGCACCCCGGGTGCACCTGCTCGACCTCGCCGGTCCGGCCCAGGTGTTCTCCACGGCGGCTGACTTCGGGCTGGACTACGAGCTGACCTACGTCGCCGACCAGCCCGATGTGCCCACGGCGCAGGGCCTGCCGCTGCGGGCCGAGACGACCTGGCCCGACACCCAGCCGGACGACCTCGTGCTCGTGCCCGGCTGGCGTTCCCCGCTGCGTCCGGACGGGGGAGAGCCACCCGGCCCGGCGAGTCTCCAGCGGCTGGTCGACCACCACCGCGCCGGTGGGACGGTGGCGAGCGTGTGCGCGGGCGCGTACGCCCTCGGGCAAGCGGGCCTGCTGGACGGACGGCGGTGCACCACCCACCACGAGTTGCAGGACCACCTCGCCGCCCGGTTCCCGGCGGCCACCGTCGTCCGGGACGTGCTCTACGTCGTAGACGGCCGGGTGGTGTCCTCCGCCGGGATCGCCAGCGGGATCGACCTGGCCCTGCACTTACTGGCCACCCGGCACGGTCCCGCAGCGGCGGCGAAGGTGGCGCGGTCGATGGTGATCTACACCCGCCGCAACGGCGACGAGCCCCAGGTCAGCGCGATCCTGCGGCATCGTGCCCACATCAGGGACACCGTCCACCGGGTCCAGGACCTGATCGACGCCCGCTTCGGCGACCAGCTGCGGCTGGCCGACCTGGCCGCGACGTCGGGGGTGAGCGAGCGGACGCTGACCCGGCTGTTCGCCGGCACCGTCGGGATGTCCCCGCTGCGGTACCAGCAGACCCTCCGGCTCGAGCGCGCCGAGCACCTCATCGGGCACGGAGCGACCGTCGAGGCCGCGGCCCGTGCGGTGGGCTTCGAGGACGCCCGGATGCTGCGCCGGCTGCGGTCCAGGTCGACGACGCATTGACTCTGCGCCGTCTTCCTCTCTCGGCTGTGGTGATCTTCGCAGGCCGGTCAGGCGCGGTGAAACCGAGAACGATTCGAAAGGAGCCTGATCGGGCTTCCTGCGTGCACGTCATCTGCTGTCAACGACGTGGCCGTGAGAAGGTGTCCGAGCGACCGGCAGCCGACACGGCATCGGGACGCAGGAAAGGTGAGCCGAGAGGACGGCATGACACAGGCGACGATCGAGGTGCGGCCCGCAACCGAGGCCGATCGCGTCGTCGTGGCCGCTCTCGCTACCGCGCTGGCCACGAGTGGCCCGGTGTCCCAGGATGCCTTCGAAGCCGCCTACACCGAGCTGCTGGACGCCGCCAACGCGGTGGTCCTGGTGGCGGTCGTCGGCGGTCGTGTCCGCGGTTACCTCCTCGGTTTCGACCATCTCACGTTCTTCGCCAATGGCCGGGTCGGCTGGGTCGAGGAGGTCATGGTCGACGCCGGCCATCGCACGCGTGGGCTCGGGCGTGCGCTCATGGCCGGCTTCGAGGACTGGGCCTCGCGGCGGCATTGCGCGATGGTCGCGCTGGCGACCCGGCGGGCGGCGGACTTCTATCAGGCATTGGGATACGAGGAGTCGGCGACGTACTTCCGCAAGTGGTTGGGCGCTTCGCAGTCGTGAATGGTGCCTGTGGCGCGTGACGCGGCCGGGGGAACCGCGCCACGCGCCTGGTGACCACGCCCCTGGGAGGCGTCAGGCGACGCTGGCCTCCAGCCAGGACTGCCAGGCCTGGTCGGCCGCGGCGCCGTCGAGGTCGCCGAAGATGTGCTGTTCGACGACCACACCGTCCCGGAAGCCGTGGATGAACATGTACAGCGAGTCGTCCGTGCGCACGCCGATGAACTTCGGCTCGAGGACGAACCCGACTACGCCGTCGGCCGGCGGGAGACCGTCGACGGCCACCCGCACCGGAGCGCCTTCGCGCACCTCGCCGCTGACACCGAGCGCACCGGCGAACGCCGCCCACACACCGGGATAGTCGGCGCTCTGCGGGCCCACCGCGAACACGTTGTGCCGCGACGCGCGGCCCTGGAAGTGCTCGACGTACTGGGCCAGCTTCTGCAGGTACATGCCGTCGCCCTCGCGCAGGGCGTCGTACTCGGCTTCCCAGTCGTCGCCCAGGGCGCCGCTATGGACGAACCGGACGACCGTGCTACCGCCTTCGCGGCCCTCGATGAGCAACTCGAAGGCCATGAACGTGCCGTCGTCGGCCTCTGAACTGCGGTAGGCGAGGTGCTTGCGCGGCTCCCACGCCGTGATGGTGGACTCGCCGGTCTCGCCGAACAGCTCCTGGCGGACGGTGCCGCCCAGGCCCGGCTCGACGTGGTTGCGTCCCATGAACCAGGAGTCGATGCCCGGACCCGTGGCGATCGCGTCCCAGACCTGCTCCGGGCTCGCGTCGACGGCGATCTCCTTGTTGACCTGGAACTCGTGTGCCATCAGTGCTCCCGTTCGGTGGTGTCGTGCTCAGAGGTGGGTGTGGTGATCGCCGGGTGAAGGGCGACGACGATGCGGTGGGGACGCCCGGCCTCGGCGCTCTCGTCGTGGTACTTGCCGACGAGGGTGGTCACCGCCGAGGCGAGTTCGTCGGCGAAGGCCGCCCGGTCGGCCGGCGAGGCGAAACGCACCTCGCCGTCGAGGGCGAACGTCGCCAGCCGCTTACGGGCCTTGGCTGCTCCGGTGATCAAGGTGCCGACGTCGCGGACGAGCCGCGCCGAGACCGCCAGCAGCCACCGGGCCGAGAGCCGGTCGGGTGACCGGGACGGGTCGGGCTCGACCGCCGACAGGGCCGCGGGGGAGATGACGTAGGACGCCGCCGTGGCGCGCATGACGCGCTCGTTGACGTTGCCCTTGCGCCGCTCCTCGACCAGCTCGACCAGACCGTGCCGCTCGAGTGCCTTGAGGTGGTAGTTGACCTTCTGGCGGGCCAGTCCGACCTTGGCCGCCAGCATCGTCGCCGATGCCGGCTCGGCGAGCTCGGCCAGCAGCCGAGACCGCATCGGATCCAGCGAGACCTCGGCCGCGGCCGGGTCGTCGATCACCGCTACGTCCAACATGGGAACACCGTGTCACCGACAATATTGTTTGTCAAGACGTGAAGGTCTGTCGGTTGATTGATAGAACGCCTGTTCGAATCTGGCGTACGATGACGTCATGACGGTGACTTTCCAGGGTTCCCTGCTCGACGCGATCGCGGGTGGCGCCGCGGTGGGCGGTCTCGCCGGCTCGGTCAGCCGCACCCGGCTTGCCGCCGATGCCTGGATCGACACGTGCCCGGGCTGGATCAGCGGCTCGGACGAGGTGTTCACACAGCTGGTCAACGACGTGCCGTGGCGGGCCGAGCGCCGCCAGATGTACGACCGCATGGTCGACGTGCCGCGGCTGGTGTGCTTCTACGACGAGCGCGCCGAGCTGCCCCACCCGCTGCTCGAGACCGCGCGTGGGGCGCTGAACGCCCACTATCGCCGTGAGCTGGGCGAGGACTTCGTCACGGCCGGGCTGTGCTACTACCGCGACGGCGACGACAGCGTGGCCTGGCACGGCGACACCATCGGGCGCAGCCGCCACGAGGACACCATGGTGGCCATCGCGTCGTTCGGCGCGCCGCGATCGCTCCTGCTGCGGCCCCGTGGCGGCGGTGCCACCCGGCGCTTCGCCCTCGGCCACGGCGATCTTCTGGTCATGGGCGGCTCGTGCCAGCGCACCTGGGAGCACGCCGTGCCCAAGACCGCGCGGCCGGTGGGGCCCCGCATCAGCGTCCAGTTCCGGCCCCACGGGGTGCGGTGACGCCAGGCGGTCAGTCCTCGTCGTCCCATTCGTCGCGCAGTTCCTTGCGCAATACGTCCACCTGCACGACCAGCGCCCCGAGCAGCTCCTCGCGATTGAGCCGATGGGTGGTGCGGTAGGCCCAGCTGGTGTGACCGCTGGCCAGCAGCACCTTGATCAACACGAAGGCCTCGATGGGGGTGTCGCCCGATTCGAGAGGATGGAGCTCGAGCCCGGCGAGGACGTCGGCCACCGGTTCGCGGCTGTCGCCCGGCCCGGGAATGCCCGTGTGTCTGCCCATGCCGATCACCCAAGCACATGCCGGGCGGCTCGGCTGGCCCGGCAGGTCGAGACACTGCCAGCATTGGCGCTACACTCGTGCGCGACCGGGCCCAGTGTCGCGCTCGCCCCATCCAGCACGACGCAAAAGAGGGTGAAACCCCACGTGAGCAAGCCCGTCGTTCTCATCGCCGAAGAACTCTCGCCGGCGACCGTCGAGGCACTCGGTCCTGACTTCGAGATCCGATTCGCCGACGGCGCCGACCGCGCAGCCCTGCTGCCGGCCATCGCTGACGTCGACGCGATCCTCGTCCGCAGCGCCACCAAGGTCGACGCCGAGGCCATCGCCGCTGCCAAGCAGCTCAAGGTCATCGCCCGGGCCGGCGTCGGCCTCGACAACGTCGACGTCAAGGCCGCCACCCAGGCCGGCGTCATGGTCGTCAACGCGCCCACGTCCAACATCGTCAGCGCTGCCGAGCTCGCCGTCGGGCTCCTCCTGGCCACGGCACGCAACATCGCCCCGGCCAACTCCTCGCTCAAGAGCGGCGAGTGGAAGCGCAGCAAATTCGGTGGTGCCGAGCTGTACGAGAAGACCGTCGGCATCGTCGGCCTCGGCCGCATCGGCGTGCTCGTGGCCCAGCGCCTGTCGGCCTTCGGCACCAAGGTCATCGCGTACGACCCCTACGTGCCGGCCGCCCGGGCCGCTCAGATGGGGGTGCGCAGCGTCTCCCTCGATGAGCTGCTCGCCGAGAGCGACTTCATCTCGATCCACCTGCCCAAGACGCCCGAGACCATCGGCCTCATCGACGAGCACGCGCTGACCAAGGTCAAGCCCACGGTCCGCATCATCAACGCCGCCCGCGGTGGCATCGTCGACGAGCACGCGCTGGCCATGGCGCTCAAGGAGGGGCGGGTCGCCGGCGCCGGCATCGACGTCTTCGCCACCGAGCCCACCACCGAGTCGCCGCTGTTCGAGTTCGAGTCGGTCGTCGTCACCCCGCACCTCGGTGCGTCCACCGAGGAGGCGCAGGAGAAGGCCGGCGTCGCGGTGGCGAAGTCGGTGCGGCAGGCGCTGGCCGGCGAGCTCGTCCCCGACGCCGTCAACGTCAAGGGTGGTGCGATCGCGGAGGACGTACGCCCTGGCATTCCGCTGGCGGAGAAGCTCGGCCGCATCTTCACCGCGCTCGCCGGTGGCGTCGCGACCCAGCTCGACGTCGAGGTGCGCGGCGAGATCGTCGTCCACGACGTCAAGATCCTCGAGCTGGCCGCGCTCAAGGGCGTGTTCGCCGACGTCGTCGAGGACCAGGTGTCCTACGTCAACGCGCCGGTGATCGCCGCCGACCGCGGGGTCGAGGTGCGGCTGGTCACCGACGAGGAGTCGCCGGACTACCGCAACCTGGTCACCGTGCGCGGTGTGCTGGCCGACGGCCGGGCGGTGTCCGTGTCGGGCACCATCACCGGGCCGAAGCACGTCGAGAAGCTGGTCGAGGTTCTCGAGCACGACATCGAGGTCGAGCCCAGCGAACACATGGCGTTCCTGCGCTACAAGGACCGCCCGGGCGTCGTGGGCATCGTCGGGCGAGTGCTCGGCGAGGCCGACGTCAACATCGCCGGCATGCAGGTCAGCCGCGACACCAAGGGTGGCCACGCGCTGGTCGCCATGACCGTCGACCAGGCGATCCCGGCCCAGGTGCTCGACGACATCGTCGCCGCGATCGGTGCCGAGTGGGGTCGCACGGTCGACCTCGAGAACTGATCGCGGACCCTCGCCAGGCACTGCTTCGGGTGGGGACCCACGGCGGCCGTCATACGGGTTGTCATGACCCGTCGGAGCGACCCGGCGTTCACCACGAGAGCTGTGGTGAACGCCGGGTCGTACCCGGTTCGGGACCCGGACGTCATCTCGATATTTGAGACGGGTGCCCATTCAGCAAGACAGCTGCGATAGCCGGGCGTAACGTGCGTGGGGTCATGCAGTGGTCGGTACGCATTCTTAGCTGCCGCGACGGGGCCCGATAGGCCGGCTCCCCGTCGCGGAGTTCGGCGTTCCCGCTGGCCGAC
>DATCVR010000318.1:0-2275 GCA_036566745.1 Jiangellaceae bacterium | reverse complement strand
TGTCGACGGTGTGGTTCCCGATCGGCGAACCGACCCCGACCGGTCTCGGTCACGTCTATCTGTGGGGTCCGACCGGGGATGAGCACCAGGCGCCGAACTACACCGACTCGACCGACCTGGTGAGGTTGATCGTCGAGACGCTGCCGGATGCGGATGCCTCGACGAAGGCGGCTGGGGTTGTTGTCCTGCTCAATGCGAGCGGGCGCCGGTACCACTCGATCGTGCAGTTGCCTCACGGCGTGAAGACCAGGTGTGGCGCGAATCCGCGCGATATGCAGCGGGTGCAGGAGTCTGAGGCTCGTGGGCGCTTCATGGCCAGGCCGTGTGTGAGGTGCTGGGGATGACCGCGCCGTACGACATCAAGGTCACCGGGTGCGACGACTCGACGAGCATCACCGTAGACCTCACCCCTGAGCAGTTGGCCTTTCTCACCGAGATCGCCGAGAAGATCACCGCCACATCGACGTACAGCTGTGAGCCGCGGATGTCCGTCGCGCCGCATATGCCGTACGACGAGAACGCAGACGAGCCGTGGTGACGCGATGAGTCTCTGGCTGGCGGACGAAGACACCTACGTCGAAGACGAACCCGACTGCGTCGACGACGAACCGCCCACCGTCGACCCCTGCCCGGTCTGCGGCGCCGCGGGCGCGTGCTCGTACGACGCCGAAGGCCGGCCCCTGATCCACACCGACACCCAGCTACCAGAGGACCCCCAGTGACAGTGACAGCCCCTCCCGTCCGGCTCCAGCGACGCAACTACGGCCGCGGACACGGCTACCAGATCGACGGCGTCAAGGTCGCCGGCGTCACCACCGTGCTCAACGCCAAAGCCAAGCCAGCGCTGGTCAACTGGTCCGCCGAGACCACCGCGGCGTACGCCGTGAACAACTGGGAGAAGCTCGCCGAGCTCCCGCCGGCCGAACGGCTGAAGAAGCTCGAGAAGGCCCGCTACGACGTGGTCAAGGAGGCCGCTCTGCGCGGCACCGAGATCCACGAGCTCGGCGAGAAGCTGGTCCACGGGGACCCCGTCGAGGTCCCTGACGTGCACCGCGGCGAGGTCGAGGCCTACGCCCGGTTCCTCGACGAATGGAACTTCCGTGTCCTGGGCTCCGAAGCGCCCGTCGGGAACGCTCAGTGGAACTACGCCGGGACGCTCGACACCCTCGGCGTCATCACCCGCGCCGGCAGCGACGAGCGAGCCCTGGTCGACGTGAAGACCGGGAAGGGCGTCTACAACGAGACGTCGCTGCAGCTGGCGGCGTACCGGTACTGCGAGTTCTGGCAGCCGAAGAAGGGCGTCGAGGAGCCGATGCCCGAGGTGGACACGGTGTACGTCGCGCATGTGAAGCCCGACGTGGTCGACATGCTCCCGGTGGTCGCGAATCAGGAGGTGTTCCGGCAGTTCCTGTACGTGCTGTCGGTGTGGCGGGATGACGAGAAGGTGAAGGAGTGGCCGCGGATCGGTTCGCCGGTGCGGCCGGACGAGGCGGCGACGTATGAGTGACAACCTGCCCGCGCTGCCCCAGCTGCGCACCTCACAGGAGCTCGTCAACCCCGTCACCGACTCGTGGGCCGAGATGCTCCCCCAGGTCGCCGAACTCGCCCGCGCGATCTGCACCACCCAGTTCGTCCCCGAGGCGCTGCGGAACAACGTCGCCGGCACGACGGCCGCGATCCTCTACAACCGCGAGATCGGGCTCCCGCCCATGACCGGGCTCAACGCGGTCCACGTCATCAAAGGCAAGGTCGGCATCTCGGCCGAGATGATGCGCGCGAAGGTCCTCGAGGCCGGCCACGAACTCTGGTTCGAGGAGACCAACACGTCCTACTGCATCATCTCCGGTCGACGGAAGGGCTCGGACCGGGTCACGACGGTGAAGTACTCCGAGACCGACGCGAAGACCGCCGGGCTCTTCACCAACGACAACTACAAGAAGAACCCGCGCCGCATGTACCAGGCCCGCGCAACCTCCGAGCTGTGCGCGCTCGTCTTCGCCGACGTCATCCGCGGCATGGTCAGCTCGGAGGAGCTCGAGGCCGAAGCCGAGGCCGGTGACAGCATCGCCGTCCCGGCCGAGGGCGGCACTACCGTGCAGCGGAAGACGCGTGCCCGGAAGGCGTCACCTGCAGCGCTCGAGGCGGCTGCCGAGGTGCCGCTGCCGGGTGAGTCCCAGACCGACGACGGGGCTGTCTCGCCCCCAGCCGACCCCACGGGTGTGGTGACACCCACGGCTGCCGAGAGAGCGACCTCCAAGGCGGCCCCGTCGTCGCC
>DATCVR010000317.1:0-2888 GCA_036566745.1 Jiangellaceae bacterium | reverse complement strand
CTGACCGGCACGGTGCTGGCCGCGGCCGGCCTCGGCGCTCTCACCTTCGGACTCACCCGGGCCGGCGAGGTGGGCATCGTCGGCTCCGTGGTGGCGACCGCCGCAGTCGGAGTCGCCTGCCTGGTCGCCTTCGTGGTCGTCGAGGCCCGCTCGACCCACCCGCTGGTCCCGCTCGAACTGTTCCGAAACCCTCAGTTCAGCGCGGCCAACGCCGTCACCCTGCTCGTGTACGCCGCGCTCGGCGTGATCTTCGTACTGCTCGTCCTCCAGCTCCAGATCGTCAGCGGCTGGTCGCCCCTCGCCGCGGGATCGGCGCTGCTGCCGGTGACCGTGGTGATGTTGCTCTTCTCGTCCCGTGCGGGCGCGTTGGCGCAGCGCATCGGTCCGCGCCTGCCGATGACGCTCGGGCCGCTGCTCGCGGCCGGCGGCGCGCTCTGGATGGGGCGGATCGGCCCCGACGCGTCGTACCTCCTAGACGTCCTTGCGCCCGTCCTGCTCTTCGCCGTCGGGCTCACCCTGCTGGTCTCGCCGCTGACCGCCACCGTGCTCGACGCCGCCGACGACCGGCATGCCGGCATCGCGTCGGGCGTCAACAACGCGGTGGCCCGGACCGCCGGGCTGCTGGCCGTCGCCGTCATCCCGGCGGCGGTCGGGATCGCCGGCGCCGACTACACCGACCCGCAGACCTTCGACGAGGGCTACGGCATGGCGATGATCATCAACGCCTGCCTCCTGATCCTCGGCGCGGCGCTCGCCGCGGCGTTCGTACGGCGCCCGCTCGCCGCCGAACCCGAGCCCGACGACCACCGGATGCACATCGAGACCTGCGCGCACTGCGGTGTCACCGGACCCCAGCTGCACCCGGCCGACCACGACCACTGAGGTCAGGCGCAGGTCTGTGCCGATAGGTCACCCGCCGCACCAGCGTCTCGAAGGGGCCTCGGTGACCGCCACGGCTCATCCACTGCGCCATGACGACCGTTGCCAGCCAGGTCGTGACGGCGAGCAGCGCGGTCGAGGTGACGGTGAGGTCGTCGGAGAGGTCCAGAAGGAACGGGGTGAAGGTCACCGCCCACACCGGCGACTGCACGAGGTAGCACGTCATCGACCGCTGACCCGTGGCCGCGAGCGCGTCCACGACCACACCGCGCCGATGGCCGATCCGTAGGGCGAGGAGGGCGATGAGCGCGGCGTACCCGAACCCGCCGAGCACCCCGGTGGCGCTGTGCAGGGCGCCGAGGACCGCGAGATCCTCGGCGGAGGGCACCCCGCCGACTCCGGCCAGCGGCAGCGCGACCGGTTGCGCACCGAGTACGGCGGCCCCGACCCCCGCGACCGCGGTCACGGTGAGCAGGACCCGGTGCAGCTCCGGCCGCTCGAGAACGCGTCGGCGCCCCGCCCAGAGGCCGACCAGGAACGGACAGGCGAACCCGACGGGCCCGAGGAGCGCGACGAACAGGACGGCGGCACCGCGGTCGGTCACCATCGAGGCCAGGTCGACCGGCAGCAGCGATCCGTCCGGTCCCGCGGTGGAGAAGGCACCAGCGCTCGGCAGAGACGTCACGGCGAAGAACAACCCGGAGACCGCGAGCAGCCACCCGTCGCGCCAGAAGACGGCCCAAGCGCCCACCAGCAACAAGATCCCGTACATGGCCAGGATGTCGCCGGCGTAGAAGAGGAGCCCGTCGATCACCCCGACGACGATGAGCACCGCACTGCGTCGCCACAGCAACCGGCGTACCGCCGGCCGGCCCGAGGCCTCTTTGCGCCGCACCACGTGTGCCACCCCGTAGCCGAACAGCAGTCCGAACATCGGAAACGCGCGGCCGTCCACGAACGTGGCGATCAGCCACGACACCCCACGGTCCGCGGCCGAGCCGTCCAGCGGGAACCCTCCCAGGTAGTCCTGACCTCGCAGGAAGTAGTGGGAGTTCGCCAGCGCGATGAACAGCAGCATCACCCCGCGGGCCAGATCCGGCCCCAGCGCGCGGGCGGTCAACGGTGTGGGCTCGAACTCGACCGTCGTCATGTTCCGATCGAAACAGAGCGTCGCGTCGGCGGGCATCAGCCCTAGGGATCCACCGTCTCCGACTTTGGTTTCACCTACGCCATTAGTGTGCGTGCATGGCACTGACCCACGACTACACGGTCTCGGTGGAGTGGACGGGCAACCGCGGCACCGGGACGAGCGGCTACCGCGACTACGCCCGAGACCACGTCGTACGCATCGAGGGCCTGCCCGACATCCTCGGCTCCTCCGATCCGACCTTCCGCGGCGACGCGAGCCGGCACAACCCCGAGCAGCTCCTGCTGACCTCGCTGGCGCAGTGCCACATGCTGTCCTACCTCCACCAGGCGGTGACGGTGGGCGTGGTCGTCGTCGACTACCACGACGCCGCGACCGCCACCATGGAGACACAGGGCACCGGCGGCCGGTTCACCCGCGCCGTGCTCCACCCGGTCGTCACTGTCGCAGACGGTTCCATGATCGAGGCGGCGACCTCCGCCCACCACCGGGCCCACCTGGACTGCTTCATCGCGAGCAGCGTGAACTTCCCCGTCGACGTCGAGCCGACCGTGATCGTCGGTGGACTGACGCGCTAGCCCCCTCTTCCGGGGGTAGGGCGGGGGTCGGCCTCGCGACGATGATGACCGCCATGACTGGATCGACCTCGACCGACGCCCTGCTCACCGCCCGGGACGCGCTGATCGCCCAGCGCCTCGATTACGCCGAGGCGCTCAACACTTTCCGCTGGCCCGACGTCGGGGCGACCTTCAACTTCGCCCACGACTGGTTCGACCCGATGGCGCGGGGCAACGACGCTCCGGCGCTGGTCATCGCCGAGTCGGACGGGTCGCGGGCTGCGTACTCCTTCGACGAGCTGGCG
>DATCVR010000316.1:0-5972 GCA_036566745.1 Jiangellaceae bacterium | reverse complement strand
AAGCCGCTCGCGCAGGACGTGCTCGACGTCCTCGAGTCCGACTACAACGAGGGGATCATCGCCGACGCCACCGTCGACGACGAGCTCGTGGGCATCTTCATCCGGACCTCGGTGAAGGGGCTGATCTGGTACAACCCCGCCGCCTTCGAAGCCGGGGGTTACGAGGTGCCGGAAGACTGGGACTCCCTCACCAGCCTGGTCGACGACGCCTCTGCCGCGGGCGTCACGCCGTGGGGCATCGGCCTGGAGAGCGGCGGCGACACAGGTTGGCCGGCCACCGACTGGATCGAGGACTTCGTCATCCGGCAGTCCGGTCCCGAGGTGTACGACGACTGGGTCAAGGGCGAGCTGAAGTGGAGCTCGGACGAGATCAAGGCCGCCTGGGAGGCCTTCGGCGACTGGGCCACCGACCCGGCCTACGTCAGCGGCGGCCCCGACGCCGTGCTCAACACCCCGTTCGGCAACGGCGGCGACTGCCTCTTCGCCGAACCGCCCGGCTGCCTCCTGCACCACCAGGCCAGCTTCATCACGAGCTTCTTCGAGGAGAACAACCCGGGCGTCGCCCAGGCCGGCACCACGTACGACTTCTTCTCGATGCCGGCCATGGAGCACAACGGCGTCGTCTACGCCGGCGACCTGTTCGGGATGTTCAACGACACCCCACAGGCGCAGGCCCTGATGGAGTACCTGGTCACCCCCGAGGCCCAGCAGATCTGGGTCGAGCGCGGGGCGGCGATCTCGGCGAACCAGAACGTCCCGTTGGACGCCTACCCCGACGACACCTCCCGCCGATCGGCGGAGATCCTCGTGGGCGCCGACGAGATCCGCTTCGACGGCTCGGACAAGATGCCGGCCGAGATGAACCGCGCGTTCTTCACCGGTGTCCTCGACTACGTCAAGAACCCCGACGACCTCGACAGCATCCTCGAGAACCTCGACAGCGTCCAGGAGTCCGCCTACGAGGAATGAGCCGTAGGTCCCGATCCACCCGCCGGCGGCCCCGACCCGAGGAGCGTGAATGGACCAGGACAACATCTCGACCGCGATCATCGTGGTGGTCGGGGTGCCGGCGGCCACGGTGCTGTACGTCCTCGCCATCGAGCGCCTGCTGAGGCTCGTGCCCGAACGCCGGCGGCGCACGGTGCGGCCCTGGCTGTGGCTGCTGCCGGGCGTCGCGTTCCTCGGCGTGTTCCTCATCTACCCGGCGATCAAGACCGCGGTGCTGAGCCTGATGGACAAGCGCTCCCGGGAATTCGTCGGGCTCGACAACTACACCGAGCTGTTCGGCGAGAACGGGTTCGCTCAGGTGCTGGCGAACAATGCGTTGTGGATCATCGTGTTCACTGGTGCGGTCCTGGTCTTCGGGCTGATCATCGCCGTGCTGGCCGACCGGGTGCGCTACGAGACCGGTGTCAAGGCGCTGATCTTCCTGCCGCTGGCCATCAGCTTCGTCGCCGCCGGGGTGATCTGGAACTTCATGTACGCCTTCGACCCCGAGGTCGGGACGCTCAACGCCGCACTCGGGGCGGTCGGTGCCGAGCCGGTGTCGTGGCTGACCGAATGGCCGCGGAACACGTTCATGATCATCATCGTGGGCGTGTGGATGTGGGTCGGCTTCGCGATGGTGATCCTCTCCGCCGGGCTCAAGGGCATCGACAACGACCTACTGGAGGCCGCACGCATCGACGGTGCCAACGAGCTCCAGGTGTTCTTCCGGATCATCCTGCCGCTTCTGATGCCCACGCTCGCGGTGGTCGGCACCACGATCGTCATCACCGCCCTGAAGACCTTCGACATCGTGTTCGTCATGACCGCGGGCAACTACGACACCGAGGTGATGGCCAGCCTCTTCTACCGCGAGCGCTTCACCAACGGCGACGCCGGTGCCGCGGCCGCCGTGGCCGTGCTCCTCCTGCTGGCGATCATCCCGGTGATGCTGGTCAACATCCGCCGGTTCCGGGCCCAGGAGGCGATCCGATGACCGCGGTGCCCGAACGTGTCGCGCCAGAGACCAGGACGCCCGTGCCCGGCCGGCCGCTGCCGCCCAGCCGGCGCCGGTGGCTGGGCCGGCTGCCGCTGCACCTCACGTTGGTCGTCGCCAGCGTGGTGTGGCTGCTGCCCACCGTCGCGTTGTTCGTCAGCTCGTTCCGACCCCAGGCCGAGACCGCCACCACCGGCTGGTGGACGGCGTTCACGCTGCCCTTCGAGTTCACCCTGGCCAACTACGAGCAGGTCCTCGACCAGCAGAACATGGGCCAGAGCTTCCTCAACAGCCTGTTCATCGCGATCCCGGCCACGGTGATCCCGGTGATGGTGGCCGCGTTCGCCGCGTACGCCTTCGCATGGATGAAGTTCCCCGGCCGCGACGCGCTGTTCGTCCTGGTGGTGGGGCTGCTGGTGGTGCCGTTGCAGGCGGCGCTCATCCCGGTGCTGCAGCTCACCACCGACCTCGGCATCACCGGGTCGTTCCTGGCGGTGTGGCTGGCACACACCGGCTTCGGGCTGCCGTTCGCGATCTTCCTGTTGCGCAACTTCTTCGGTGCGCTGCCCAAGGAGATGTTCGAGTCCGCCTACATCGACGGCGCCTCCCCCACCACGGCGTTCTTCCGGCTGGCGCTGCCGCTGAGCGTGCCGGCGATCGCGTCCCTGGTCATCTTCCAGTTCATGTTCGTCTGGAACGACCTGCTGGTCGCGCTGATCCTGGTGGGCGGGACACCCGACGTGGCGCCCATGACGGTGACCATCGCCGGGCTGGTGAACTCCCTCGGCCAGGGCTGGCACCTGCTGACGGCTGCGGCGTTCATCAGCATGCTGTTGCCGCTGGTGGTGTTCTTCGCGCTCCAGCGCTTCTTCGTCCGCGGCATCCTCGGCGGCTCGGTCAAGGGCTGAGCGGAGGGCCGCCCACGACCACTCACCGCGCCACGCCGACCGCTCGCCGCTCTCACCGGCGCGCTCGTATCCGTGACGTTTCGCCCTTGTTTACAGTGCGGCGCGTCAACGCAGGCGGCCGGATGGAGCGACGATGACCCAGACACCGGAACGTGACGGTCTGTCCCCGAACGACGCGGACGTCCTCGTCCAGGACCCCGATCTGCCACCGGTCGCCCTCGACCCCGAGGTGATCGAGGCCGACCGCCGGCGCTGGACGCCCGCCCGCATCGCCGTGTGGTCCGCCATCGGGCTGCTCGGTGGGGTGGCGTGGGTGATGCTCGCGATCGTCCGAGGCGAGACCGTCAACGCGATCTGGTTCGTCTTCGCCGCCGTGTGTACGTACTTCATCGCCTACCGCTTCTACTCGACCTACATCGAGCGGAAGATCACCCGGCCGGACGACCGCCGCGCGACGCCCGCGGAGTACAAGGAGAACGGCCAGGACTACATGCCCACCGACCGGCGGGTGCTCTACGGCCACCACTTCGCGGCCATCGCCGGAGCGGGGCCGCTGGTCGGGCCGGTGCTCGCCGCGCAGATGGGCTACCTGCCCGGGACCCTGTGGATCATCGTCGGCGTCGTGCTCGCCGGCGCGGTGCAGGACTACCTCGTGCTGTTCTTCTCGATGCGGCGTGGCGGGCGGTCGCTGGGACAGATGGCCCGCGACGAACTCGGCCGCGTGGGCGGAACCGCCGCGCTGATCGCCACCCTCACGATCATGATCATCATCGTGGCGATCCTGGCGCTCGTCGTCGTCAACGCGCTCGGCGAGAGCCCGTGGGGTGTGTTCTCCGTCGCGATGACCATCCCGATCGCCCTGTTCATGGGCGTCTACCTGCGGTACCTCCGGCCGGGGAAGATCGCCGAGGTGTCGCTGATCGGCTTCGGGCTGCTCATGTTCGCGATCATCGCCGGCGGCTGGGTGGCCGAGACGTCCTGGGGCTCCGACCTGTTCACCCTCGACCGTACGACGATCGCGTGGGGCATCATCATCTACGGCTTCGTCGCGGCCGTCCTGCCGGTGTGGCTGCTGCTCGCACCGCGCGACTACCTGTCCACGTTCATGAAGATCGGCACGATCGTCATGCTGGCCGTGGCGATCGTGCTCGTGCGTCCGGAGATCGACGTGCCGGCCATCAGCGAGTTCGCCGGACGCTCGGACTCACCCGTGGTGTCCGGCCCGCTCTTCCCGTTCCTGTTCGTCACCATCGCCTGCGGCGCGCTGTCCGGCTTCCACGCGCTGATCTCCTCGGGCACCACGCCGAAGCTCATCGAGAAGGAGCGCCAGACCCGCTTCATCGGCTACGGCGGCATGCTCATGGAGTCGTTCGTCGCGGTGATGGCGCTCGTGGCGGCGATCTCCATCGACCGCGGCATCTACTTCGCGATGAACTCCGCGGCGGCGGTCACCGGCGGCACGGTCGAGGGTGCTGCGGCGTTCGTCTCCTCGTTGGGCCTCGCCGGAGTCGACGTCACCCCCGAGCTGCTGCAACAGACCGCCCAGAACGTCGGCGAGGAGAGCATCGTCTCGCGCACCGGCGGCGCGCCCACGCTGGCCGTCGGGCTGGCCCACATCATGCAGGGGCTCATCGGCGGGACCGGGCTGATGAGCTTCTGGTACCACTTCGCGATCATGTTCGAGGCGCTGTTCATCCTCACCGCCGTCGACGCCGGTACCCGGGTGGCGCGCTTCATGCTGCAGGACAGCCTGGGCAACGTCATGCCCCGATTCCGCGACACGTCGTGGCGGCTGGGCGCCTGGCTGTGCACGGCGATCATGGTGGCCGGGTGGGGCGCGATCCTCGTCATGGGCGTCACCGATCCGCTGGGCGGGATCAACACGCTGTTCCCGCTGTTCGGCATCGCCAACCAGCTGCTGGCCGCGATCGCGCTGGCCGTGTGCCTGGCCATCGCCGCACGTCGTGGGCGGTTCGGCAGGTTGTGGGTGATCATCGTGCCACTCACGTTCGCCACGGTGGTGACCGTCACGGCGTCGATGTACAAGATCTTCTCCCCGGTGCCGGGCATCGGGTACTGGGCCCAGCACAACGCCTTCAAGGACGCCCTCGACGCCGGTGAGACGAGCTTCGGCACCGCCGGCACCGTGGAGGCGATGGAGGCAGTGGTCCGCAACACGTTCATCCAGGGCACCCTGTCGATCGTCTTCGTCGTCCTGACGCTGATCGTCATCGCCGCCGCCGTGATCGCCACCGTGCGCTCGCTGCGCCGCGGCGGGAGCCCCAGCGCCGAGGACCCACCCGTCGTCTCGCGCATCTACGCGCCGGCCGGCCTCGTGCCCACAGCCGCGGAGCGGGAGCTCGAAGCCCAGTGGACCGAACACGGCGACGACCGACTGGCCGGAGCGCGCCGGTGAGCCCCGCCGCATCAGGTGCCGTCTCGGCGCGGCTGCGGACGTGGTGGCGCGGCACCTCGTGGTACGTCCGCGGCGTGCTGGGTGAGAACGCGTACCAGCAATACCTCGACCATCACCGGCGCACCGGATGTGCCTCCACGCCGATGACCGAGCGGGACTACTGGCGTCATCGCAGCGACTGGCAGGAGCGCAACCCCCAAGGAAGGTGCTGCTGATCATCGCCGGAGGCTCGGCTAGGCTCGCCCAGGTGGTACACGAGATCGATCCAGCGTTCATGGCCCTGCCGATGCGCTCGCTCGCCGATGCCGCTCTCCAGCGCGCTCGCGACCTCGGCGCCGAACATGCCGACTTCCGGCTCGAGCGCATCAGGTCCCAGGGTCTGTCGCTGCGCGATGCCCGGCTCGAGGGCAGTCACGACGGCGAGGACGTCGGCTTCGCGGTGCGCGTCCTCTACCGCGGCACCTGGGGCTTCGCCGCCGCGGTCGACCTCACCACCGACGAGGCCGTGCGCACGGCCGAACAGGCCGTCGAGTTGGCCAAGGTGGCCAGTGAGCTGAGCCCGGTCAAGGTCGAGCTGGCCGACGAGCCGGTCCACCCCGACGTCACCTGGGTCTCGGCCTACGACATCGACCCGTTCACCGTTCCCGACGCCGAGAAGATCGAGCTG
>DATCVR010000315.1:0-5258 GCA_036566745.1 Jiangellaceae bacterium | reverse complement strand
ACTGGAGGACGCCACCCCATCGGGCCAGGACGCCTTCGTGACCTATCTCGGCGTCGTCGGCCAGTGGCGCAAGCTCCCCTTCCGCGACCCGGGCCTGCCCCACGACGTCCTCGCCCCGAACTGGAGCGCCCCCACCGCGGTCGCGCTCTTCGAGAAGCTCGTCGCAGACCTGGAGAAACCCGCACTCGCGCACGCGAGCGCTCACTGGCCGTCGAGCTGACGACTACTCAGTCCACCGGGAGCGGCTGGGCATGCAGGTCCGAGATCCTCGCGGCGGCCCTGCGTACCGCCGAGGTGAGCTCTGATCGTCGCTGCTCGTCGACGAAGTGGGCGGGGGTGCCGCTGATCGACACGGCAGCGACGCACCGGTCGGTGCCGGCGAAGACGGGCGCACCGATGGCGGCCACCCCGTAGGTGTTGTCCTCGGAGCTGATGGACACACCGGTGGATCGAATGCGTGAGACGAGCGTGTCGATCTCTCTTGCCGTGGTCGGGGTCTTCGTGGTCAGCGCGACCGCCTGCCCGCGATCGAGGACCGCCTGCCGCCAGCGGTCGTAGACCGCTGACCCGCTGAAGGCGAGCAGAACGCGTGGCCCGGCACCGGCGTGCAACGGAAGAGATCCGCCGATGCGCAGGCCGTGTCCCTGGAGGGTTCGACCGTCGAGCCGTTCGACGCAGACGGACCGGAGGCCGCGTAGGACGTTGAGGTAGACGGTCATCTGCGTCTCGTCGCGCAGCGCACGCAGGACCGGCATCGCGATCCGTCGGTTGACCTCCTGGTCCATGGCCGCACGGCCGAGGTGCAGCAACCCGAGACCGAGCGCGTAGTGACCGCGCTTCTGTGGCTCTTCGATCCAGCCCATCTCGCGCAGCGTGCTCAGGAGCCGATAGATGGTCGAGCGCGGCGTGCCGGTGGCCTCGGAGAGCTGGACAACCGTCTGCGCTCCACGGAACGCCATCACTTCGAGCAGCTGACCTGCCTTGGTCAGCACGGCGACCTGGTCCTCGGGCATCCCTCTCCTTCCCACGATCCGGACAGAAAGTTACCACTCTCCGGGAACTTTCCGGCCGATCGTCCGAAATGACGGCGATCAGGGCCAAAACTCCCGGTGTCACTTCCGAGTGATGACCGTCACTACGAACACCGACTGCAAGGAGATCTACGGACATGACCACCGCAACCGCCACCGGCGCGAGCGAGTCGCTGGCCTATCAGGGCGAGCAGCCGTTCGGGAAGACCGACGACCTGGTGCTCCTGGGAGCACTGAACCTCGACTGCGACGAGCGCCTCTGGGTGCCCCAGTCGGAGAGCGTCTCCTTCCGGCCGCTCCTGCTGTCGGTGAGCCAGGGCTACTTCGTCAACATCCTGCGGGTGCGCAAGAGCGGCATCCTGTCGCGCCATCGCCACGCCGGCCCGGTTCACGCCCTCACTCTGAAGGGCCGCTGGCACTACCTCGAGCACGACTGGTGGGCCGAGGAGGGCGGCTACAGCTTCGAGCCTCCGGGCGACATCCACACCCTCGAGGTTCCTGACGACGTCGAGGAGATGGTCACCCTGTTCCACGTGTCCGGCGCCTACATCTACGTCGACCAGGACGGCACCCCCAACGGCGTGGAGGACGTCTTCACCAAGCTCGAGAACGCGCGCCAGCACTACGAGTCGAACGGGATCGGGCTCGACTACCTCAACTCCCTCGTTCGCTGACGCCCGAAAGGCCGGCCATGCACGCGCTCGTCAAACACAGCCACACCTCGCTCGACGTCACTGTCACCCGCAGGCGCCGACCTGCCCCGGGCCCTGGTCAGGTGCTGGTACGAACCGAAGCGGTGGGACTGTGCGGCAGCGACGTCCACGCATGGCGCCAGGATCCCGGCTACGAGTGGGTCGCCCCGCCGGTGACTCTCGGCCACGAGGCGGTCGGCATCGTCGAGGACACCGCTGACGATGTCGACGCCGCCTGGCGGGGCCGCCGGGTGGTGCCGATCTCCATCGACGGCTGTGGCACCTGCCCCGTCTGCGATGGTGGTCAGCGCCAGATCTGTCCGCACCGTACGGTGCTCGGTCTCTCTTTCGACGGCGCGGCCGCCGAGGCCTTCACCGTGGATGCAGATCGACTGGTCGCCGTGGACCCGCAGCTGCCGGCCACGGCGCTGGCTCTGACGGAGCCGCTGGCGATCGCCGTCCACGCCGTGGCACGTCTGACCACGCAGGTCGAGTCGGGCCCGGTGGAGGTCGTGGTGACCGGTCCCGGCCCGATCGGGCTGATGGCCGCCACCCTCCTTCACGACCAGGGTCACCGGGTGACGGTGGTCGGAACAGCACAGGACCGTGCCGTACGCCTCGAGCTCGCCGCTGACCTGGGACTTCGCACCTGCGAGGGCGAGGACCTGCCAGTGGACCCACCGCTGTGGCTCGAGGCCTCCGGGGCCGGCGCGGCGCTGGCCACGGCGGTGTCGCGCACTGCGGTGGGCGGAACCATCGTGGTCCCGGCCCTGTTCGCCCGGATCCCGACCGTCGACATCAACCTGATCACCCGCAGGGAGCTGAGCGTCCGCGGCAGCTACGGCGCAACTCGTAAGGACTACGAAGCCGCGGCGGCCCACATCGGACGCGACCCCGAGCGGTGGGAGCGGTTCGTCAGCGTCTTTCCGCTGGCCGAGGCCACCTCGGCGCTCGAACGCATCAGCCAGGGCGATGTCAACAAGGCCGTCCTGCTCCCCTGAACCTACGACCGAAAGCCATCATCATGACTGACGCACGCCCCCATGCCATCCCGCCCGGGGAGGAACAAGGCCACCAGCCGCCGGCCCAGCGCTCGATCGGACGCGTTGTCTTCGCGAGCCTGATCGGCACCACTGTCGAGTGGTACGACTTCTTCCTCTACGGATCTGCCGCCGCCCTCGTCTTCGGGCCCCTCTTCTTCCCCGAGAACGACCCGGCCACCGGCGTACTCCTCGCCTTCGGCACGTACGCCGTGGGCTTCGTCGCCCGCCCCGTGGGCGGACTCGTCTACGGCCACTTCGGCGATCGCATCGGGCGCAAGAAGATGCTCGTGACGAGCCTTCTCCTCATGGGCGCGGCAACCGTCGCCATCGGACTCATCCCCGGCTACGCCACCATCGGCATCGCCGCGCCCATCCTGCTGATCGCCTGCAGGCTGCTGCAGGGGTTCGCCGTCGGCGGTGAATGGGGCGGAGCGGTGCTGATGGCCGCCGAGCACAGCGATCCGCGACGCCGCGGCTTCTGGGCGTCCTGGCCGCAGGCGGGCGTACCGCTGGGCAACCTGACTGCCGCGGCGGTGCTCTGGCTCATGGCCGTGGTCCTGAACGACCAGCAGTTCACCCAGTGGGGCTGGCGCATCCCGTTCCTCCTCAGCGCCGCGCTCGTGTTCATCGGCCTGTGGGTTCGGCTGAACATCTCGGAGTCCCCGGTCTTCACCGAGCTGCAACAGGACAAGCAGACACATCCCAAGATCCCGGCCCTGCAGGTCATCAAGCAGCACCCCAAGGAGCTGCTCCTCGCCATGGGCATGCGGTTCGCGGAGAACATCGGCTACTACGTGTTCTCGGTGGTCGTCCTGACCTACCTGGTCAACTACCTGGACGCGCCGCGGTCGCTGGCGCTGACCGGGGTCTTCCTCGGCTCGACGGTGCAGTTCCTGCTGACCCCGCTCATCGGCGCGCTCTCGGACCGGGTCGGCCGACGCCTGCTCTATCTGATCGGCGCCGCGGGCACCGGGATCTGGGGCGGCCTGATCTTCTTCCCCCTGGTGGACACGGAGAACCAGGTCGTGATCACCCTCGCCATCGTCGTCGGCCTGATGTTCACCCAGCTCATGTACGCACCCCAGGCGGCGTTCTACTCGGAGCTGTTCAGCACCGAGGTCCGCTACAGCGGTGTCTCCATGGCGTCCCAGATCGCCTCCGTCTTCGCCGGCGGCATGGCGCCCCTCATCTCGGTCGCCCTGCTCGGCACCGTCGACGAACGCAACACCACCGCCCTCGGCGCGTACGTCATCGCAGCAGCGGTCCTCACCTTCACCTGTGCGTGGTTCGCCCGAGAGACCTCGGGCTCCTCGCTCCACCAGGACCAGAAGGCCGCCTGATGAGCGCGTCACCGTCCGTGATGGACCAGCTCCGGCTCGACGGCAGGTCCGCCCTGGTGACGGGTGGCGCGCAGGGGCTCGGCAGGGCGATCAGCGTCGCCCTCGCCGAGGCCGGGGCCGACCTCGTCGTGCTCGATCGCCTGCCCGAGAGCTCGCCCGAGGCGACCGCCCTCCGAACCGAGCTCGAGGCTCGCCGCGCCACCCTGCGCTACCGCCAGGTCGACCTCGTGTCCCTGACCAGCTCACAGGCGGAAGAGCTCATCGCTTGGGCGCGGGGCGACGGCGATCTGTCCGTCTTGGTCAACAACGCCGGCATCGTTGACCGCGGGCCGGCGGTCGAGACCAGCGAGCCGGACTGGCGACGAGTGATCGACCTGGATCTGACGGTTCCGTTCCTGCTCAGCCAAGCGTTCGCACGCCGTCTGATGGCCGAGAACCGCCCCGGCAATGTGATCAACCTCGGCTCCATCAACAGCTTTCAGGGCGGGATCGAGGTGGCCAGCTACGCCGCGGCCAAGCACGGCCTCCTGGGGCTCACCAAGGCCTTGGCCAACGAGTGGACGTCCACCGGCATCACCGTCAACGCCATCGCGCCCGGATACATGCGGACCCAGTTCACCCAGGCACATCGCGCCGACCCCGAGCGGTACGCCACCATGTCCGCGCGCATCCCCGCCGAGCGCTGGGGCGAACCCGCCGACATCGCCGGAGCTGCCGTCTTCCTCGCCTCACGAGCCTCGGCGTACGTCACCGGCACCACCCTGACCGTCGACGGCGGGTGGCTCGGCCGCTGATCCGGTTCGTCAGGGGCTGGGGATGCGGAAGGCGCATTGGCAAAAATTGTTCCTTCGATAAGTCGATACCCCAGCCCGTATGGGCATTATAACGTCATAATCCACTCACACCCACGGTGGAAAATACTGAACGACAACCGGGCGTTACGGGGGTGTTGCAGCCACCCCAATTCCCTGAACACCGGCGTTAAGAGCACTTCACTCAGCCCTTTTCTTCGTTACAGGCGACATGCGCATGCGTAACTGCTCCGCAACTGGTGTGAGTTCAACTATTAGTGCCAACTTTCGGAACCAACCAATGCACATCGTCGTGCGCTTTCGCGAACACAGAATGGGTGGATGGGTATTCGCCATCCAG
>DATCVR010000314.1:0-3718 GCA_036566745.1 Jiangellaceae bacterium | reverse complement strand
CCCCGGCCCCCCGCCTGCGCACCGCGATTCCGGCCAGCCTGGACAGGCCTGCCGGCTTGGACGTCACCTCGCCGACATTAGCGGCTCCATGCGCACCGCGAACAGCCTGCGACCAGATCGGCACGCAGTTGCGTCAGGACTGACATCTCGGACACCAGAACAGGTTCCTAGCTGCGACGACGCGGGTTCGCACCTCCTCGCCGCAGACGTGACAGGGCCGCCCAGCGCGGCGGTAGACGTACACCTCGCCGCCATGGTCGTCCACGCGCGGCGGGCGGTTCATGGCGCCCGGCTCGTGCTCGGGCCGGACGGTGTCGATCCGGCCGGACGCGACGCCGTCGTTCATCAGAGCCACGAGATCGGCCCAGATCGCCTCGACCACGGTCCGATCGACGTCCCGCGACGGCGTCGCCGGGTCCACGCCGGCCCGGAACAGCGCCTCGGCGCGGTAGACGTTGCCGACCCCGGCCACGACGTGCTGGTCCATCAGGCTCAGCCCGATCGGCGTACGGCTGCGGGCCAGCCGCTCGAACGCCGCGGCGGGGTCGTCACCGCGCAGCGGATCGGCGCCCAGCCGGGCGTGCAGGGCCGCCTTCCGCTCGGGCGTCACCACCTCGCAGGCGGTGGGACCGCGCAGGTCGGCGTGGGCGTCCGGCGCGACCAGGCGCATCCTGACGGCGCCCCACGGCGGCGCTGCCGCGGCCGGGACGACGTCGAACCTGCCGTACAGGCCGAGGTGGACGTGGACCCAGCGATCGTCCTCGAAGCCGAGGAACAGGTGCTTGCCGTGGGCGTCGGTGCGCTCGAGGACCGAACCGTCGATCAGCGCCGCGCTCGCCGCGAACCGACCCTGGGGGCTGGCGACCTCCAGGCGCCGTCCGGCGAACACCGAGCGGAGTTCGCGGGCGAGCCGGTGGATCGTGTGGCCCTCGGGCACGTACCGTCCTTCCCATGGCAGAGCGGGACAAGCGCGCCGCGCGGCGCCTCGACCAGGTCGACCGGCGTTCGCAGGTCGGCATCTCCCGGGCCACCCGGGCCCGTGACGTGTCGCGACCCGACGCCGAGGCGATCGCCGAAGCGCTGCACCGGCTGAGCACCGAGTCGCCGGGCGCGGGTGCGCCGGTCAGGAAGCCGGCGCCGCCGGCAGCGGAGGCAGCTCCCGAGTCGCCTCGTACCGGCTGAGCATGTCGATGCGCCGGGTGTGGCGCTGCTCGCCGGAGTACGGGGTGGCGAGGAACACCTCGACGAAGCCCACCACGTCGTCGAGCGGGTGCATGCGCGCGCCTACCGAGACGACCGTGGCGTCGTTGTGCTCGCGGGCCAGCCGGGCGGTCTCGTCGGACCACGCCAGCGCCGCGCGGACGCCCGCGACCTTGTTGGCCGCGATCTGCTCGCCGTTGCCGGATCCACCGATGACGATGCCGAGGCTGCCGGCGTCGGCGGCCACGCCCTCGGCCGCCCGGAGGCAGAACGGCGGGTAATCGTCGGCCGCGTCGAAGACGAACGGGCCGTGGTCGACGACCTCGTGCCCGCGCTCGCGCAGGGTGGTGACCAGGTGGTTCTTGACCTCGTAACCGGCATGATCGGAGCCGACGTGAACGCGCATGGCCTCCAGTCTGCCGTACGCCACCCGGATGATCGTTGGAAGGATCCGGCCGCCAGAGCGACCACCGGTTGCCAACGATCACCGCGGCGGGGCCGGGCGCGGCGGGACGTTCAGTCGAAGATCGGCTCGCGGGTGCGGGTCCGCTTGAGCTCGAAGAAGCCGTCGTAGGACGCCAGCGCCCGCACGCCGTCCCACACCGTCCCGGCCTCCTCGCCCCGCGGCGCGGGCGACAGCACCGGGCCGAAGAACGCCGAACCGCCCACCGCGATGACCGGCGTGCCCACGTCGGTGCCGACCTGGTCCATGCCGGCGTGATGGCTGGCCTTCAGCGCGTCGTCGAGGGTGTCGCGTGCGGCGTGGTCGGCCAGCGACGCGGGCAGCCCCACGTCGGCGAGCGCTCCGGCGATGGCGGCGTCGAAGTCGGTCTCGCCGCGCAGGTGGATCCGGGTGCCCAGGGCGTCGTACAGCGGCTTCACGACGTGCTGCCCGTGCAGCTCGCGCGCGGCCACCACGACGCGGACCGGCCCCCAGCCCTTGGCCATCAGCGCGTTGTACTCCTCGCCCAGGTCGCGGCCCGCGTTGAGGTACGACAGCGACATGACGTGCCAGGTCACGCTGATCGGGCGGACCTTCTCGACCTCCATGATCCAGCGTGAGGCCATCCAGGCCCAGGGACACATCGGGTCGAACCAGAAGTCGACCGAGGCGACCTCTCGCTCGGCCCGGACGTCGTCAGCGGTCGACGGGTCGACACTCGTCGCGGTCACGGCACTCCTCGCACGTCAGGGAATCGTTGCGATGTCAGATAACCCCTCGGCAACGATCTGGATTCCCGGTACCTCCGTGCTCCCTGCCGACGATCTCGTCTGCCAAGATGCGGCGCATGTCTGGTGCGAACCTCACCCGGGACGAGACACGCGAGCGCGCCGCCCGGATCGACCCTGGACCGAGCGGGGTCGGGTACACCGTCGAGCTCGACCTCACCGGCGACGACGCCACGTTCGGCTCGACGACCACGCTGTCGTTCCGGGCGGAGGCGGGCACGAGCACCTGGCTCGACCTCATCGCACCCACGGTCCGCGAGGTCGTGCTGAACGGCGTCGCCCTCGACCCGGCCGAGGTCTACGACGGCCACCGCGTGTCCCTGCCGGACCTGGCCGAGGAGAACGAGGTCAAGGTCGTCGCCGACGCCGCGTACATGAACACCGGCGAGGGCCTGCACCGCACGGTGGACCCGGTCGACGGCGAGACCTACCTGTACTCGCAGTTCGAGGTCGCTGAGGCACGGCGGGTGTTCGCCTGCTTCGACCAGCCCGACATCAAGGGCGCGTTCACCTTCGTCGTCGACGCGCCCGGGCACTGGGAGGTCGTCTCCAACTCGCCGGGCAAGGCCACCAAGCGGCGTGGCGGCCAGGTGCGCCACTGGAAGTTCGCCACCACCCAGGTGATGTCCACCTACGTCACCGCGATCGTGGCCGGGCCGTACCACGTCGTGCGCTCGGAGTACTCGGGCAAGGACACGACCATCCCGTTGGGGCTGTACTGCCGGAAGTCGCTGGCCGAGCACCTCGACGCCGACGAGCTGTTCGACCTGACCCGGCGCGGATTCGCCTTCTTCGAGGACGTCTTCGGCCTCGCCTATCCGTTCACCAAGTACGACCAGCTCTTCGTCCCGGAGTTCAACGCCGGCGCGATGGAGAACGCCGGCGCCGTCACCCACCACGAGGATTACGTCTTCCGCAGCCGCGTCACCGACGCCGCCTACGAGCGGCGCGCCGAGACGGTCCTGCACGAGATGGCCCACATGTGGTTCGGCGACCTCGTGACGATGCGCTGGTGGGACGACCTCTGGCTGAATGAGTCGTTCGCCACCTGGGCCTCGCTGCTGGCGCAGTCCGAGGCGACCCGCTGGACCGAGGCGTGGACGACGTTCGCCGTCACCGAGAAGCTCTGGGCGCTGCGCCAGGACCAGCTGCCCTCGACCCACCCGATCTCCGCCGACATCCGCGACCTCGAGGACGTCGAGGTCAACTTCGACGGCATCACCTACGCCAAGGGCGCCAGCGTCCTCAAGCAGCTGGTGGCCTGGGTCGGGCGCGAGGAGTTCCTCGA
>DATCVR010000313.1:0-3962 GCA_036566745.1 Jiangellaceae bacterium | reverse complement strand
GTCGCGCGGGACCGGCGGGCGGGACTCGGTGATGGCGGGCAGCGGCCCCGTGTCGGCCAGGACCGGCAGGTCGTCCGGCGAGATACCGCGCCGGGTGCACCAGTCCAGGACGGACTCCTGCGCCTCCCGCGCCTCGTCGGCGTGCTGGCGCAGCCGCTGCCCCGTGTCGGCGATCGACGCGGCGAGACGGCGACCGGCGGCCTCGATGCCGTCGAGGTGCCGCTTGGCGTCCTCGGCGGCCTTGCGCAGCTCGGCCTCGACGCGGGCGCGCTCGGCCTCGTACTCGGCCTGGTGCCGGTCGTACTCGGCCTTAAGCTGCTGCTCTTCGACAGCGAGGCGGGTGACGTCGGCGGCCTGCTGGGCGGCGATGCGCCGGGTCATGTCGATGTGCGCGGGGATGTGCAGGGGGTTCACTTCAGCCCCTCCTTCTTCATTTCGACGTCGAGCAGGTCGAGGAACTCGGAGCCGTGACGGCGGGCCAGGGCCTCCAGGGCGGCGCTGCGGGCACGGCCCCGGGCGCGGGTGTCCGGGCGGGCGTTGACGTAGTCGCGCTTGGCCCGCTTGCACGAGTCGCACGGGGTCTCGCGTCGATTGATGTGCCGCTGATAGGCGGCGACCGTGCCGCACGGCTTCAGGTCGCGGCTCACGCCTTGCTCCCGTACGGGGTCAGCGCGCGGATCGCGACGTGCGTCCACACGTTCACCGGCACGCCCCTGTAGGTGCCGGACGTGCACAGCCGGATCCACTCGGCGTGGTCGTTGCGGCCCTGCGACCGCTCCGCGCCCCGGTGGCCGAAGAACCCGGCGAACTCGTGGACGGCGCGGCGGGCGTCGGCGTCGGAGTGGGTGCGGCGGACGTGCCCGTGCAGGGCGCCGGCGTCGTCGATGCGCCACTCGGCGGTCTCGTCGGGGCCGGACTCCAGCAGGTGCGCCAGGGCCAGCGCGGCGGCCATCTGCCGGCCGCGTGGGGTGGTCTCGCTCTGTAGGGTGTGCATGGCTCTCGACTCCAGACAGTCGTGGGCTTCCGCCGCCGCTCCGGGGTTCCAGCCCGGGGCGGCGGTCTTGTTGATGCGCTCGGCCTCGGCGGTGAGCGCGCGGCGCAGGACGGTCTCCTGCGCGGAGGTGAGGTCGTCGCGGAGCCGGGCCAGGATGTGACCGGCGACCGTGGCGACGGCGTCCGCGACTCCCATCACGGGCTCTCGACGATCTCGGCCTCGACCACGTCGCTGGCGGGCGTGCGGAGGTTGTCGGCCTCGACGGCGGCGCGCAGCTGCTCACGCCGGTACTCCGCCGACGTCGGCACCCACTTGGACAGCTGGTGGATCGCGGTCTTCAGCCACATCCGGTCCTCCCAGTTCTTCCACGGGGAGTCGGAGAAGTTCGCGGACTTCGAGACCGCCTTCACCTTCATGACCTCGGTGCGGTTCATCACCACGACGCGGGAGGTGGAGCCGTCCTTCATGACCGCGTAGGCGTAGACGCCGACCATGTCGCCGCGCTCCCCGAACCAGTCCGGGACGTGGTGCGGCCGGTCCATGTCCGGGGTGAAGCGGAACTCGTCGCCGGAGTAGACGATCTCGGCCTTCACCGAGGAGACGGCACCGGCGCGGTAGATCAGCTCGATCTCGCCCGTGTAGTCGATGACGGGGACGAAGTCGACGCCGTCGGTCCGGGAGTTCTTGAAGTGCAGGATGTGGAAGGTGTCGCCGGGGACGAGGCCGAGGCGGGCGCATTCGGACAGCGCCATCATGTAGCCGGACGGGTCGGCCTCGGCCGCGCCGAGCAGCTTGGGGTTCTTGCGCAGGTGCGCCTTGGCCAGCCCGACGAACGCGCGGGGCTCGACGTGGCTGGGGACGATGCTGGCGAACCAGTCGGTGGACTGGGTGACGACGGCCATCGCGCCGATCTTGGTCTGCTCGACGGCGGCGGACACGCTCTGGGTCTCGGTCATGATTGGCTCCTTGCGGCCGCGCCGCGCCGGTTGTTCTCGGCGTTCGACACGGGCTCCATGTGAAGGGGGTTGACGCACCAGGTGTTGCGGCAGAGGTGGTCGATGGTCAGGTCGTTCGGAATGCGGGAGACGTACAGCTCGTAGGCGACCCGGTGCGCTCGGCGCGACTTCCCGCTCACGCCGATGTAGCCGTAGCCCTTGCGGTCGCGGCTGCCGGTCCACTCCCAGCAGCCGTCGGCGCGGCGCCAGTTGACCTTGCGCCAGAACGATGCCTCGACGTCGCGATACGGGCGCAGCGGCACGTCGGCCTTGACGTCGCCGTAGCGTTCCCAGCGCTTGCGATGCGCCGAGCACCAGGCGCCTCGCGCAGGACGGTCACACCTCTCGACGGTGCAGGTCACGCCTTCCTCCTGGCAGGTGTCAGCTTGTCGACGGTGGAGGTGGTGCGGCACGCCTCGTAGGCGTCGGGGAACTCGGCGCGCAGCCGAGTGATGTGCACGCCGGGCTTCTCGTAGACCGAGCGGGTGGCGACCTTGCCGCCATCGGGGTCGAGCGCCTTCTTCGCGTCGCCCATCGCGTGCCGGATCTGGTTCGTCAGCAGGTCGTAGTTGTCCCGCGCGTCGTCCAGGGACTTCTTGGCGTACCGGTAGTCCTGCGCGAGGTCGGCGGGGACCTGCGCCTCAGCGTCCGGGTCGAACGTCGGGTGTAGCTGCTTGAGGGCCCGTGCGGTCGCCGGCGTGTGGTCGATCGGCGGCGGCCCGTCGCCGTGCTCGACGAGTTCGAGGAACGCGTGCGCCTCACACCGCATCAGGTCGATGTCGGCCTCGTCGTAGGCGATCGTGTAGTTCCGGATGGAGCGCGACGACAGGAACAGGCAGGTGACGTGCGCCTCGGTCAGGCCGAGCGTGTCGAGCTGCCACAGCACCTGCGCCCGGTAGTAGGGCGGGATCTCGTCGGTGCCGTCCTCGCCCCACCCGTCGTAGGTGCCGGACGACTTGATCTCCAGCAGGGCGTCACGCTCGCGCCAGTCGTTCTCCCCGGCGTCGCGGTGCTGCGCGAGGCGGTCCGGCGTGGCCATCTGCCACGGCCGGTCCTCGGACTGCCACAGCCCCGTCTCGCTGACGACGAACTCCGGGTGGTCGGTGGCCCAGCGGTCGGCGATCCACGGCTCCAGGTGGCGGCCGAGGGACATGGCGTCGTTGTCGAAGTCCTCGCCGATCTCGCCGCGCTTCTTGTAGTAGAGGTTGAACGGCGAGTCGAACGGGCTGATGCCGAGGATCACGGCGATCTCCGACGCGGTGACACCCTGGCGGCGGGCGGCGAGCCACTCCTCGCGGGGCGCGTCCGGCGGCAGGATCAGACGGGCGCTCATGATGCTCGCTCCGATGCCTTGTCGTAGACGTCCCGGGCGAGGCGCGCGTCACCGAGCGCGCTGTGCGCGGCGGAGTAGTCCACCGTCAGCCCGAGCCGCTCGGCGCACTTCCCGAGACCGAGCGGAACCGGCGAGCCGACCACCGGCATGGCCATCGACTCGACGCAGATCAGCCGGTGATGCCATGCCGGGCACTGCCCGTTGCGGCGCAGGAACCGGTCCAGGAACGCCGCGTCGAACGACGGCACCGCGCCCGCGAGGTAGGCGCCTGCGGTGAACTCAGCGACGAGGGCGGCCACGTCGGCGGGCGGGGTGATGATGCACTCCCGCTGGTAGTAGCGGGTCAGCCGGAGCGCGGCCGGGTCGGCCTGCGTCAGCTCGACCTCCATCTGCCAGGAGTAGTCGGTGTCGACGATGCCGTCGCGCACGATCAGGGCGACGTCCCAGATGCCGTGCCGGTCGAGGTCGAGGCCGGTTGTCTCGATGTCCACGAACACGATGCGGGCGGTCATCGGGTCCACCAGTCCTCGTCGTCGCGGGTCTCGTGCGCCCCGTCGTGCCGGGCGGTCCACTGCTCGATCAGCAGCCACGCGGCGTCGGCTTCGTCCAGCCCGGTCAGGGTGGTCATCGCGGTGAGGGC
>DATCVR010000312.1:0-6508 GCA_036566745.1 Jiangellaceae bacterium | reverse complement strand
CGCGCGGTGAACCGCTCCGCCTCGACTGGCAAGTTCGTCACGGCGGCCACGGCGCGGCGCAATCCGAATGGGACGATCACTCAGCAGGTCTGAGACGCGTCACGTTCACCGATGGCCCGGGGCGATTGCCCCGGGCCATCGGCCGTTCTGTCCCCCTTGCGGAGATCCGCCGGCCGTCAGATCGGTCGTTTCTCGACGGTCGTGTGCAGCAGCTCAGTTCGAGTGCCAACTGTCGCGGAAGCTGAGTAGATCCTGGTCGATCACCGCTCCCGGATATCCAGCACGGTGGCCGTGAGCTTGTCGCCTTCGCCCGGAACGGTCAGGAACTCCTCGTGATTCTGGTAGGTGTCCCCGTTGAGCTCGAGCGTCGATAGGTATTCATCCTCGCCGCCCGTGACCTGGTAGCGCAGGTCGTACGTCTTGGCTGGATCGAAGTCCTTCGTCGAAAGGTTCGTGAGGTCGATCGTGAAGTTCACATGGCACCCAGCCGAGCCGAAGCATTTTCGCTCCGTCTCATAGACCGTGAGGGCAAAGTCCGCGATCTCTGGCTCCCCGTACGTGGGGGCGGGGGGAGGCGGTGGTGGGGCCGGGGCTGGGTCATCGGCCGGCTCTGTCGAAGGCTCGGCCGCCCCTGACTGGCTGGTTGACGAGGACTCTGCCGTCGTTTCCGGCTTGCCGTCCTGGGCGGCGATCAGGCCGGCCAGGAACGCTAGCGGGGCGACGACAGCGCCGACGATCGTCGGGGCCAGCCACCGCCGCTTATGCCTTGGTGGCTCAGGTGGCAGCTCTGGCGGTGGTGGTGGCACTGGACTGTTGATCTCGCTCATGATCCCCCCCGGAATCCACTGCGACGAGTCGGATGATGCCGTACCGGATAGGTCCGGACCCGGAGAACGCGACAATCGGCGTCCCGTATAGCGATGTGGGACCAACGTCGGAACCAGGCGATCCTGCACGCTATCGGCAAGATCATCGCGGTTCCAGTCGATCTGGAAAGCGCGCGCCAGGCGGTGAGCGACGTGCTGCGGAGCAAGCTATACGGTTAGGTGCCCTAACGGCTTGGGCGGCGCCCCGGGATGGGCTCGGGTCGCTGTGCGCTGGGCATCGGAGGGGTCCGGGTGGCAACGGAGAAGGTGCCTGGTTCGGCAGGCCGCCAGGTGCAACGGCGGCGGCGGGCGAACGTAGTCGGCGGTCGAGAGCATTGGCATCGCGTGAAGGTGAGCGCTGAAGAGCATGAGCGGCTTGCCCAGCTGGCCGAGCAGCATGGCGTCAGTGTGCCGCGCCTGCTGGTTGAGGCGGCCTTGTCGGATGATGCGAGTGAGACGCCCACGCAGCGGCGCCAGGCGATGATCGAGCTGTTCGCCATCCATCGCCTGTTGGCGGCGGTCTCCGTCAACATCAACCAGATCGCGAAGAGCACCAACGCCACGGGGGAGTTCCGGGTCGAGGCGACGCACACGCTGCAAGCGGTGCGCAACGTGGCGGGCCCCATCAACGCGGCAATCGACGACCTATCGGGTCGCTGAGCCCGACGTTGCCCCGCGTGAATGTAAAGGAAGCCTTGACGCGTTGGACTCTGTAAACGTAGCCTTTACGCGTGTGAAGGGCATTGAGTAGTGGGGGTGGAGATCGCGGAGTCGGCCCGCAAGCACGGGATAGCCGACGACGAGATGCTCCACGCGCTGGACAACGCGTTTCGCGTGGTCGAGCAGGAGTACGACGGCGAGATTCGAACGCTGGTCATCGGAGCCGACCACAGTGGCCGACTCCTGGAGTTGATCGTCGTCGACGACGGGCCGACGTCGCGGATCATCCATGCGGATGTGCTGCGACCGAAGTTCTACGACTACCTGAACCGATGACGAGGCGAGGCCAGTCGCTGGCCGAGCCGCCCTCGCGAGGGCGACCGAAGGAGGACACGATCGGCATGGATTGAGCACCAAGACTGCCAACAGCGACGTTGAACGCTGGCTCGACGATCTAGACCCGGCGACCACGCCGGCACGCGACGCCGTGCACATGCGCCGGATCGCCGCTGCCCGCAAGCGCCTTGCTGCCAGCGAGCAGGAGCTGCGCGACGCGGTAGCCGAAGCACGCGCGGCCGGCGATACCTGGTCGATGATCGGAATCGCACTCGGCACCACCCGCCAGGCTGCGTTTCAGCGGTTCGGCAAGCACGTAGGTGAGTGACCGCCGCAGTTCGGAGGATCGCGACGCCGCACACCATGACGTCGCCGCGACACAGCGTGAGGACGCCTCAGTGATGCTCACCGAGAGCGAGCGCGAGCAGCGCAAGGAATCGGCCTTATCTCGGGTTCGTGAGGCGCACGAGGCAGGCAACGACCCCATGGGGGGCGTGATCAACGCGCTCACTCATGGGGCCAGCTGGGACGAGATCGGACGCGCTACTGGTGGCATAACCGGACGCGCTGCACAGGATCACTGGTCGTTGATCTGGACCCGCGCCAACCCGTCACGCAAGGACGACTGATCACATTCACGCGTGACGTCACGAATCGCTTAGCCGTAAGCGTGCCTCGATAGATCGGTCCGCGACGGAAACCGTCGCGGACCGATCTTGCGTGTGTTGTTCGCGTTGTCAGCCGAGGCTGAGGTCGTAGCCGACCGTCCATGGCCGGTCGGGGCCGATGACGTCGACACCGAACTCCAACGGCACGCCGTCTTCGTCGGAGAGTCGTGTCTCTACGACGAGCACAGCTGATGGCAGGTCGAGTCCAAGGGCTTCAGCGTCTTCCTCGGTGGCCAGCCGAGCTTTGGCCGTGTCGAGGCCGGGGGCCGGCTGACGTCCGGTCGCTCGGGAAACGGCCCCGATGGTGCCACCTTCGATGCTCTTGGGGCTCAGGAGCTCCGGTGCTACATCGGCCAGAGATCCAGCCAGCCAAGACGTCGAGATCGCGGCTACGCCGTACTCGTCGAGGAATCGACGTCGACGTCGCACAACCGGACTGCCGGCCTCGATGTTGAGCGCTACGGCTACGTCATCAGGAGCAGCGGTCAGCTCGGAGGACAGGATCTCGGACCGCTCCCCGACGCGGGTGGACCGGCCGGTGCTGAGCATTCGCCGGATACGTGTACCGCCGGTCTGGACGGTGGGTGCCTGGTCGGCGACCTGTGTTCCAACGCCGACGATCGCGACGACGACGCCCTCCGACCGCAGCGCAGAGAGCGCCTTGTCGGCGGTGTTACGGCTCACCCCGTACTCGGCGGCTAGCTCGCGGACGCTAGGCACCGTGTCGCCTGGGCGCAGTCGACCTGCGTAGATCTCTTCGCGGATGGTTTGTGCGATCTGCGCATAGGGCGCAGCTACTCGCTGAATTTCGGCCATGAGCGCGGCCCCTTTCGTGCGAAGTGTCCTAGACACCAAAAATCCTAGAGACAAGGCCATTGACACTTACTGGTGTCCTAGGACACCATACACGTCAGGCAACAAAGCGGCCCCGGTGGGTGAACACCGAGGCCGCATCCGGACCACCCACGTTAGGAGCTGGCCCAGATGTCCATCATCCCGCTGCCGAGCGCCGATGAACCGCCTCTGACGGCGGACATCGACGCGCTCGCGTTCGTCATGTCGCAGACCGAGCCTGATCTGTGGGTGCGTGGTCGCCTGCCGAAGGAAACGCTTGAGAGCTTCCACGCTCGCCGTGAGGCGGCACGGGACATCCTCGACTCGCTGCTCTCGGAGTTCGCCGCCGAGGTGAGCGCGTGATGCGGGGGAGCGCGTCGACGCCGGCGGCCGAGTCGGTTGAGGATCTGGAACGGATGCTCCAGCAGAAGCGAGACGTCGCTGCTGCGCGTCGCGCGGACAAGTTGGCGCGGCTGGAGGCTGAGGCCGAGCACAAGCGCGCCCGGGCTGATGTTGCCGAGGCTGCGCGGGCGGCCGAGCTGGCCCGTGCCGAGCGTGAGGCGTCGCGTCGTGCGGACGCGGAGATGGCCCGTTCCCGGCGGGAGACGTGGCACACCGGGGAGCGCACTCGGGTCGCGGCCGCGATGTCGCAGACCGGCGAGGCCCGGGCGCTGCGCCTGGAGCGCACCCGCTCCCTGAACATGCGGGTGTTGGTGCCGGTGCTGCTGGGGTTCGCGGCCTGGTCGACCACCGGTGTGCAGCACGGCGCGGCCCGCCTCATGGGCGTCGACGCTGGCGACCCGATGTGGTGGGCGCTGTGGCTGCTGGAGCCGGTGCTGATCGGCGCGGTGGTGTGGGTCATCATCGCCCGCGCTCGGCTGGCGACGTCGGGCGGCCGGATGGCCCCGGGCGCGGAGGGCATCGCGGCGGGCTGCCTGAGCACGAGCGTCGTGCTCAACCTGCTGGCCGCGATCCCGGCCGGTACCCCGGCCGGCGGCTGGGGCGTCGGTGCCGTGGCTGGCGTTCTCGGAGCGATGATCGCGCACGCGATCGGCCCGGTGGGCGCGGCCGCGACCGCGTACCTGATCGGCGTGATCGATGAGTCGATCACCGCTGCCGATCCGTGGACCGAGAGCAGCGGCGCTCCCGCGCCGCGTCTGGCCGATCTCGACCTCCGGGTCGAGAGCACCCCGGCCGTGAGCGCTCTTGAGAGCACCCACGCGGCCGCGATCGAGAGCGCACCTGAGAGCACACCGGACAGCGCCACCGTGAGCGCTCCCGAGAGCACCCCGGTGGCGGCTCAGAAGCGCTCTCAGCCGCGCACCAAGAGCGCCCCGAAGAGCGCCCCCAGGAGCACGACCGAGAGCGCTCCCGAGAGCGCTGCGCGGGCGCTGACGGACGCACAGCTCCACGAGCGCATGCACGAGCTGATCGCGGCCCGTGAGCTGCCTGCCAATCCGTCCGTGCGGGCCGTACAGAGCGCTCTCGGGATCGGGTTTGACCGCGCCAAGCGGGTGCGTGATCTCCGCGTGGAGATCCCCGGTCAGCTCTCCGTTCTCGGCGCGATCGCCGACGTCGACCGGGAGCGTGCGGCATGACCCGCCTCCACGTCGAGCGGCCGTGCCGGATCAACCGCGACCGCGAGCGCGGGTGCTGGCTGTGGTCGTGCCGGGTGTGCCCGCTGCCGATGGCCGGGTTCGCCCACAGCGAGCCGTCCTGGGCCGCGGCCGCGGGTGAGGCGGACGCGCACCTGGCAGCCGCGCACCCGCACCTCATTCCCACCCAACCGACTCGGGGTGCCGTGGCCGTGAGGCCGACACCGGCCAGGGCACCCCGGCTCAACGCAACCGACACGGGCGACGACGGACGTCGCCTCGACGTCGCGTCCTGACCGGACGCAGAAGGGAGGAACCATGGGAGCGATCACGTGGGTAACGCTCGCCGGCATCGGCGCGATCCTGATGTTCCTGATGCGCTTCACCCCGGAGCGGGTGGACTTCGTCCTCGTCCGCCTGGCGGGCGCGGCGTTCATGGGGGCCGGGCTGATCGGCATGTCGGGCTGGATCGGCGACGTCGCTGACTCGGTGCTCGGCTGGGCTTCCAGGGCTACTGACCAGGCCGCCGTCGTGGTCATCGGCTCGACGGTCATGTGGGTCATCGTGGCCCTGCTCGCGCTGCTGTGGATCGGGGCGATGCTCCCCGATTCGTGGTTCCAGCTCGACCCGCCGGACTGGCTGGTCATCACCGGTCTGGTGTTGCCGTCGCTGCTGGTGGTCGTCCCGGGTGGGCTGGGTGAGTTCCTGCGCTCGGTCACCACGTGGGCCGGTGAGGGCATGACGACGCTCGTCACTTCGTGGGTGAGCTGACGTGGATCCCCTGACCATCGCGTTGTTGATCGGCGCCGCCTACGCGGCGGCGCCGGTCGACGGCACGACGCTGGCGCTCACGCGCGGCGCTCGTCGTGCCTGGCGCGCGGGCCGCAAGGCGCGCAAGGGCAACCGGGTCCGCGCCGCGGTGAAGGGCTGGAAGGCCGGCACGAAGGCCGCCCGGGCGGCTCGCAGCCAGGGCCGCGACCCGTGGTCGCGCATCAAGCGGGGCGCTCGTGGGGTTCGCTCGGCTGGCGCGGCCACTGGGCAGGCCGGCGGCCAGTTCGGCAACGGCGTGGTGGCCGGCGCCCGCGGGGCTGGCCGTGGTGCCCGTTGGGTCCGCGACCACGGGCGCGCCACCAGCGCATGGTCGAGCCGCATGGCCTCTCGTCTCGCCGAGAAGATCCGCAACCGCCAGGAACGCCGCAACAACAGCACCGAGGAGGCCAACCCCGAACCCACCAACCCCGAACCCACCTCGCCCCCTGAGCCCGCCACCGAGGAACCCGAGTCGAGCGGGCACGTCGAAGGGCTGGACCTGAACCCCGAGTACCCCGACACCGCCGACGGCCGGTTCTTCCAGCTCCGCGATTCCGGCTACACCGGCCCGATTGACCAGGACGGCTACCGGGTGGATGACCTCGACGCCTGGATCGAGGAACACCGACCGACCAGCACCACCACCACCACTGGAAGGGGCACCACCACCGTGCAGATCACCGAGTTCAACAACGTCGACGACTTGGAGCGGTTCCTCCGTGAGGCTCGTGGCGAGCTT
>DATCVR010000311.1:0-10136 GCA_036566745.1 Jiangellaceae bacterium | reverse complement strand
GACCCCCTCGACCGACACCCACGCCACCGCCCGGCCGGCCGCCGCTTCGTCGAGGCGATGCAAGAAGCGCAGGCGGCTCTCGAGCGGGAAGTGCGACAGCGCCCACGTCGTGGTGACGACAGGCAGGGCGTCCGCGGGCACGCGGGCGAAGGCGTCGGGCAGGACGTCGACGGCGTCACCGTGCAGCAGCGGAGGGGCCGTCGCCGCCAAGGCCATCTCCGCTTCGAGCCTCGCGACCCGCTCCGGCTGATCCGGCCACAGGCAGGCGCGCAACCATCGGGCGTCGTCCGCGTCGGTCACGTCGACCGGATCGAGGTCGACACCGATCCGGGCGACGACCTCGGGCATCGCCCGCGTCGGGATGGGCCGGTCTCCCACGATCGACGACGACAGCTGCACGGGAGATGACTCGTCGCCCAGCGATTGTCCGTTGCTGTAGGTGATGCCAACGCGATCGACATTGAGATTGAACCCCGCCGAACAGCCCACGTCGATCAGGCCAACCGCGTTCCCGCCTGCCCGGCGCGCCGCCTCGGCAATGGCCGGATACAGCACGGCGCAGCGGCCGGTCTCGTTGGCCCGCGTCTGCCGGCGCACGGCGATGGCCACGACAGAGTCGGTCATCCGCAGCAGCGTGTCGATCGCCGCACCAGCGGCAGCCTCGCCGTCCCCAGCGGCATAGGCCGCGGCAAGTGCCGGGGCGCGACCGGCGAGGGCGAGGTCGTGCAGCGCGGCGAGGATCACCGTGGGGTGCCGTTTGCGCGCCGGCGCCGCCTCGACGGCTCGCATCGCCTCGTCGGACTCGCTCAGGGCGACGGCGACACGCTCGTAAAGCGGCGATGTTCCGGCGGCGTCGACCTCACCGAAGTGTCGGTACACCTGAGCGAGCGTGCGGGCCCTACCCACGGGCTACGGCTCTTCCTGCGGTCGGCCCTGGCATCCCGACGACTCTAGCCGGTGGAACCGCCGCTCCCTCGACACAGCGCGAGCGCTCCACGTGGCAGGACGCTAGTCGCCGGCCAACTCGTCGGTGGCTGCGCGACCAGCGCTGGTGGTGCGGCGCAGGAAGTCGGCGAGCAGCTCGAGCTCGGCCTCGCCGTACTCGCCGCAGAGCTCGTCCATCGAAGAGTTCATCCCCGAGAAGAGGCCGAAGATCTCCGCGTTGCGGTCGCGCAGCGAGCGAACCAGGACGGCGCGACGGTCGGAGGGATCGCGGTCGCGGGAGATCCAGCCGCCGCGTTCGAGCCGGTCGAGGATGCCGGTCATCGTCGCGGGGTGCAGCCCAGCGGTGCGGGCGAGGGCGCTCGGGGTGAGCGGTCCGTGCCGGTTGATCAGTTCGAGGCAGTCGAAGTCGACGTCCTTGAGATCGACCTGGGCGCCGACCTGGTGGTTGAGCAGAGACAGCTGCGTACTCAACCCCCGGAGCGACTCCTTGATCTCGGTGGTGAGCCGCCGTCGACGTCGTCGCTCGTCCGCGTCCGTCGATAGTTTGGAATTCATATGTTATGCTCCTCGTATTATACGGCTCACCAACTACACGATACCGGGGAATCAACGTCGTGTACGGACGAAAGGCAACGTCATGATCGTGATCACCGGAGCAACCGGCACCGTCGGACGCCCCCTGGTCGGCCAGCTCAGTGCCGAGGGCGCGGCCGTTCGCGCCGTCACCCGCGACCCGCAGGCCGCAGGCTTCCCGGCGCAGGTCGAGGTCGTCGAGGGCGACCCGTCGAAGCCGGACACCATCGCCGACGCGCTGCGGGGCGCCACGGCCCTGTTCCTCCACCCGCGGGCCGCCGGAGACGCCGCCGACGAGCTGGCCGCACTCGCCGCCGAGCTCGGAGTGCGACGGATCGTGGCCCTGTCCGCGGCGAACATCGACGACGACCTCGCCGACCAGCCGTCCCGATTCCGCGGCGACCGGAACAAGGAAGCCGAGGACGCGGCAGTCCACAGCGGTCTGGAGTGGGTGAGCCTTCGGGCCGCCACGTTCGCCGTCAACACCCTTCACGCCTGGGGAGACCAGATCCGTGCCGGCGACGTCGTCCGCTATGTGTACGCGGCGTTCGAGGAATCGCCGATCGACGAGCGGGACCTCTCCGCGGTGGCCGCCCACGCACTGCTCACGGACGCCCTGGTGGGACAACGTTTGGAGCTGACCGGCCCGGACTCGCTGTCCCACGCGGCCATGGTCGCCGTGATCGGTGACGTCATCGGCAGGCCACTGCGATTCGCCGAGATCCCCCCGGCCGCAGCCACCCAGGGCATGCTTCAGCACGGCTTCCCCGAGCCGTTCGTCACCGCGCTGATGTCGCGCTACGCGAGGTATGCCGATCACCCGCAACATCCCCCGACCGGCGAGGTGGCGAGGATCCTGGGCCGACCCGCCCGCACGTACGCCGCATGGGTCGCCGACCACGCCGCCGCGTTCGGACCGGACCGCTCGTGACCACCGCCTACACCGTGGTCGCTCTGGTGACCGTCGCCGCCAACGCGTTCTCGGGGATCGCCGCCCTCCTCCACTGGGCACCGATCCTGCCGGGGATGGTGAAGGCCGGCGTGCCGGAGTCGTGGCTGACGTTCCCGATCGGCACCCTCAAGACGCTGGGCGCGGCCGGCTTGCTGGTCGGTCTCGCAGGCATGCCGCTGATCGGGACCGCCGCGGCCATCGGGCTCGTCCTGTTCTTCGTCTGCGCCCTGTACACGCACGTCCGCGCCGCCGACTACTCCCCGCAGTTCGGCCTCGCGAACGTGTTCCTCGCCCTGGCCGTGGCGTCATTGGTGCTGGACCTGGCGTCGCCCGGGGACTGAACGGCGGCCGGCAATGACCGGGCGTCCCGACCGATCGTCACAGCCAGCCGCGGTGAGCGGCCTGGGCACCGGCCTGGAACCGGGTGGTCGCGCCCAGCTGCTCGAGCAGCTTCCCCACGTACCGGACGACCGTACGCCGCGACAGCCCGAGCCGGCGCGCGATGGCGTCGTCGGTGGCACCACTGGCCATGAGGGTGAGGATCTCGCGTTCGCGGTCGCTGAGCGCCTGGTTCACCCGGGCGAGGTTGATCGGGACGGCAAGCCGCCAGAGCGACTCGAACACGTTGATCAGCACGTTGAGCAGGGGCGACTGGTGCACCAGGAATGCGGCCAACGTCCCTTCGGCCCCGGCCGGCGGATCGAGCGCGAGAATGCCCAACTCGTCGTCCACGATGGTGAGCTTGACCGGAGGATCGGCCAGGACACGCGCGTTCTCGCCGTGGGCGACGGTGCGCATCATCCCGGCATTTCGAATAGGCGAGTCGCTCTCGGATTCCTGATAGATGGTGCGATACCGGATGCCGGCGGCCATCTGCTCGGTCTGCAGCCGTTCCTGCCGGGTGATCTCGGCCTCGTCCCAGTAGTACGGCGGACGATCGATGGCTCGCACCTGGGTCCGCACACCCTCCTGGATCTTGCGGAACCGGCTGGAGGTGGCATCGCGGTCGAGCAGCTCCACGTCCATGGCGCCGAGGTTCTGGCGGCGGGCGAAGCGGAAGACCTCGGTGAGGTCGGCTTCCGCCTCGTGCAGCCGGACCCGCCAGTCCTCGAAACGCCGCAGCACGCTCGCGGCGACGATGTCCGGGCGCTTGGCGTCCCAGACCTCACCCAGCGAGTCGACGGCGACCGCGACATCGGCCTTCTGGAGTTCCGCGAGGGCGTCCCGAACGGCGGCCTCCGGAAGAGCTGTCCGCATGACCAGCGACCCGACCGAGGTCCGCGCCTCCGACACTAACGCCCGATAAACACGACCATGGTCGGACTTGGGGTCGAAGACATCGAACATGCTCTGGCCTCACCCTCAGCGTTCTGGACATCGGTGAGGCTAGAGCATGAAAAGAGCCGGGCCGTGGCTGGGTTTGGAGCCCAGCCACGGCCCGGCGATACGCGCGGCGATACGTGCGGCGGAGCCTGCGTCACACAGGTCTCAGCGCGAGCTCAGTACCGCTCGTGCCACACGACCCCGTTGCCGCCGGTGTCGATCGTCCGGTCGATGATCCCGCCGGGCTCCTGGTAGCGCGGGTGCTGGACGAAGTACCCGCCGATCCCCTCGAGCGTGGTGGCGTCGCAGATGCCGTCGGTCTGGATGCAGTGCCGCTCGACCTCCATGCCCGGGAAGTCGACCGGGCCCAGCCCGGGGGACGTGAGCCGGATGACCGGGACGTGGGTGCCCACCGGAAGGAAGCGCCACAGACCGGTCTCGGGCTGCCTCGGGTCGGCGTAGAGCTTGCCGTTCACCAGCTCACGCGGGATCTCGGTCTCGTTGTTGGCGATCTTCTCGAGCACCCGGTCGGCGACGTCCGCGCCCTGCGAGTAGCCGACGATGGTAATCCGCGCGGACGGGTCGTTCCGGTGGGTCTCGGTGGCGACGCGGAGAGTCTCCGCGACACCCGACGGCATCGGGTCGCCGTTGCCGTTGCGCCAGCCGTCCTGCACGCTCTCGTCGTACGTCGGCGCGAACGGAGCAGGCTGGGCGTTGTCGCTGCCGATGAACGGCCAGAAGCTGGCCGCGTAGCAGACGGGGACCGGGATGTCGCCCTGAGCCCGCAGCCGCTCGTTGACGGCCTGGTAGGTGCTCGTGCAGTCGGGGTGCGGCAGCGCGGAGCCGGTGCCACCGACCTCGATGTAGTAGTGGTTCTGGCCCTCGGGATCGGCGGCCGCGGACGGTGCACCGACCGCGATCATCATCACCGCGGCGGACGCTGCCGCGGCGAGGCCGGCCGACAACTTCTTGAGGAACATGAGCTGTGTCCCTTTCCTCTATGTGAAATATGTGAACTCGGGAAATGGTGGAGTGATGCGGGTGACCTGGCTGTCGACCGAATCTCGCCGGCCAGCGCCTTTGTCTCGGATCACCTCCCCTCGTCGCCGAGAGCCGATCAGTCCTGAGCGTCGGTGGTGGTCCTGGAGAGGCGATGTGTCCGGGACACCTCTGCCGCATTCGTGAGCTCGGCGGTGAGCCCTTCGGAGAATCGCGCCTGGCCACCGGCATCCGGTCCGCACAAGGCGGAGTTGACGATCCGGGCGACCTCGTCGGCCGGACTGGTGAGGTCGGTCGCGCTGGTGTTGATGGCCGCGAACACCGACGCGCCCTGGCCGTTCGAGAAGGAGAAGCTCGTGTACCCGGGCACATGTCCGGAGTGCCCCCAGGCACTGCCACACGAGAGGTCGGCCCGCGCGATGCCGAGTCCGTAGCCGGAATCGGCGAAGGTGGCCTGCATCTCGTCCAGCATCTCCGCGCTGAGGAGCTTCCCGCCGAGCAGCGCGTCGACGAACGCGGTCAGGTCCGCACCGGAGGAGACCAACGCACCCGCCCCGGCCCACAGGCCAGGCTCGTGGCCGGACACCTCGAACAGAAGGGGCGGGACGCCGAGGTACCCGCGAAAGTGCGGCCCCTGCATCTGCTTCATCCCGGCGTAGGCGTAGCTCGTCTCGTCCAGGCCGAGGGGCGCGGTGATCCGCTCCTCGATCGCCTCTCCGATGCGCTGACCAGTGAGCTTCTCGACCAGCAGACCGAGAATCGTGTAGCCGGTGTTCGAGTACGTGAAGTCGGTCCCCGGCTCGAACTGTGAACCGTGGCGGAGGCCGAACGACACCATCTGCTCCGGCGTGGGCGGGAACCATTGCAGCGTGGGATCGAAGATCACGTCGACGGTGAGGTTGTCGGCCAGGCCGCTGGTGTGCTGGAGCAGCTGGCGCACGGTGATCTTCGTCTCGCCGATGCCCTTGCCGGTCACCAGGCCGGGGAGGTAGTCGGCGATCGGGGCGTCGAGCTCGAGCCGCCCCTCGTCGACGAGTTGCAGCAGGACGGTCGACACGAACATCTTGGTGTTGCTGCCGACCCGGAACTGATCGTCGCCGTCGGGCACGTCGTCGGCGCCGAATTGGGTCGTCCCGCTGCCGTAGTGCTCGACGGTGTCGCCGTCCCTGACCACGATCACCGCGCCCGTGGACAGGGCGGCGCTGCGGAGCGCGTCGGCGTCGGCCTGGCCGTCGGAGCCGTTGGGCGCCGCGACGGCGGGCGCGAACGGCACCACGGCCATCACGCTCAATCCCGCCACGGCAGCACAACGGCGGAAACGTCCGTATTCAGGTCGCACGGTGAACCTCTCTCGAAACAGCTCACGGCACCCGCGGGTGCCCAAGCCCCTGATTCAGCTCTGCAAACCTGACGTAGACCGTCTGTCACGGCAATATGACTGACGTGGCGTAGATAGGACTTGCCCACATTCGCCATGCGCATGGAAGATTCGAAGACCGGCGCATTCAGGCGATTACTGGCGGGATTTCGGACTATCTCCACATTTCTTGCTGCGCCGCTCCGTGGGCCGTCAGCGCAGCAGCAGCTCGAGCGTCGCCGCGTCGACCTCTTCGCGGGTCCGGCCACCGTGGTCGGCCGCCACGTAGTGGCCCCCGACGTACAGCGCGAACACGAGGTGCGAGCGCGCCTCGACCTCGTCGGGATCGGCGTAGACGTCGCCGAAGAGGGTGCGCAAGTAGTCCATTCGCCGGTTGTCGACCCGCTTGAGGGCGACCGCCACCGACGAGTCGCGTCGTGCCCAGTCGCGGATCGCGAGGTCGAGCGAGAGCAGCTCTGGAGCGGCGATCGCGATCCCGAACAGCTCGCGGAGCCGGGCCCGGGCGTCACCACCGGCGGTCTCGACCCGGTCGATCACGTCGTCGGTGACGGCCCGCTCCCAGGCCTCGATCAACTCGGCAAGGAACGCCTGCCGGTCGGCGAAATGCCAGTAGAAGCCGCCCTTGGTGACGCCGATGGATGCGGCGATCGCCTCGATCCGCACCGCGTCCGGACCTCCGGCGGCTAGCGCGCGCCAGCCTTCCTGGATCCACCGCTCGCGCGGTGTCTGCAGCTTCGCCATGCCTCCCCCAGCACCCGGGCCACACTGCCGACCGGCTGCCGATTGACAGCCGGGACCAGCGATCATACCTTTTCCATACGGCACCGTATGGAAAAGGAGACCACGATGCGCGTTCCAGTCACGGAGCACACCGACCGCCCCTGGCGGATCCACGAGCTCACGCCCGACTTCCGGGTCGAGGACGTGTGGGACCTACCGGCCACCGGAGGGCCCGACGACTTCCCGGACGCCGTGCGCCACTTCGCCACGGGCAGCCCGGACGACAGCCCGTCGCCGATCGCCCGGTTCCTCTTCGCCGTCCGCTGGAAGCTCGGGGCAGTGCTGGGCTGGGACCGTGACGACAGCGGCATCGGTGGCCGGGTCGCCAGCTTGCGCGAGCGGCTCCCCGCCGACCTCCGCGACACCCCCGTGCCGACGCCCTCGTCCTCCTCGCCGTTCACGCCGCTGTACCTGACCGACGACGAATACGCCGCGGAGATCGCGAACCGCACCATGCACGGGGTGATGCACCTCGCCGCGATTCCGGACGGTTCGGGCGGATTCCGGGCTCGGATGGCCGTGCTGGTGCGCCCCAACGGCCGGTTCGGCAGTCTCTATATGGTGGCGATCAAGCCGTTCCGCTACCTGATCGTCTACCCCGCCCTGATGCGCCAGATCGAGCGCGAGTGGGCGACCTGGGACAAGGGATCCGAGCGGACCGGCTGAGGTCGTCCGGCTCAACCTCGGTGCCGGCGGAAGCCCGTGAAGAAGGCACGGATGTCACCCACCAGGAGGTCGGGCACCTCCATCGCGGGGAAGTGCCCACCACGATCGAACTCCGACCAGTGCGCGAGGTGCCCATCCCGATTGAGGGTGTAGCGCATCAGGTTGTCGGCGGCGAACACCGCCATGCCCATGGGTGCTGGCGACCTCGCACCCCAGTCCCGGACCGCATGCGCGGCCTCGTAGATGAAGTTGGCCGCTGACGTGCCCGTTCGGGTGAACCAGTAGATGCTGACAGTGGTCAACAACTGGTCCAGCTCAACGGCATCCTCGGGCAGGTTGGCAGCTGGATTGGTCCATTCCTGGAACTTCTCGACGATCCAGGCGAGCTGTGCCACCGGTGAGTCCGTGAGCGCGTACGCGAGTGTCTGCGGTCGGGTGGACTGGATCTGCAGATAGCCGCGCCCGGCGGCTCCCCAGGCGTGAAGTTCCGCCCGCCGGGCCTTCTGTGCGTCGGTCAGGTCGTCCGACTCCTCCGGCAGCAAGCCCTCGATGAGCGCGAGCCCGGTCGGGTCGGTGCTGACATGAGCACCCAGAACGCCGGCGGGGTCGTGGATCCCGAGGTCGCCCGACACTCCGGCGCCGATGTCGCCGCCGTGGGCGCCGTAGCGCTCGTAGCCGAGGCGATGCATCAGTTGCACCCATGCTCGCGACGTGCGAGAGGCGTCCCATCCGAACTCCCGTAGCGGCGAGGAGAAGCCGAATCCGGGAAGCGACGGGACCACGACATGGAAGGCGTCGGCCGCGTCGCCGCCATGGGTTCGAGGGTCGGCGAGCGGACCGATGATCTTCGTGAACTCCGCCACCGAACTGGGATAGCCGTGCGTGACGATCAGCGGCAGCGCATCGGGCTCGGGCGAACGGACGTGCACGAAATGGATGTCCTGGCCGTCGATCTCCGTGACGAACTGCGGGAAGTCGTTGAGCTTCGCCTCGTGCGCGCGCCAGTCGAAGCCGTGCCGCCAGTACTCGGCCAGCTCCCGGAGATACCTCGCCGGCACGCCCCGCGACCACCCGTCATCCGGCAGCTCGTCCGGCCATCTCGTACTGGACAGCCGGGCATGAAGATCGTCGAGATCGCGTTCGGGAACGTCGATCCGAAACGGACGGACACCCGGCGCAGCTGTCACGGTGCCGCGTTCAGCCGGGGTTCTCTCGTTCTGCATGATCCACCTCTCGGACTGGAACGAGTTCGGCGCCACGTCCGCGACTCCCGTGGGAGGCGACGCGGTCGTTCCGAGCCGTGCCAACCTACGAGGACGCGCCGGCGCCCGACAGAACGTTCGGCGCTCACCGAAGCACGGTGCGTCCCTGGTCAGGCGCGGGTTCACAGCGCGGTCGCTCCGGTGATGGCGCGGGTCTCCTGGATGATGAGTTCGGCCGTCTCGTAGTCGATCTCCTCCAAGATCGGGGCATGGTGGGGCCCGGGAACCAGGAACTCGGAGATCGTGCCGGTCGCGGTCCACCGGTTGCTGCGGCCGAACACCTCGTCGACAGCCGGCAACCGGCGAGTGCGATAGACCATCGGTGGCCACGCCTCATGGCCGACCCAGTTGCGACACAGCCGCTGTCGGTCCGCTTCGAGCTCGCCGGCCTGGTCTGGTGTGATCTCCTGGAGGCTGTCCGGATGACGAGGAACACTCGCTTGTCGCGCAGGTGCCACTCCGACTGCTCACGAGCACTGCGCCACAGCTCCTCGGGCCTCTCCCACGTAGAAGTGGCAGTCAGGCATGCGGATCTCCCTCTGTGCACACAGGGGCGGGTCTCAGGTCGTGTGGAGCCGCCGGAGCGCCTCCAGTTCGCCCGCCATGCGGCGAGCGGCGGAGCGCCGATACGTCGCCGCCGGAGTCACCTCCACCGACAGACCGCTCGCGAGCAGGAGGACCGGCGCCCGAACCGTCAGCCAGGTGGCGTCGGTCTCGGTGTCGGCGACCTGAATCGCGACGATCTCGTCCCACCCGAAACTCGCGGTCCCGAGCGGCCCGTGGACCTTCAGACCGTCCGGCGTGGCCACGGCCCTCATGAACAGAAAGCGAGACGCGAAGGCGACGAAGAGCGCCACGATCAGCCACCAGACCAGATTCGCCGGAGTCGTTGGAGTCCCCGCGTCGCCCGCCGACAGAATGGCCACTCCAGCGAAGAATGCCGCCGCGACCACGAACACCGCCGCCATGACGACGCGCCGGGTTCCGCGATAGACCCTCGACGCTTCCATGTCCACCTTTTCGATCGACCGTGGCGAGCTCGGCATTTCCGGTGACGGTACAGACATCCCTTGTCGGCAGGCGAGACCTTCGGTTCAGGCCGAATGGCGGAGCGGTCTGGATGCCGGATCGATACGTTTCCGACTCCATTCGAGATTGGAAGGATCCTCTGCGATGCGTACGACGAAGGTTCTGGCGGCCATGACCGCCGTGCTCGCCCTGAGCGCATGCGGCGGGGCGCGGTCCGGGCCGGCAGACG
>DATCVR010000310.1:0-21172 GCA_036566745.1 Jiangellaceae bacterium | reverse complement strand
GACGTCGGCCGCTGCCACGGCGACCTCGGCCCCGTGCGTCCGGCACTCGCCCGCGACCGCCTCGACCGCCGCGAGGTCGCGGCCGAGCAGGCCGAGCGCCCACCCGCGCCGGGCCAGGCCCAGCGCGAGCTCGCGGCCGATGCCGCGGTTGGCACCGGTGATCAGCGCGATCATCACGAACCCCGCAGCTCGGCACCGGCCAGCTCGGCCGCGAGAGCGACCGCCGCGTCGCGCGCGGCGGTGGTCTCCTCGACGGTCAGCGTGCGGTCCGGAGCCCGGAACCGCAGCGCGTAGGCCAGGGACTTGCGGCCCTCGCCGACCTGGGCGCCCTCGTAGACGTCGAACAGGCGCACCGACTCGAGCAGCTCGCCGGCCCCGGCTCGCAGCGCGGCCTCGACGCGGGCGGCCGGAACGTCGGCCGCGACGACCAGCGCAACGTCCTGGGTGGCCACCGGGAAGGTCGACACCGCAGGGGCGGTCACCGGGGCGTCCACCGCGCCCAGCCGGCCGAGCTCGAGTTCGGCGGCCACCGTGCGGGGTGGCAACCCGAGCGCCGCGATCACCCGCGGGTGCAGCTCGCCGGCATGACCCACGAGGGTGTCGCCCGCGAACAGCGCCGCGCATCGCCCCGGGTGCCAGGGCGCGTGGTCGTCGCGCTCGACGCGGAGGGTCACGCCCGCGGCGTCGGCGACCACCCGGGCCGCCTCGATCGCGTCGGCCCACGTGACTTCGCGGGCCGGGCCCCACCAGCCGGCCGGCTCACGCGCTCCGCACAGGGCCACGGCGATGCGGCGCGGCTGGGCCGGCAGCGCGGCTTCGAGGGCCGCGAGCTCGACGTCGGTGGGCCGGCGGTCCACCGGCAGCCTGGGCGGCACCACCCGCTCCCCCGGCTCGGGCCGGAACACCAGCCCGGACTCGTACACCGCCACGTCCGTGGCGCCACGCCCGACGTTGCGGCGCAGCGCGCCCAGCAGGCCCGGGAGCAACGTGGTGCGCAGCAGCGGCTGCTCCTCGGAGATCGGGTTGGCCAGCCGCAGGGCGATCCGGCGCGCGTCGTCGGTGGGCAGCCCGAGCGCGTCGAGATCGGCCTCGCCCACGAACGGGTACGACGGCGCCTCGATCAGCCCGAATCCGGCCAGAGCTCGTTCGACCCGCCGACGCAATCGCTGGTCGAAGCTCACGCCGTGTCCTGGCGGAGCCACCGGCAGCACCGACGGCACGGCGTCGTACCCACGCAGCCGGGCGACCTCCTCGACGAGGTCGTACGGGTCGGCGAGGTCGGGACGCCAGGACGGTGCCACGACGGCGAGCCGGCCGGTCTCCAGCGGCGTGACCCGGGCCCCGACCGCGGCGAGCAGGCCCGAGACCTCCTCGGCCGGATAGTCGACGCCGACCACGCGCGAGGGAAGGTCGGCGTCGATCTCGACCGTGGCCGGCGCGGGTGGAGCGCCGGCCACCGTCCGGCCCGGCTCGAGCTTGGCCCCGCCCAGCTCGACCAGCAGCTGAGCCACCCGCTCGGCCGCGGCGACCGGCAGCTGCGGGTCGACGCCGCGCTCGAAGCGCTTGGACGCCTCGCTGGGCAACTTGTGCCGCCGGGCGGTGCGCGCGATGCCGGTGGCCTCGAAGTGGGCGGCCTCGATGACCACGGACGTGGTGGCGGCGCTGAGCTCGGTGGTGCCGCCGCCCATGACCCCGGCCAGGCCAATCGGCCCGGAGTCGTCGGTGATGAGGAGGTCGTCAGGGTCGAGCGTGCGCTCGGCGCCGTCGAGGGTGGTCAGCGTCTCGCCCGCGGCGGCCCGGCGCACCACGATGGTGCCGGTGAGCTGGTCGCGGTCGTACCCGTGGATGGGCTGCCCCAGCTCGAGCATGACGTAGTTGGTGACGTCGACGGCCAGCGAGATCGGCCGCATGCCGGCGAGCTGGACGCGCCGCTGGAGCCAGCGTGGGCTGGGGGCGCTCGGGTCGAAGCCGGTGACGGTGCGGGCGACGAACACCGGGCAGCGCTCGGCGTCGTCGATGCGCACCGGATAGCCGTCGCCGGCCCCGCCCGACTCGGCGGCCCCGCCCGACTCGGCGGACTGGCCGGGCTCCGTGCGCCCGGCCTCGCCGTCGGGCTCGAGGCGGACGGCGGCTGGGTCGCGGAACGGCACGCCGTAGGCGGTCGCCGCCTCGCGGGCCACGCCACGGATCGACAGGCAGTAGCCGCGGTCGGGGGTGACCGCGATGTCGAGGACGTCGTCACGCAGGTGGAGCAGCTCGATCGCATCGTCACCCGGCTCACCCTCGCCGGGATCGAGCACGATGATGCCGTCGTGGTCGTCGCCGAGGCCGAGCTCGCGGGCCGAGCAGATCATCCCGTCGGAGACGTGTCCGTACGTCTTGCGCGCGGCGATGGCGAAGCCGCCGGGCAGTACCGCACCGGGCAGCGACACCACGACCAGGTCGCCCACGGCGAAGTTGCGGGCACCGCAGACGATGCCGCGCGAGGGCTGGTCGAGGCCCTCGTCCGAGCGGTCGAGGTTCAGCTCGGGCCCGACGTCGACGGCGCACCAGCGCACCGTCTTGCCGTTCTTGTGACTCTCCTCGGCGAAGTCGAGGACCCGGCCCACCACGAGCGGTCCGGTGACGTCGGCGCCGGCCTCGTGGACCGTCTCGACCTCGAGGCCGGCCCGGATCAGCCGGGTGGCGACCTCGCGCGAAGGCTCTCCCGCCGGGACGTCGGCGTACTCGCGCAGCCAGGACAGGGGGACGCGCATCAGATCTCCATCCCGAACGCGGCGGCGAAGCGGACGTCGCCCTCGACCATGTCGTGCATGTCCTCGACGCCGTGGCGGAACATCAGCGTGCGCTCGAGGCCCATCCCGAAGGCGAAGCCGGAGTAGCGCTCGGGGTCGACGCCGCAGGCCGTCAGGACGCGCGGGTTGACCATGCCGCAGCCGCCCCACTCGATCCAGCCCTCGGAGCCGCACGTGCGGCAGGGTCGTTCAGGGTTGCCCACCGACGCGCCCCGGCACACGAAGCACTGGAGGTCCATCTCGGCGCTGGGCTCGGTGAACGGGAAGTACGACGGGCGCAACCGGGTGGTGATGCCCGCACCGAACATCGCCGATGCGAAGTGGTCGAGGGTGCCCTTGAGGTGCGCCATCGTCAGGCCCTCGTCGACGGCGAGCCCCTCGACCTGGCTGAACACCGGGGTGTGGGTGGCGTCCAGCTCGTCGGTGCGGAAGGTGCGGCCAGGACAGATCACGTAGATCGGCGGCGTGCGGGTGAGCATGGTGCGCGCCTGGACCGGTGAGGTGTGGGTACGTAGCACGACCCCGGAGTCCTCGGACTCGACGAAGAAGGTGTCCTGCATGGTGCGGGCGGGGTGGTCGGGCCCGATGTTGAGCGCGTCGAAGTTCAGCCACTCGGCCTCGGCCTCGGGGCCCTCGGCGATCTCCCAGCCCATGGCCACGAAGACGTCGCCGACACGCTCCTGGATGGTGGTGAGCGGGTGGCGCGCCCCGCGCGGGGCGCGATCCCACGGCAGCGTGACGTCGACGGCCTCCTCGACGAGGACCCGCTCGTCGCGCTCGGCCTCGAGGACCGCCTGGCGAGCGGCCACGGCCTCGGCGACGTCGCGGCGCGCGGCCCCGATGACCCGGCCGGCATCCTTGCGGTCCTCGGGCGGCAAGGCGCCGATGCCGCGGTTGGCCAGCGCGAGCGGCGAGCGGTCGCCGGTGTGGGCGAGACGGGCCTGCTTGAGCTCGTCGAGGGTGGTGGCGGCGCCGATCGCGGCCAGCGCGTCGTCGCGCATCCGGCTCGCCTCGGCGGCATTGTTGGGCGCGGACATCTTCCTCGCTACTTCGCTGTTGATCGGCGCATGCGGACGGCGCCGGAAGACCAGTCGCCGAGTCTACGACCTCACGGCACCTGCCCGGCGTCGCGCGGGCCGTCCTGTGGACAAGACCGCGGTCCCACCGGCCCGATCAGCCCGCCCCGGTCACACCCGGTCGAGCCGGCGATGGGGCGGCTGTGGGAGCTCGACCCGGATCCGGTCGCCCGGTCGCACCTCTCCGCCGGCCCGCACCACGCCCATGACGCCCGCCTTGCGCACGACGTTGCCGTCGGCGTCCCGCCCGACGACCTGCCGCAGCAGCCCATCCTGGAAGTCGTCGATCTGGGTGCACGGGTTGCGCAAGCCGGTGACCTCGACGACGGCGTCCTCGCCGAGGCGCAGGAGCGCCCCGACCGGCAGCGCCAGCAGGTCGACGCCTCGGGTGGTGACGTTCTCACCGAGCTCGCCGGGGCGGACGTCGAATCCGGCGGCCCGCACCTCGTCGTGCAGCTCGGCGTGGATCAGGTGAACCTGGCGGAGATTGGGCTGGCTCGGATCGCGGGCCACCCGGGAGCGGTGCTTGACGGTGACGCCGAGATGGGCGTCGCCTTCGACGCCTAGGCCGGTGAGCAGGCGGATGACCTCGGCGTTGGGCTTGCTGAACGTGTGGGTGGGGCTCAAGCTGACCGCCACCACGCCGGCGTCCGGCTCCGGGGTGATCACGACGTCTCGGCCTTCGTCATGGCTCAACCTTACGAGGGTGCGCGCCGGCGTTCCTGCCTCTCGGGCGACCTTCCGACAGGATCTGCGTACCGTCGCAGCCATGGATCTTCAGGTGGTGTTACCGGACGAGTCGGCCGACCTGGCGCCCGAACGGCTCGTCGATCTCGGCGTCGCGGCCGAGGAGCTCGGCTTCCACACGGCGTGGCTGCCCGACCACGTGTTGCCGCCAGCGGAGTACGGCACGACCTACGGCGGCGTCTACGAGCCCCTGATCGCGCTGACGTATCTCGCCGCTCGCACCGACCGCATCCGTCTCGGCACGTCGGTGCTGGTGCTGCCGATGCGCAATCCGTTCGTGGTCGCGAAACAGGCGGCGACGCTGCACGCGCTCTCCGGCGCCCGGCTGACCCTCGGAGTGGGCCTCGGGTGGGACCGGGCCGAGTTCGCTGCCGTGGGCGCCGACTATGCGAGCAGGGCGGCGCGCACCGACGAGGGCATCCGGTTGCTACGTCATCTCTTCGAGGGATCCGGGCCGTTCCGCGGCGAGCACTACGGGTACGACGTCGGTGTCTTCGAGCCCCGGCCGGCGCAGCACCTGCCCATCATGGTCGGCGGGACGTCGGACCGCGCGCTGACCCGCGCGGCGGAGCTGGCGGACGAGTGGCAGGCGCTCGGCGTGGAGCCCGAGCGGTTCGGTGCGATGGCCGCCGAGCTCCGCCGGAGGGCGGACCAGGTGGACCGAACGGGCCGGGCAGGCAGGGCGGGCCGGGCGGGCCGGGCGATCCGCGCCGGGGTCCGGATCGGGTGGCCGGGTGGGCGTCCGGAGCTGCGGATCGCACTGGACCAGGCGCGCCGTTTCGCCGACGCCGGTGCCGACGCGGTGGCCGTGTGGTTCGGCGGCGGGGACGGCTTCGACGAGCGGATGGCCGAGTTCGCGGCGGGCCTCAAGCCGTGACCGGACTCAGGTCGTGACCGGGGTCAGCGCGATCGACGCTGGGCGCGGGCGGTGGCGTAGAGGCACACGGCGGCCGCGGTGGCGAGGTTGAGGCTCTCGGCCCGGCCGTAGATGGGCACCCGCACGACGTGGTCGGCGTGGGCGCGGATCTCGGCAGGAAGGCCCCACGCCTCGTTGCCGAACAGCCAGGCTGCCGGACCGTCGAGCATCCCGGAGTCGTCCGCCTCGTCGAGGTCGACGGTGCCGGCGCCGTCGGCGGCGAGCACGGTGAGCCCGGCCCGCCTGGCCGCGTTCACCGTGTCCTCCACCGCGGCGCCGACCGACACCGGCAGGTGGAAGATGCTGCCCGCCGACGCGCGCACGGCCTTGCCACCCTCGGGGTCGACGGACCCGTGGGTCAGGACCACCGCGTCGGCACCGGCGGCGTCGGCGCACCGGATGACGGTGCCGGCGTTGCCCGGATCACGTGCCTCGGCCAGTAGGGCGACCAAAGCGGGGCGTCCGCTCAGGGCGTCGTCGAGGGCGACCGTGACAGTGCGGCAGACGGCCACGAGGCCCTGCGGGGTGACGGTCTCGGACAGTGCGGCGAGCGCGGCGTCGTCGGCGGGCCAGACCCGGATGCCGGCGTCGGCGGCGTCCTCGAGGATCTCGAGGTGACGCTCCTCGGCGGCCTCCGAGGCGAAGACCTCGACCACGCGTGCTGGTCCGAGGGCGATGGCCTCGCGCACGGCCTGGGCGCCTTCGGCCAGGAACAGTCCGGCCTTGGCGCGGCCCTGGCGGCGCAGCAACTTGTGAGCCTCGCGTACCCGCGCCGATCGGTCGGTCAGCACAGCCTGCCTCCAGCGGTCGCGGTGGGACGGGTCGGCGGGACATCACCAAGGCTGTACCCGCACCACGAGGCTTGCAGGCCTGGTGGCGCAGGCGAGCACCTGCTGAACGTGATCATTCGGAGACCCGCACATGACGATGGGCCCGCCGATTCGTCATCGGCGAGCCCATCGGTCGCGGAGAAGTGCGACGCTCAGGCAGCAGGAGCGTTGCGGTCGGCCGGCAGCGCCGCGCGAGCAGCCTCGACCAGCGCCTTGAACGCGGCCGGGTCGTTGACCGCGAGGTCGGCGAGGATCTTGCGGTCGACCTCGATCTCGGCCAGACGCAGGCCCTGGATGAACCGGTTGTACGTCAGGCCCTCGGCACGGGCCGCGGCGTTGATCCGGGTGATCCACAGCTGGCGGAAGTCGCCCTTGCGCTGCTTGCGGTCGCGGTAGGCGTAGACGAGCGAGTGGGTGACCTGCTCCTTCGCCTTCCGATACAGCCGGGACCGCTGTCCCCGGTAGCCGCTGGCCCTCTCGAGCGTTTCGCGGCGCTTCTTGTGGGCGTTGACCGCCCGCTTCACGCGTGCCACTGGTACTCCTTGCTAGGTCCGGCCAGCATCGGGCCGGTGATGTCGTCTACGTCGCGGCGGGCAGTTACTTGCCGAGCAGCTTCTTGATGCGCTTGACGTCGCCCTCGGCAACCTCGACGGTGCCGTTGAGGCGACGCGTGAGCGTGGTCGGCTTGTGCTCCAAGTAGTGCCGGCGGTTGGCCTTCTGGCGAAGGATCTTGCCGCTGCCGGTCACCCGGAAGCGCTTCTTGGCACCGCTGTGCGTCTTGTTCTTCGGCATCGCGCCGTCTTCTCCTCTTAGTCTTCGTTCTCGGCCGGGGCGGGTTCCTTGGCCGGGCGCTCGGCCCGCTCGGCCTCGGCGGCCTCGCGACCGGCCTGACGCTCGGCCCGCTCGGCCTCGTCGTCGGCCCGGCGCTGTGCCAGACGCTCGGCCTTGGCGGCCTCGCGCTCGGCCTTGGCGTCGGCCTTCTTCTTGTGAGGCCCCAAGACCATGATCATGTTACGGCCGTCCTGCTTCGGCGTGGACTCGACGAAGCCGAGTTCCTCGACGTCGGCGGCCAGCCGCTGGAGCAAGCGGAAACCGAGCTCGGGGCGCGACTGCTCGCGGCCCCGGAACATGATGGTGACCTTGACCTTGTCACCCTCGGCCAGGAAGCGCTCGACGTTGCGTTTCTTGGTCTCGTAATCGTGCGTGTCGATCTTCGGGCGGAGCTTCTGCTCCTTGATCAGGACGTGCGACTGGTTGCGACGTGCCGCGCGATCCTTCATCGCCGACTCGTACTTGAACTTGCCGTAGTCCATGAGCTTGGCCACGGGCGGGCGTGCACCCGGGGCTACCTCGACCAGATCGAGATCGGCCTCGCCGGCCAGCCTGAGGGCATCCTCGATACGGACGATGCCGACCTGCTCACCGTTGGGGCCGACGAGCCGGACCTCCGGAACGCGGATCCGGTCGTTGATGCGGGGCTCGACGCTGATGCCGTCCTCCTGTTGAAGCGGTGTGGAACTGCCGTGATGCGTGACCGGAATCGCCTGGGGCCCACAATGACGAAGGCCTCCGCTCGATCACACCGAGTGGAGGCCGATATACCCAAGACCGCCGCAGCGCCTCGCGGCGTCGCGACGAGATCAGCCGCCCCGAAGGGCGCCTGGGACCTGGGACCCGACGATCTGGACGATCGTTGCGGGTGGGAGACTCTCCACTTGGCGTGCCGCCTCGCACAGGTGTCTGGGCAAAGCGGACCGGTCGGTGTGAAAGGCTACCACGGATGACCACGCCACAGCACATCCCCGACGATCACCCCACCACTGCCCCTCAGCCGGTACCGGGCGAGCCCGGATCGCAGGCCACCCGCGACATCGCCGAGGTGCCGGCCATCGAGGTGGTCTCCACCGCGGCGGTCCACCTGATGAGCGCCGCCGCCGTCAACCTCGGCCTGGCCGAGGACCTCCCCGGGCACCGCGATCTCGACCAGGCCCGCACCCTGATCGAGGCGCTCGCCGGGCTGATCACCGCCGCCACGCCCTACCTCGGCCACCACCACGCGGCACCGCTGCGCGACGGCTTGCGCAGCCTCCAGCTGGCGTTCCGCGAGGCGTCGGCACTGCCGGACGCCCCGGGTGAGGGGCCGGGCGAGAAGCTCACCGGTCCGGTCTACTCCTGACCCTGCGCCACGACCGCGCCGCCAGAGTGCGCGCCCGGAACAGGCGCTCGCGGCGACGGCGGTTGACGTGGTCGTCGACGACCTCGGCCGGAGCGGCGCGGCCGGCGCCGGCCCACGCGCCGTGAGCACGCCAGCCCGACGCCAGTGAGCGGAGCTCGGGAGCGTCGACCGCGAACACCACCGGGCCCGCGAGATCGATGACCAGCGCTTCGGCGCCGTCGGCCAGCGCCGCCTCGGCCGCGCTGCGGGTGGCCACCGGCACCGGACGGGCCGCGGCGTCCCAGCGGCGAAGCGACTCGACGCTGGTGAAGGCCAGCATGCCGCGCCGGCCGTCGCGCCCCATGGTCGACACGGTGGCCATGTGGGACGACTTCTCGGCGCGCAGCCCGTCGGCAGCCGGAGGGGCCGTCTCGGCTGGTGCGTCGGCAGGGGCGGTGGGCTCGTCCTCCAGCTCGTCGAGCACCGCGACGACCGGCACCAGCAGCCTGCTGCTCGCCAGCGCCGAGAGCACGTCGGCCACACCGCCGTCGCCGCGCTCGTGAGCGTTCAGAGCTGCGACGACACCGGGGTCGGCGCCGCCGTCGTCGCCCTCGAAGGCGTTCGTCGGCAGGTGCTTGCCCTGATCGGAGGTCACGCCCCGGGACCCTAGCCCGCCTCGGACGCGGACGCCAGACGTGGTCGTGCACCCTTTCGGCCGAGGGTTCCAGGCCGTGTCGGGGGCAAAGCGGGTCGGCGCCGACCGTACACTCCCACCGTGGACATCTCCGTCTCCGACGCGCCGGTCGGCCGCCTGCTCGACGGTCGCTACCGGGTCGAGGCGCTGCTCGCCCGCGGTGGTATGGCCACGGTCTACCGCGCCGTCGACACCCGCCTCGACCGTCGCGTAGCCCTGAAGGTCATGCATGCCGAGCTCGCTGCCGACGACGAGTTCGTCGCCCGCTTCATCGGTGAGGCCCGCTCGGCCGCCCGCCTGTCCGACCCGCACGTGGTGGGTGTCTTCGACCAGGGCGAGGACTCCGGCGCGGTCTACCTGGCCATGGAGTTCGTCGACGGCCGGACGCTGCGCGAGGTGCTGCGCGAACGTCAGCGGCTCGACGCCGCGCTCGCCCTCGAGGTCGCCGAGTCGGTGCTCTCGGCCCTCAGCGCCGCCCACCAGGCCGGCATCATCCATCGCGACGTCAAGCCCGAGAACGTCCTGGTCGGCAACGACGGCCGGGTCCGGGTGGCCGACTTCGGCCTGGCCCGCGCGGTGAGCACCTCCACCGGGACCACCCGCGGGCTCCTCCTCGGCACGGTCAACTACATCTCACCCGAGCAGGCGCTGGGCGAGTCGGCCACCACCCGCTCGGACGTCTACTCCGCCGGGATCATGCTCTTCGAGCTGCTCACCGGCGCCACCCCTCACACCGGCCCCACCGACTTCGTCATCGTGCGCCGCCACATCGACGAGGACGTTCCCGCACCGTCCACGGTCGTCCCGGGGATCCCGCCCGCCGTCGACGAGCTGGTGCGCACCGCAACGTCGCGCGAGCCCGGGTCGCGCTACGCCGACGCCGGCCGTTTCCTCGCCGCCGTCCGGCAGGCCCGCGCCACCATCGGCGACGACACCGTCGCCGACGAAACCGTGGCCGACGCCGAGCCGATCGAGACCGCCGGCGTCACCCTGAGCGAGGCCCTGGTCGTCCCGGTGGCCGACATCCCCGAGGACAGCGACGCGAACGGCCGGATCGGCACCGCGTCCACACCGCCCAACCCGCTCGGGCCTCCGCCTCCGCCACCTCCGGCCGCCGCGGCGCAGGCGTCCCAGCAGCAGCCGTCCCAGACCAAGGTCATCTCGCTGGCGCCGACGGCCGAGTCGCCGCGGCGGCACTCCGATCGTCGTGACCGCAACGAGGCCAAGAACCGCGCCGCGGCCGAGGCCGAGCGCCGCCGCAGCAAGCGCGGGGCGATCCTGTTCCTCTTCATCCTGCTCGTGGCCGTCGGCATCGCCGTGGCCGCGTGGTGGTTCGGGTCCGGGCGCTGGACGTCCACGCCGTCGCTGCTCAACCTCTCGGCCGAGGCCGCCGAGCAGGAGGCGGTCGACGCCGGCCTGGTCGCACGCCCCGACGGCGAGGCGTTCTCCGAGACGGTCGAGACCGGGCTCGTGGTCAGCACCGATCCGCGGCCGGGCGAGCAGATCCTGCGCGACGGCGAGATCGCGTACGTCGTGTCCAAGGGCCCGGAGCGCTACGAAGTGCCCAAGGTCGACGGCCTGAGTCTCGACGACGCCAACGCCGCCCTCGACAAGGCCACTCTCACCGCCACGGTCACCGAGCAGTTCCACGACACGATCGCCGCGGGCGTGGTGATCTCGCAGGGTACGCCCGCGGGTGAACAGGCACGCAGCGGCGACGTCGTCGCGCTGGTGGTGAGCAAGGGACGCGAGCCGGTCGAGATCACCGACTTCACCGGCCAGCCGGCGACCGATGCCGAGGCGGCCCTCGGAGGTGCCGGGCTCACCGTGACGAGGGAAGTCCAGTTCTCCGACTCCGTCGCAGTCGGCGTCGTCATCTCGCAGGAGCCGGCGAGCGGCACCGGGTTCCGCGGCGACGAGGTCCACCTGGTGATCTCGGCTGGGCGCGAGGCCATCGAGGTGCCCCAGGTCAGCGGCGAGAAGCTCAGCGACGCCCAGCGGATGATCGAGGACGCCGGCCTCCGGGTCGACGTTCGCGGCGTGCTGCCCAGTCCCGACTCCGGTCGCGATCCCCGGGTGCTCCGCCAGGATCCCGACGGCGGCACCCTCCCACCCGACTCGGCCGTGACCCTGTGGGTCTTCTGACCGGCGCACCAGCACGGCTCGGCACTCACCTTCCGGCGGCGGGCCGGCTGGCGACGGTGCCCCAACGGGCGGCCGAGCTCGGCGCGGCGTCGGTGCAGGTCTTCCTGAGCAATCCGCGAGGGTGGGCGCTCACGCCGGGCGACCCGGCCGCCGACGCGAGCTTCCGCGAGGCGGCGGGCCAACGGTCGATGACCGTGCTCGTCCACGCGCCCTACCTGGTCAACCTGGGCAGCCCCACGCAGCTCACCTACGCGCGGTCCCGGGCCGCTGTCGCCCACGCGCTGCGCCGAGGCCGCGACATCGGAGCCGCCGGCGTCGTCGTCCACACCGGCTCGGGCGTCCAGGCCGGTGGCCACGACGTCGCCCTGAAACAGGTCCGCGAGGCGCTCCTGCCGCTGCTGGACGGCCTCGACGACGACTCCCCCGACGTCCTGCTCGAGCCCACAGCCGGTCAGGGACGCTCGCTGTGCGCCACCATCGACGACCTCGCGGAGTATCTCGACGCACTCGAAGGCCATCCGCGGGCGCGGGTGTGCCTCGACACCTGCCACGCCTTCGCCGCGGGTCACGACCTCGCCCCGGCCGGCGCCATGACGGCCGCGCTCGACCGGCTCGTCGACCTGGCGGGCGACGGGCGGCTCGCGGCCGTGCACGCCAACGACTCGATGGACGTCTGCGGGTCGTTGCGCGACCGCCATGCCCGCATCGGCGAGGGCCACATCGGGGTGGCCCCGTTCGGCGAGCTCCTGGCCCATCCCGCCGTGGCCGGCCTGCCTGTGGTGCTGGAGACGCCGGGCGGTCCGGAGGCCTACGCCGCCGACCTCGCCGTGCTCGCGAAGTTACAGTCGCGCGCAGATGGTCCGGAAATGTGACATACGCAGTGACCGGACTGTAATCAAATGTCTTACGGAACGGACGAGAGGTCACAACCGCCCACATCCTGGCCTACCGTCGATCTTCGGACGAGGGGAGTCGACCATGGTCGTCGTGATGTCACCCACCGCCAGCGAGACTCAGGTCGAGGCCGTCCTCACCCGCGTTCGCCGGGCCGGTGGTGAGGCCTTCGTCAGTCGCGGCCTACGCCGCACCATCGTCGGTCTCGTCGGCGACGTCGACGACTTCCGGGCGCTCAACCTCCGCCGTATGGACGGCGTGGTCGACGTCATTCGGGTGTCCACCCCGTACAAGCTGATCAGCCTCGACCACCACCTCGGGCGTAGCACCGTGGTGGTCGGTACCGGCCTGGTCGCCGGCGGCGGCGTTCCGATCGGCCCGGACACCTTCACGCTGATCGCGGGGCCGTGCGCGGTCGAGTCGCTGAGCCAGACCCTCGACGCGGCCGAGATGGCCAAGGGCGCCGGCGCCACGCTCCTGCGCGGCGGAGCGTTCACGCCGCGCACCTCGCCCCGCGACTTCCAGGGGCTCGGCGAGGCCGGCCTCAAGATCCTCGCCGAGGCCCGCGAGGCCACCGGGCTGCCGGTGGTCACCGAGGTCCTCGACGCGGGCGACGTCCAGCTCGTGGCGGGCTACGCCGACATGATCCAGATCGGCGCCACCAACATGCACAACTACGCCCTCCTGGGGGCCGTGGGCAGCGCCGGGCTGCCGGTCCTGCTCGAGCGCGGCATGCAGGCCACCATCGAGGAATGGCTGATGGCCGCCGAGTACATCGCCCAGCGCGGCAACCTCGACATCGTCCTGTGCGAGCGCGGCATCCGCACCTTCGAGCCCACCACCCGCCATACCCTCGACATCTCGGCGGTACCCGTCGTCCAGAGCCTGTCCCATCTGCCGGTGGTGGTCGACCCGTCCCACGCCGCGGGCCGCCGCGACCTCGTGCTGCCGCTGTCGCGGGCCGCGATCGCCGTGGGCGGCGACGGCATCGTAGTCGACATCCATCCCGAGCCCGAGGAAGCCCTCTGCGACGGACAGCAGGCGCTTGCCGGTGCCGAGCTCCGCGAGCTGGCCTCGGCGGTTCGGCGGCTGCCGCCCCTGGTCGGGCGGTCCAACGCCGCCGAGCTCGCCTCGGTCGTCTGACCCGTCGTAGCTGAGCTGGCCGGGTCGATCAGACCCGGCCGAGGGTCACGTCGTCGTCAGGCTCCGCCGCCTGGTCGGTACCGGCGGTCGCCGCGGCTTCGGCGGCCTCCGCCTCACGATCGGCCAGGTAGGCCCGGATCGAGTAGGCCAGCGCGATCGCCCAGCCCACGGCGATCACCGCGTAGACGATGCTGCGGACACCCCCGGGCGCGTCGAGCCAGTCGCTCTTGAGGATCGTGCGCGTGTTCGTCAGCACGATCAGCCCGCCCACCGCCGAGCCCAGGACGCGCGGCGGGATGTGGCGGACCAGCCAGGCCGCGATCGGCGCCGCGATCACGCCGCCGGCGAGCAGGACCGCCACCCAGGAGAAGTCGATGTTCTCCGACCCGAGGCCGACGAGGAATCCGATGCTGGCCGCGATCGCCACGAGGAATTCGCTGGCGTCGATCGAGCCGATCACCTTGCGCGGCTCCAGACGGCCGCTGGCCAGGATGGCCGGGGTTCCCACCGGCCCCCATCCCCCGCCACCGGTGGAGTCGACGAAGCCGGCCACCAACCCGAGCGGCGCGAGGAACCTCGTGCGCAGCGGCTTGCCCAGGTTGCCGCGCGGCAGCCCCCAGGCGGTGAACCGGACGACGATGTAGAGCCCGAGCGTCAGCAGGATGAGCGCCATGACCGGCGCGGCCACCTCGGTCGAGAGCCGCGAGAGGAACGTCGCGCCCGCGAAGGCACCGACAGCGCCGGGCACGCCGATCTTCAGCACGACCTTCCAGTCGATGTTGCCGAAGCGCCAGTGCGAGAGGCCGGACGCGAGCGTCGTGCCGATCTCGGCGAGGTGGACCGTGGCCGACGCCGCGGCCGGGTTGGTCCCGATGGCCAGCAGCAAGGTGGTCGACGTGACGCCGTAGGCCATGCCCAGGCTGCCGTCCACCAACTGCGCGGCCAGGCCGACCAGCCCGAGCAAGACGAGCGTCTTCACGGCGTCCACCTCTTCCCAATTAGTCCATCAAACCGATAGGTAATGATGGAAAGAAAGGTTGATGGCGTCAAGATGTGGACGCACCCGTCTCGCATCTCGGGATCACGGCCGACGTCAGGGCATGTTGCACCGCCCGGGCCTCGCGCGGGCGCCCACACGACGATCGTCACGCCCCGGTCGGGGCTGCGTACCTCAGTCGGTGAGCAGCTTCGCGAGGGTCTCCCCCGCCGTCCGCGCCTGCTCCTGGGTGACGTCGAGATGGGTGATCAGCCGGACCACCCCCGCAGCGACCAGAATCGTCCGCACTCCGGCCGACGCCGCCTCGGCGACCAGGCCGCCCGCCCTCGCACCCACGTCGAGCAGCACGATGTTGGTCTCGACCGTGTCGGGATCGACTACCGGCGCGGCATCGGCCACGATCGAGGCGATCAGCCGGGCGTTGGCGTGGTCGTCGGCGAGCCGCTCGACGTGGTGGTCCACGGCGTACCGCCCCGCCGCCGCGAGCACCCCGGCCTGCCGCCAGCCGGCTCCCATCCGCTTGCGCCACTCGCGCGCCTCCGCGACGACCTCGGCCGATCCGACCAGCACCGACCCCACCGGAGCACCGAGACCCTTGGACAGGCACACCGACACCGTGTCGAACAGCCGCCCGTACGCGGCCAGCTCGACACCCGTCGCGACATGCGCGTTCCAGAGCCGGGCACCGTCGAGGTGCAGATTCACGCCGGTGCCCTCGACCAGCTCACGCAGCCCGACGAGGTCGTCGATCGGCTGGACCGTGCCGCCGGCGAAGTTGTGGGTGTTCTCGACGGCGATCGCGGCCGTCGAGACGAGATAGGGCACCTCAGGAGCGATCAGTCCGCCCAGGGCGGTCAGGTCGACGCCACCCCGCGGGTGCGACCACGTCCGGGTGGTGACGCCGTGCCACACGGCGTGCGCCCCCATCTCGGCCCGGACCACGTGCGCCTGCGCCTCGCACAACAGCTCCTGACCAGGCCGGACGTGAGCGCGCACGCCCAGGAGGTTGGCCAGCGACCCGGTGACGGTGAACAGCCCGGCCTCATGCCCGAGCAGGCCGGCCACCTGCTGTTCCAGGGCCTGGACGGTGGGGTCCTCGCCGTATACGTCGTCGCCGACCTCGGCCGCGGCCATCGCCGCGAGCATCTCGGGGGTCGGCCTGGTCACGGTGTCGCTGCGCAGATCGATCGTCACACCGCAAGATTAAGCGCGGGTGGATGCCCGCCCGCGACGGTCGCGGGCCAGCCGGCGGCTCGCTGTCAGCGGGTCGCTTCGAGCAACTCGGCGACGAGGAACGCCAGTTCGAGGGACTGCGTGCGGTTCAGCCTCGGGTCGCACAGCGTCTCGTACCTGCTGGCGAGCCCGTCTTCGGCGATCGGGTCGCCACCGCCGACGCACTCGGTGACGTCGTCGCCGGTCAGCTCGACGTGGATGCCGCCCGGGTGGGTGCCCAGCGCGCGGTGGACCTCGAAGAACCCGCGGACCTCGTCGACGACGTCGTCGAACCGGCGCGTCTTGTGGCCGCTGGGCGCCTCGTAGGTGTTGCCGTGCATGGGGTCGCAGACCCAGGACGCGACGAGACCGCTCGAACGTGCCTTCTCGATCAGGGCCGGCAACGCCTCGCGGATCGTGCCCGCGCCCATCCGGGTGACGAAGGTCAACCGCCCCGGCTCGCGCTCGGGGTCGAGCTTGTCGGCCAGCGCCAGGAGATGGTCGGGCGAGGTGGTGGGGCCGACCTTGACGCCGATCGGGTTGCGGATGCGCGCGGCGAACTCGAGGTGGGCGCCGTCGAGCTGACGGGTGCGCTCGCCCACCCAGACGAAGTGGGCGGAGAAGTCGTAGGGAGCGCCGCTGCGGGAATCGACCCTGGTCAAAGCCGTTTCGTAGTCGAGGAGGAGAGCCTCGTGGCTGGAGTAGAGCTCGACCGTGCGGAGCTGCTCGGGATCGGCGTCGATGGCCTTCATGAACGCCAGCGCCTGGTCGATGCGACCGGCCAGGCGCTCGTAACGCTGCCCGGCCGGCGAGGTGCGGACGAAGTCGGTGTTCCAGGCATGGACCTGGCGCAGGTCGGCGTAACCCCCGCCGACGAACGCGCGAGTGAGGTTCAGCGTCGCCGCCGAGGCGTGGTACGCGCGGACGAGGCGGCGCGGGTCGGGGGTGCGGGCCTCGGGGGTGAAGTCGAAGCCGTTCACGATGTCGCCGCGGAAGGCCGGGAGGGTGACGCCGTCGCGGGTCTCGTCGGGCTTCGAGCGGGGCTTGGCGTACTGGCCCGCGATCCGGCCGACCTTGACCACCGGGACGCTGGCGGCGTACGTCAGCACGACGGCCATCTGGAGCAGCGTCTTGAGCTTGTTGCGGACGTCGTCGGCGCTGATGCCGTCGAACGTCTCGGCGCAATCGCCGCCCTGGAGCAGGAACGCCTCGCCGCGCGACACCGCCGCCAGCCGGTCACGCAGGAGGTCGCACTCGCCGGCGAAGACCAGCGGCGGCGCGTGGCGCAGCGTGGTGACGGCGTCGTCGACCTCGCCGGAATCGGGCCACTGGGGCTGCTGCGCGGCGGGGAGAGCTGCCAGCGCGGCGCTCAGTTCGTCGAACAGGGCTGCGTCCTGGGGCGAGATCACGGTCCCCAGCGTAGGCGTTCGTCCACGATCCGGTCATCGTGGCCCATTTTCCGGACAGCCCGTCCAGGTCGTCCGTGCGAGCCGCCCCGGGCTGGCCACCGCGTACCCGTTATCGCGACGGATGTCCCTGCCCAGAAAGGAGATGATCATCACGCCACGGCGGTGAAACGATCCCATCGAGCGGCGATATGGTGACGTCGCACCGCCGCACGAATCCGTGCGCGCCGCACGTTCGCCCGTTCCGTTGTGCGTGGAAGGTCTCGGTCATGCCCGAACAGACAGCCGTCCGCAAGGTCGCCATGCTCACCGCCGGTGGGCTGGCCCCGTGCCTCTCGTCCGCCGTGGGCGGACTCATCGAGCGGTACACCGAGATCGCCCCGGAGATCGAGCTCATCGGCTATCTCGACGGCTACGCCGGGCTGCTCACCGGCCGCTCGCTCACGATCACCCCCGAGATCCGGGCCGGCGCCCACCGCCTCCACCGCTTCGGCGGCAGCCCGATCGGGAACAGCCGGGTCAAGCTCACGAACGTCGCCGACTGCGTCAAGCGCGGCCTCGTGGCCGAGGGCCAGGACCCGCTGCACGTGGCGGCCGAGCAGCTCGCTCGCGACGGCGTGGACGTGCTGCACACCATCGGCGGCGACGACACGAACACCACCGCGGCCGACCTCGCCGCGTACCTCGCCGGCAACGGCTACGACCTCACCGTGGTAGGCCTGCCGAAGACCGTCGACAACGACATCGTGCCGGTGCGCCAGAGCCTCGGCGCCTGGACGGCCGCCGAGCAGGGCGCCCTGTACGCCCGCAACGTCATCTCCGAGCACACCTCCAACCCCCGCCACCTCGTCATCCACGAGGTCATGGGCCGCCACTGCGGCTGGCTGACGGCTGCCACCGCGCGGGCCTACCGGCGCTGGCTGGCGACCCAGGAGTGGGTGCCAGAGATCGGCCTCGACCCGCGCCGCTGGGACGTCCACGGCGTCTACGTGCCCGAGCAGGACATCGACCTCGACACCGAGGCCGGGCGGCTGCGCGCCATCATGGACGACCTCGGCAACGTCAACATCTTTCTGTCCGAGGGCGCCGGGGTCGAGTCGATCGTGGCCGAGCTGGAAGAGGCCGGCGAAGAGGTCCCGCGCGACCCGTTCGGCCACGTCCAGCTCGACAAGGTCAACCCGGGCGCGTGGTTCGCCAAGCAGTTCGCGGCTCGCCTCGGCGCCGACAAGGTCCGGGTCGAGAAGAGCGGGTACTTCAGCCGGTCGGCCGCCGCCAACGCCGACGACCTCCGCCTCATCAAGAGCTGCACCGACCTCGCCGTCGAGTGCGCGCTGCGTCGCGAGGGCGGTCTGATCGGCCACGACGAGGAGCGCGGCGGGCGGCTGCGGGCCATCGAGTTCGACCGGATCAAGGGTGGCAAGGCCTTCGACCCGTCCACGCCGTGGTTCGCCGACCTCCTCGCCGCCATCGGCCAGCCGTCCTGAGAGCGTCTGTGAACCGGGCCGGCGGGTGAGTCGGTTCCTGAGCTGCGAGCCGCCCACCGATCGAGCGCGCGGGGGGCGCTTCGCGTCGTCCGGAAGATCCGCCCGTCACCTGTCGCCTGCGCCGACGACGAGGGCGCGTCAGTGGTGGTGGCCGTGCCGGCCGCCAGAACCAGCACGGGCTGCGCCCTTCGGGCCAGCCCTCGGGCTTGTCTTCCCACGCCTCCCCGCTGGGCGTCATGTCGGGCAGGACGACGGACCCGTTGACCGGTTCGTTGCCACGGCCCGTGGTGGAGTAGGTGAGGAACACGCGGTCGCCGTCGCGCACGAAGCAGCTGAAGTAGCCCATGCTGCCGCCGATCGGCGCGTCCACGTCGCGCACCGAGTACCAGGGCTGGGCGTAGCCCATGAACTCGACGTAAGAGGCCACCTCGTCCCAGCGGCCGAGCCCGTACGGGCCACGTCCTGCTGACGCGTCAGGAGCTCACCCGCCGCTGAGGAACCGCTCCAGCAGCGGCCCCGCGGTCTGTGAGCCGGACTCACCGTCCTCGACGAACACCGCGACCGCCAGGTCGCCCTGGGCAGCGATCATCCAGGCGTGTGTCCGCAACGGCGTCTCGGTGCCGTACTCGGCTGTGCCGGTCTTCGCCATCACGGCATCGCCCGGCACGTCGCCGAGGAACGTCGCGCTGCCCTCGGTGACCACCGCGCGCATCAGGTCCCGCAACACGGCGGCCTCCTCGGCGGTCACCGCGCCGGGAGCAGCGGCCGGCGACGCGGCGGTGTCGACGATCCAGGGCTGCACGCTGGTGCCCGCCACCACCGAGGCGGCCACGGCGGCCATCCCCAGCGGCGAAGCCAGCACCCGTCCCTGACCGATCATCGACGCCGCGTGCTCGGTGCTCTCGGCCTCGCCCGGAACCTCACCGACGAACGCCGGAACCCCCGGGTCGGACGGCGTGGCGAGCCCGAGCGCCGTCGCGGCCGCGGCCAGGTCGGGCTGGGCCACCGCGTCGCGCTGGTCGATCAGCGCCGTATTGCACGAGTTCGCGATCGCCGTGCGCAACGAGATGTCACCGAGCGCCGACGACGGGTAGTCGTCGTAGTTCTTGAAGCCCTTGCCGTCGACCTCGACGGTCGGTGTGCAGGGCACCACGGTCTGCGGAGTCGACCCGGCGCGCAGCAGGGCCAGCGCGGTGACGACCTTGAACGTCGAGCCGGGCGCGTACTGGCCCAGCGTGGCGGTGGAGTAGCCGTCACCGCCCGGCCCGCTGGCCACGGCGAGCACCGCGCCGGTCGACGGCCGGACGGCCACGATCGCGCTCGGCGGGGCGACCCCGGCCAGCACTTCCTCGGCGCGGACCTGCAGGTCGGTGTCGATCGAGGTGGTGACCGCGGTGCCCGGCTGGGGTTCGCGCTCGTAGAGCACCTCGCCGGCTCCGTCGGCCGGGACCACCTCGACGGTCATGCCGGGGACGCCGCGCAGCTGTTCGTCGTACTGCGCCTGAATCCCGGACAGGCCCACGACGTCGCCGGCCTGGACGGCTCCCCCGGACTCCGCCACGATCTCTGCTGTCGCCTCGCCGACGGTGCCGAGGACAGGGCGGGCGAATTCGCGGGTGGGAGCCAACGGCAGGGTGTCGGACAGGGCGACGGCTCCGGGGATGCCCTCGATGCCGGCGAGCACGTCGGCGGCGTCGGGCTCGCGCAGCGTGATGGCCTCGACGAAGGCGCGTTCTCCGGCCTGCTCGACCCGCGCCGGATAGGCAGCGGGATCGATCCCCGTCAGCTCGGCGAGCGCGGCCGCCGACGGGCCCCACGAGCCGGCGTCGGCCTTCGTCTTGTCGATGCCGATCCGGTGGACGGGCCGCTCGGTGACGATGTCGGTGCCGTCCGCGCCCAGCACGTCGGCCCGGGGCGGCTGCACCCGGCTGACGGCCAGCGTCGCACCGGCGGCGAGTTGCGGATGCAGCACCGACGGCTGCCACTCGACGGCCCAGGCCGGGTCGCCGCCGTCGCCGAGGACCAGCCCAGCGGTGGTCGTGTAGGTCCAGTCGGCATCGGAGCCGTCGAGGTCCCAGCGGAACTCGAGGGTGACCTCGCGGCGGCCGTCGTCGTCGCCGACGCGCTCGATGTCGTCCACCTCGACCTGGCGCGGGACGTCGGCGAGCCCACCGAGCAGTGTCTCGGCCTCGGCGGTCACCGCGGCAGGATCGGTGCCGGACCAGGCCACCGAGTCGAAGCTGCCGTCCTGGAATGCCTCGGCCAGCGCCTGCGCGACCGGGTCGGCGTCCGGGCCGGAGCTGCAGGCGGACAGGGTGGCAGCCGCGAGCGCCCCCGCCAGGGCCACCGCCGCGATCCGACGTGGGCGCCTCATGAGGTCGCTCCGCTCAGCGCGGCGCCGACCCACGCGTCGTCGCTCGCCGCGGCACCATTCAACGCGGCGCCGTTCGCGGTGCTCGCGGTGGCGGCGGTCAACGCAGCACCCGGCGTGCACCCGATCTCACCCGGCTCCAGACTGATCCGGTCCGGTACCCAGGCCGTCACCGCACCCGGGGTGACCAGCACCAGGACGCACTCATACCCGGCGCCCACGGCAAGCCCCACCGTGGTGCCGCTCCCGGTCGCCGGATCGCCGATCGCGGCGTCGCTGTCGACGACGGCCTCGTCGACCGGAAGCA
>DATCVR010000309.1:0-10887 GCA_036566745.1 Jiangellaceae bacterium | reverse complement strand
GCGCCGTCGGTGGGCTGGCCCTCGGCGCTCGATGCATCGGGGCTCGGGAGGTACCACGGCGTGGCGCCTGGGGCCGCCTCGGCGGAGTCGCCGTGGGTCGGCAGGGGCTTGGTGACCGGATCGGAGCTGGCCGGCGGGTGCGCCGGCGCCTGGTTCGGCGGCGGGCTCACCGGCGCGGCGGGGGGTCCAGACGGGCCCGCGGGGGTGCTCGGCAGCCCGGCGGGCGGCGCGGAGTTCGGATATCCGGCCCCAGGCTGCGACCACGGCGTGCCGAAGCCGGGGTCACGCCGAGCCTGATGTGCCTGCGGCGGCTGCGGCATCTGAGGCTGTGGCATCTGAGGCTGCGGCATCTGGGGCTGCGGCTGCGGCCACGGCGTGGACCCGGGAACGCCGCCCCACGTGGGCGCACCGGGCCTTGCCGGAGGCACCGGGGCGTACTGCCAGGCCGTGCCGATCGCCTGCTCCTGACGGCGCGACAGCGTCCGGACCATGATCATCGCGAGCACTGCGGCGACGACCAGCACCAGCTCACCGACGGCACCGATGCGGTCGGCGGCCGCGAGCTGGCGGGCTCCGCCGGTGAAGTCGGCCGTGGTGACGGGCTTGACCCCGACGACGGCCAGGAGCCAGCCGAGTCCCAGGGCGACAGCCCAGCCGACGACGATGGGCGCGCCACGCCCTCGGCGTCCTGGCGCAGCGGCCGCGGACAGGTCGGAGAACCTGCTGGCGGTGAAGATCTGCATGCCCGGCAGGACGAAGTTCGCCACCGGGATGAACCACCCGCCGACCGCCCATTCCGGTCCGAGCGCACTCTGCGAACCGAGCAGCTGCGCGTTGCGCGCGTGCCGATGCTGCCACACGAGGAACACCACGCCGATGACCAGCATCAACAGCACTTGGAGGACGCCGAAGACGATCACGAGCGAGTCGGTGGCCTCGGCGACGTCAGGGTCGAGCGACCGGCCGTCGAGGACGCGGGACACGAGATACGCGCGGAAGAGAAGCAGCACCGCCGCCAGCAGACAGGCCAGCGCGACGATCGGCAGGAGCGCGCTGAGCGCCACGCTCAGCGGCCGCAGCCGGACCGGTTGGCCGGTTGGCCGGGCGATCCACTGCTGGGGCGCAGGCGGGCCTTGTGGTGGTACGGCGAAGGCGTCCATCGATGGCTCTCCGTCAGTCCGGAACTCGACCTCGCGGCGGTCGAGTTCCGGACTCTATCGGGCGAACCGCGCGCTCAGCCCAACGCCTGCCGCAGGTCGACCAGAAGATCGTCGACGCTCTCGATGCCGACCGAGATCCGCACGAGGTCGGCAGGAACCTCGAGCGGGCTGCCGGCCGCGCTGGCGTGGGTCATCCGGCCGGGATGCTCGATGAGCGACTCGACCCCGCCGAGCGACTCACCGAGGATGAACAGGCGGGTACGGCTGCAGACGTCAACCGCGGCCTGCTCGCCGTCGGTCATCCGGAACGACACCATGCCGCCGTAGCGACGCATCTGGTCGCTGGCCACCTTGTGACCGGGGTGGTCGACCAGACCGGGATAGAACACCTGCGACACCTTGGGGTGGTTCGCGAGCATCTCGACGACCTGCTCGGCGTTGTCGCAGTGGCGGTCCATCCGCACGCCGAGCGTCTTGAGCCCACGCAGCACCAGCCACGCATCGAAGGGACCCGCGACCGCACCGATGGCGTTGTGGTGGTAGGCCAGCTGCTCGGCCAGGTCGGCGTCGTCGACCACGAGCGCGCCGCCCACCACGTCGGAGTGCCCGCCGCAGTACTTCGTCGTGGAGTGGACGACGACGTCGGCACCCAGCGCCAGCGGCTGCTGGAGGTAGGGCGTGGCGAAGGTGTTGTCGACCACGAGCATCGCGCCGGCGTCGTGGGCGACCGCGGCCAGGGCGGCGATGTCGGCGATGTTCAGCAGCGGGTTGGTGGGCGTCTCGACCCACACGATCTTGGTCTCGGGAAGGACGGCCGCGGCCACGGCGTCGGCGTCGGAGACCTGCGCGGAGGTCCACTCGACGCCCCAGCGCTGCGCGATCTTGCTGATGAGCCGGAACGTGCCGCCGTAGGCGTCGTCGGGGATGACGATGTGGTCGCCGGGGTTGAGCACGGTCCGCAGGAGGGTGTCCTCGGCAGCCATGCCGCTGGCGAAGGCGAAGGCCCTCGACCCGCCCTCGAGTGCGGCCAGACACTCCTCGAGCGCCGTCCGCGTGGGGTTGGCGGTGCGGCTGTACTCGTATCCCCCGCGCAGCCCGCCGACGCCGTCCTGGGCGTACGTGCTGGTGGCGTAGATCGGGGGGATCACCGCTCCGGTCTGCGGATCCGGCTCCTGGCCGGCGTGGATGGCTCGTGTCTCGAATCCCTGCACGAGAGCGACACTACGTCGCCGCGACCGCAGCGGCACGCCCGGTTCGGGATTCGAACACGGGTCAGGCCGCGGCACCGTGACCTCGCCCGACCGCCAGGCGCACGGCCAGCGCGCCGAGGACGCCGCCCATGAGATAGCGCTGGATTTGCAGCAAGCGCGGCCGGCGCGCGAGGAACCCGGCCACGGTGCCCGCGGTGACCACGATCAGGGTGTTGACCATCAGCGCGATCCCGATCTGGATCGCACCGAGGGTCAGGCTCTGCACCGCGACCGGACCGCGCCCGGGGTCGACGAACTGCGGCAGCAGCGACACGTAGAGCACGGCGATCTTCGGGTTGAGCAGGTTGGTGACCAGCCCCATCGCGAACAGCCTGCGAGGCGGGTCCGGGTCGAGCGCGCGCGGCGCGAAGACCGCGTCGCCGCCGGGACGGACAGCCTGCCAGGCGAGGTACAGCAGGTACGCCGCTCCCGCCAGCTTGAGCGCGGTGTAGGCGGCCGGCACCGTGGCGAAGATCGTCGCGACGCCGGCCACCGCAGCCCCCAGGTACACCAGGAAGCCCGCGGCCACGCCCACCAATGACACCAGCCCGGCTCTGCGGCCCTGGGTGATCGACCGCGACACCAGATAGATCATGTTCGGACCCGGGGTCAGCACGAGGCCCAGAGCCACCACCGCGATGCCGATGGCCGCGCCGCCGCTGATCACGGTGTGCCCGCCAGGTCGGAGGCCGGCGCGGGGCGAGCGACCACCTCGAACCGCGGCAGCAGGGCGTGGACGAGCGGCCCGATCGCCAGGGCGTACAGCACCGTGCCGACGCCCACCGTGCCGCCCAGCAGCCAGCCGGCCGCCAGCACCGTCACCTCGATGCTCGTGCGGATCAACCGCACCGACCGGCCGGTGCGGCGGACCAGGCCGGTCATCAGGCCGTCGCGCGGACCGGGCCCGAGCCGGGCTCCGATGTAGGCGGCCGTGGCCACGCCGTTCAGGCCGACGCCGGCCACCATGAAGGCGATCCGCACCAGCAGTAGGTCGGGCGTGGGCAAGAGCGCCAGGGCTGCGTCCATGACCAGGCCGATCACCACGATGTTGCTGACCGTGCCGACGCCTGGGCGCTGCCGCAGCGGGATCCACGCGAGCAGCACGAGCGCGCCGACGAGGATCGTCACCATGCCGATGGACAGCGGAGTCCGCTCCGAGACGCCCTGGTGGAAGACGTCCCAGGGGTCCAGGCCGAGTCCGGCCTCGACCATGAGGCCCAGGCTGAGGCCGTAGAGCACCAAACCGGCGTAGAGCTGGACAAGACGACGTGGCATCATCCGCCGAGTGTGCACGCAGATTGGCCTTTCAATCAATAGCCAATCATGAGAAGGTGGCATGGTGCGATCTATTGACGCCAGCTCGTTGGCCCGGATGATCGGCGCCTTGGACGACCAGCCAGGTCCGGCGTACGTCCGGGTGGCCGCCGCTATCCGGCTGCTCGTGCTCGACGGCCGACTGGCCCTCGAGGTGCGGTTGCCCGGCGAGCGCGACCTCGCCGGTGCACTCGAGGTCAGCCGCACCACCGTCACCTCGGCCTACGACGCCCTGCGCGCGGGCGGCTTCGCGTCGAGCCGGCGCGGCTCGGGGACCTGGACCACACTGCCCGACAGCAGGATGGCGCCGGCCGCACTCGCACCGTGGGCGCCCGACAGCTCCAGCGCGGCCATCGACCTCGCCCACGCCTCCCCCGAGGCTCCCGCCCAGGCGCTCCGGGCGGCCTACGACCACGCCCTCACCGCGCTGCCGCACCACCTGCCGGGGCACGGCTACGACCTGATCGGACTCGACGGCCTGCGCGAGTCGATCGCCCGGCGGTTCACCGCCCGCGGGCTGCCTACCACCCCGGAGCAGATCCTCGTCACGGCCGGAGCGCAGCATGCGTTCTCGCTGCTCCTGAGCCTGCTGGTCGATGCCGGCGATCGCGTCCTCGTCGAACACCCCACGTATCCCAACGCCCTCGACGCCATCCGCCGGGTCGACGCGCGAGCCGTGCCCGTGGCCCTGGGCGAGTCCGGCTGGGACGTCGAGGCGTTCGCCGCCGCGGCCCGGCAGACCGCTCCGCGGCTGGCCTACCTGGTGCCCGACTTCCACAACCCGACCGGCCTGGTCGCCTCCGCCGACGAACGACGCGGGCTGGCGGCGGCGTTCGCCCGGTCCCACACCACGATGGTGATCGACGAGACCCTCAGCGAGCTGTGGTTCGAGGCCGCCCCACCGCCCTTCGCCGCCCTCAGCCCCGAGGCCGTCACCATCGGCTCGGCGAGCAAGACCTTCTGGGGCGGGCTGCGCATCGGCTGGATCCGCGCCGACCGCGCCCTGATCCGGCGGCTGGCCGCGGTCCGGGCCAGCGTCGACAACGCCTCACCGGTCCTCGAACAGCTCGCAGTGACCTACCTGCTCGATCACCACGACGACGTCCTGCCCGGCCGGCGACGCGAACTGCGCGATCGCCGCGACGCGCTGGTCGCCGCGGTGTCCGCCCAGCTTCCGGAGTGGACCGTGCGACGACCCGACGGCGGCCTCGTGCTGTGGTGCGACATCGCCGAGCCGGTCTCCAGCCGGATGGCCGTGTCGGCCGACCGGTACGGCCTGCGGCTCGGGGCCGGCCCCCGGTTCGGCGTCGACGGTGCCTTCGAGCGACGTCTCCGGCTCCCGTACACCCACCCCGCCGAGGTCCTCGGACGCGCGGTCGAGCAGGTGGCGCAGGTCTACCGGGCGAGTCTCGACGGGCTGGGTGCTGCCGACGAACGCCCGCTGGACGTGTTCTCCTGACCTCGAGCCAGCGGGCCGCTCCGCCGGAGGGCGTCGAGGAGGCCGTTTTCGGGCTGGGCTGTTCTAGGGCGCCGCGCGAATCTGGCGGCTGCCGGGGGTCTTGGACCACCGCGGTGGGCTACGCGGGCGGGCACTCCCCCAACCCGACCTACGAGGAAGTCTGCAGCGGCGCCACCGGCCACTGTGGGTCTCGGCATCGCCCGGCAGCGGCGATCCGTCGTGGACTGGGCTCCGGCCGTTCCGACGGACCTTGGGAAGGGCGCTGCCGAGATCAGGTCGCCTGCGCGTCCTCCACCGCGGACGTCGCGGCGGAGACCGCCTCCGTCACGCGGGTGACGGCCTCGGGCAGTCCTTGCCCGAGGCGGCACGCCTTCTCGAGCGCGAGCAACGTGCGCGTTCTGAGCCGAGAACCTGACACCCACGACTCGGCGCCGTCCTCGACGTTTCGTCGTTGTTGCCGGCCCTCAGCCGTGGTGATGACCCCCTTCATACCCTTGATGTACAGCTGATAGCCGAAGAAGTCGGTCGAGAAGGTCTGGGCGAGATTCGTGGCGGAGCCGAACTCGCGTGCGGCATCCGGGAGGGTGTCCGCAGCCCTGGCAGCACGTGCACAGCCGGCGATCTCAGTGGCCCGTCCGAGAGCGGACTCCGCCATTCCAACCGCACCGGTCAAAGAACTCCTGGACGCCATTTCACCCATCGCGACGACATACTGGTCGCTGTCCTCTTTCCACAGCACCGACATCGCACGGTCGAACCCCTGGTCGGCCGGAAACTCCCGATCGACGAAGTCCTCGGCCTCCTTGAGGGCCGTGATCGACGCGCTGAGTATCCGCGCGACCGATTCCGCCGCTTCGACGACCTGCTGAAACGGCGAGGTGGCAGTGCCGGAGGAACCATCGTCTGCGGCCATGCCTCAGATGGTGGCCGCGGCCGCTACACCGCCACTTGCGCGTCACTTCACCCGTTGCCGTGGTGAGTCGCGACCCGCGGTGTGGCCGCCTGGCAGTTCGCCAAGCGAGCCCGGACATGCGTGTGGGGCCGCGACGAACGTCGCGGCCCCACACCAAGCGCGATCAGATCGCGCGGACTCCCTGGGCCTGCGGGCCCTTCTGGCCCTGGCCGATCTCGAACTCGACCCGCTGGTTCTCCTCGAGGGACTTGTAACCGCTGCCCTGGATCTCGGAGTAGTGGACGAACACGTCCGGCCCACCGCCATCCTGCTCGATGAAACCGAAGCCCTTTTCGCCGTTGAACCACTTGACGGTGCCCTGTGCCATGCCACTTCTCCTGCCAACCTGAAAAACGACCCTCGGACGAGGGCCAGCCCAATGGTCTCATCTGCAACGCCATTCCGTCACCTGGGACCCCGAAACGGGTTCGCGGACCGCCGGCGCGGCGCGGATCGGGCCCGGCCACGACGGTGGGACGGGCCTGCTCAGTCGGCTCGTGGCACCAGGCTGGTGAGGTCCATCATCTGTCCGACGAAGCTCGCGGTGAGCGGCTCGAGCGGGTACCGGCGCTCGAGGGTGACGCGCAGCTCGTCGGCGACCATGAGCAGCGACGGCAACGACTTGCGCTCGCCGCCCAGCGCCTGGCCGGCCACCGACACCGCCTCGTCGAGCGCACCCGAGCGGGCCGCGGCGATCGCGAGAGTGAGCCGCGCCTCGGCCACCCGCATCGGCGCCGTCTCGACGCCGTCCGGAGCCGTGCCCGCGCGGATGACCTCGTGGGCCCGCGCCGCGGCGTCGTCGTCGAGTCCGACGATCCGGAAGGCGTCCATCTCGTAGAACCCCCACTTGTCGGGGTCGATGACGAAGTGGTGGCCAGCGCGCTCGGGATCGGGAGTGAGCCGGTCGAGGAGGCTCCGGCCGGAGCTGAGGCTGGTCCGCATCCGCTGGACGTCACCCATGCGGGCGTGGGCCTTGGCCGCCTGGGCATGCAGCTGGACGCCCACCCCGTGTGCGCCGCTGACCCGGAGCCCGGCCTCGGCGCACGCGACCACGTCGGCGTAGCGGCCCTGGGTGAGGGCGAACCAGGCCGCCAGCTCCCAGGACCAGCCGATGATCTCGGAGTCGCCCGCCTCGCGCCCCAGCCGCAGCGCCGCCAGCCGGCTGCGCTCGGCGTCGGTGGTGCGGCCGAGGTCGTTCTCGAGACACCCGCCGAGCAGCCGCAGCCAGCCGAGAGCGGTCAGCAGCTCGATGCGCCGCTGCGGCGCGGGGCGCGCGCCCAGCATCGAGGCGACGTGGCGGACACCCGCGCTGGTGGCGCGATGCAGCCCCTCGGCCGGCACGTGGGCGTAGGCCCAGCACAGCTGGTCGAGCCTGGCCAGGACCGCGTCGACGTCCTCGGGCCAGCCTCCTGTGGGGTGGCGCCCTGGAGCGGGGGTCACCTGGCGGTCTCGCCCGGGGACGGCGACACGGTGGCGAGCATCGTCATGACGTGCGGACGCAGGCCGTGGCGTTCGTAGAAGCGAATCGCATCGGCGTTGGTGGTGATGACGAGCAGCCGAAACTGCTCGGCCCCGCGCGCGTCGAACTCGCGACGGACCTCGGCGATCATCCTGGTACCGAGCCCGTGCCCGCGCTCGCCTGGCGCGATGGACAGGGTCTCGAGCACGCCCACGCGAGGGGCGATGGACCAGCTCCCGGGATCGCCGTCGACCACCCGGCACATGGCGTAGCCCACGGCCACGCCGTCGCGCTCGGCGAGCAAAGCGAAACTCTCGGGCTCGTCCAGCCACTGGACGTACTTCTTGTGCCGGCGCGACCACGACTCCGCCCCCGATACCGAGGGCGCCACTGGCTCGAGATGGGCGGTCATGCCCATGTGGTGGTCGTGCAGCGCCGTCCACAACGGCTGGAGCACGTCGATCTCGTCGTCGGCCAGGTGGCGGATACGGACCTGGGCGGCCAAGGGCTCGGCTTCCATGACAGCGATCATCGCGAGGCCGGACACCGGCTGCCAAGTGGCCAAAACCGGGGCCGTGGACGGACCGGTGCCCGCGGACGGCGCCCGGACGGCCGGCTACGGCGTGCGAGCGGTGAACGACGGACCGACCCTGCAGGGCTGCACCTCCACCGTGCGCCAGACGTCGCCCACGACGTACGGCTCGACCTGAAGCCAGGCGTCGAGCTCGTCCCGGGACGGGAAGTCAAGCACCAGCATCGAGCCGATCATCGCGTCGCGATCGTCCAGGATCGCGGTGCCGAACAGCATCCGGCCCTCGGCCGCCATCTCGTCGCCGAGAGCGATGTGGGCGGCTCGCGCGCGCCGGCGCCGCTCGGGGGCGGCATCGTCGGTGCCGTCGTGGGCGATGAGCAGGAATTGCACGGGCCGGCTCAGCCGGCCAGGTGTCCGAGCAGGTCGGCGCGGGTGAGCACGCCCACCGGCTTGCCGTCCTCGAGCACCAGGAGCGCGTCGGCGCCACCCAGCGTTGCGACCGCCGCCGCCACGGGCTCCCCCGCACCCACCATCGGCAGCGGAGCGGACATGTGCTTCTCGACCAGATCGGTGAGGTGGGCGCCGCCGGTGAACAGGGCGTCCAGGAGGTCGCGTTCGACCACGGCACCGGCGACCTCGGCGGCCATGATCGGCGGCTCGGCTCGGACGACCGGCATCTGCGAGACGCCGTACTCGCGCAGGATCGCCACGGCGTCGGCGACCGTCTCGCCGGGGTGGGTGTGGACGAGGTCGGGCAGGTCGCCGGCCTTGCGGTGCAGGACGTCGCCCACCGTGGTGCCCTCGGCCGGCGGCAGGAACCCGTAGGACGTCATCCACGCGTCGTCGAAGATCTTCGACAGGTAGCCCCGCCCGCTGTCGGGCAGCAGGACCACGACGACGTCGTCCGGCCCAGCCTCGGCCGCGACCTTCAGCGCCGCGACCACGGCCATCCCGCACGAGCCCCCGACCAGCAGGCCTTCCTCGCGCGCGAGCCGCCGGGTCATCTCGAAGGAGTCGCGGTCGGACACAGCGACGATCTCGTCGCAGACCTCGGGGTCGTAGGCCGTGGGCCAGAAGTCCTCGCCCACGCCCTCGACGAGGTACGGACGGCCGGTGCCGCCGGAGTAAACCGAGCCCTCCGGGTCGGCCCCGACGACGCGCACCGCGCCGTGCGAGGCCTCCTTGAGATAGCGGCCCGTGCCGCTGATGGTGCCGCCGGTGCCGATGCCCGCGACGAAATGGGTGAGACGGCCGTCGGTCTGCTTCCAGAGTTCTGGCCCGGTGGACTCGTAGTGCGAGCGCGGGTTGGCCGGGTTGGCGTACTGGTCGGGCTTCCAGGCGCCGTCGATCTCGCGCACGAGCCGGTCGGAGACCGAGTAGTACGAGTCGGGATGGTCCGGCTCGACCGCAGTGGGGCAGACGACCACCTCGGCGCCGTAGGCCTTGAGGACGTTGCGCTTGTCCTCGCTCACCTTGTCGGGGCAGACGAACACGCAGCGGTAGCCCTTGCGCTGGGCCACGAGCGCCAGGCCCACACCGGTGTTGCCGCTGGTGGGCTCGACGATGGTGCCGCCGGGGCCGATCAGCCCGGCCCGCTCGGCGTCCTCGACCATCCGCACGGCGATGCGGTCCTTGACCGAGCCTCCGGGATTGAAGTACTCGACCTTCGCCAGGACGGTGGCGGACACACCGGCCGCGACGGAGTTGAGCCGCACCAGAGGCGTGCCGCCGATCAGGTCGAGAACGTTCTCGTAGTACTCCACGCGGGCAGCTTATGTCCTCGTCCGGTGTGATCACCTGCGCGGATCCGTTACCGGGCCGGCCCGATCGCGCCGACGATCATCGGGCCACCCCGGCAGGCTAGAGTCGGGCCGTGGCCGGCTTCGTCAGCGCCCGCACCGCCCGGCGCATCGCTACGGCCGCTGCCTATGGTGGCGGCGGCCTCGGCCTGCTCGGGGCCAGCATGTACGGCGTGCTGCGGACTCAGGCGCGCTTCGCCCGCAGAGCCATCACCGGCCGCCCGCTGGCCGATCCGCCCGATGCCGACGGCGTCTACGGCTCGCATTCCGGAGCCGCGTTGTCCTTCGTGGTCATCGGCGACTCCGCCGCGGCCGGATACGGCGTCGGCCATCCGGAGGAGACCCCCGGCGCGCTGCTCGCCGCCGGGCTCGCGGAGCTGGCCGAGCGCCCGGTACGCCTGACCACCGTCGCCCAGGTGGGTGCCCGCAGCGCCGACCTCGCCGACCAGATCGACAAGGCGCTCGTCGCCGAGCCCGACGCCGCGTTGGTCATCGTCGGCGGCAACGACGTCACCCACCAGGCCAGCCCGGCCGAGTCCGTGCGGTTGCTCGAGGAAGCCGTCCGGCGGCTCCGCGCCGCCGGCTGCGAGGTCGTGGTGGGCACCTGCCCCGACCTCGGCACCATCAAGCCGATCCGGCCGCCGCTGCGCTGGCTCGCCCGGCTCTGGAGCCGCCAGCTCGCCGCTGCCCAGACCGTGGCGGTGGTCGAGGCCGGCGGGCGGACGATCTCGCTCGGCTCGATCCTCGGGCCGGAGTTCGCGGCGGCTCCGGGCGAGTTGTTCAGCGAGGACCAGTTCCACCCCTCCTCCGCCGGATACGCCGCCGCTGCGGCGGCCGCCCTTCCGTCGCTCGCTGCCGCGGTCGGGGTCTGGCCCGCGAGCGAGGAGCAGCCCGAGGCGCTGCGCGGCGACGGCATCCTGCCGGTGTCCATCGCGGCCACGGCCGCGGCCGATCACGCCGGC
>DATCVR010000308.1:0-8153 GCA_036566745.1 Jiangellaceae bacterium | reverse complement strand
GGGATGAAGATCCAGTTCTCCCGGGTGTAAACCTTGGCCGGTGCAGGCCGGAGAGGCTCAGCCATCGGTGTTCTCCTTCTGAGTTTCGGCCTGCTGGCCGCGTTGGGTTTGACCCGACAGGGACTTGTGGACCGGGGGCAGTGCCTCGCCGGTGAGGGGATGCGATGCGGGCTCGTCCAGCGGCACGTAGTTGCCGTGGGGCAGCTCGGTCGCGTGGATGGTCCGCTCGTGGCCGGTGTCGACGTCTCGCACGCGGAGACGGCCGTACTCGTCCGGAGTGGTCAGGTCGGGCAGGGGCTGCTTGGGCATGCGAGTGCCTCCCTTTCGGGCAGGGGTGGTCATGCGGACAGGGCTCAGAACTTCCAGAGGTCGAAGGCTGACCAGCCCTCGGCGAAGTCGGGCTCTCCGTCGAACTGGTGGGAGAACGGGCCGACCGTGTCGCCGCTCGGCAGGGCGTAGGCGCGGTCTTCCAGGGCCGCCGTGACGGCCGCTCGGAGATCGCGACAGACAGTGACGTTCGGCGCGTAGTAGTGGGTCGTCAGCGCGCCGCCGTGGATCATGTCCGCGTCACCGCGTCGCTCGGGGTGCCAGCGGCGGGACAACTGGATGGTCACGTACCTGAGGGGCGGGTTGCCGGTGCTGGATGTCGGGCCGCCTGTGGTGCCGGGGACCTCATCGACGTCGTAGACCGTGACGCCGGTGGGCAGCTGGGCTTGAATCGCGGCCTTGATCGCGGTCGCAAGCACTTCCTGAGCACTCACAGCAGGCGGTCCATCAGGTCGGCGGCGTCCTTATGGAACGCCGGCGCCACCTTGGCGAGTGCCTCGTCGAGGTCTCGTCCGGCACCAGCAGAGCCGCCGACACCGGTGAAGCGCGAGCCGACCAGCGGGGACGGGCCGATCTCGACGGAGAGCAGCCCAGTCATCTCGGCGCTGATGCGCTTGAAGTAGTTCTCACCGTGCGGGCCAGCCTTCTGCTGAGCGATCGCTCGGGCCAGGCGGTTGGCGGACTCGCCGTTGGTGTGGACGATCGCGTTGCCCTCAGTCGGGATCTTGACGGCGGCGGCCTGGAGGTCGCGGGCTGTCGTGGAGATCGCGTTGCCGGAGCGGCGGACAGAGATGCGCATCAGGACTCTCCTCGCTCCTTGTCGAGTATGCGGAACGCTGCGACAGCCGCCCGCACCTCCGCGCGCAATTCGGCGGCGGATTCCTCGTCGAAGAACAGGCGGACAGGCTCGTTGTGCTCGGCCATCAGGACCACTCCTCAGGGCGCGGGACGGAGACGACGGGGAACCGTTGCGCCGTCGCCTGGTCCTGCCAGTCGGTCTCGACGAGGCGCTGAACCAAGCCGGTGTTGTCGCCGGACGTGACGTCGACCAAGTCGTTGTCGCGGAGGTCGGTGGTCAGGGCTGGGAAGTGGTCCGTGCGCATGGCGATCTCGTACTCGACACCACCTGTTGTGACGTGGCGAGACTGCGACTGGCCGCGGCTGAACCCGGCGACCTTGAGCGGAAGGTCCGTGTAGACGTCCACCCAGACGGGGACTTCGCCAAGGTCGGGATGGTCGGTCGTCTGGTCCGTCTTGCGGCGAACGGTGCAGCGGGATGTCATCCCCTCTTCGGCGATCCGCCGGCCATCCGCCAGTGCCGCTTCGCGGCTCACTCGAACCTCGCTGCGTAGTTGGCCAGCGGGTCGTAGGTGAACGCACGACCTGACTCGGCGAGACCGGGGAGCAGGTCGTCGAGCTCAGCATCGGTGAACTCAAGCGAGCCACCGGCTACACCGCTGTTGCGGGTGTACGAGTAGTCGTCGATCGACTCCTGCGACTTGCCCTCAGGGTTCTTGAGGACCCGCAGGACCGCAGTAGCCATGACGCGCACGACTTCGGCGAACAGGTCGTCGTCCGTGAGGATCTGGTCCTCAAGGTCGACCTCTCGGCGCGTGGCATGACGCTTGAGCATCACCCACGCGTCCTCGAGCAGCGTGTCGGAGACGGCGGTCTCCTCAGTAGAGAGGGGCCGCCAACGGGCGGCTACATCGGCAGACGTGGCCGGATTCGGCATGGCGGGCCCCTCTCTACTGTTGGACGGGTTCGATCAGGCGAACAAGCCGCGGATGACGCCGTGGGACGCCTCGTTGCCGTACTTCAGGCCGATCTCGCCGTAGATCTGCGACTTCTCGGTGGCGCCGGTCTTGGCCAGCTCCTCCTCGAACAGCACGCCCTTGCCGGGGATGCTGAGGAAGACGGGCTGGAGCTGCTCCACCGAGACAACGGCGAGCGCGTCGGCCGGCAGGTGCCGGTCGATCGCGATGTTGAGCGTGCCGAAGTCGGTGATGATGGTGTCCACGGAGACACCACCGACGTTGCGGGTGCCGCCGAGCAGCGCGGTGCCGTCGGACTCGTCCCGGTAGGCCTTGGTGATGGTGCGCTTCTGGCCGGACGGCACAAACAGGGTCGCGGTGCCCTGCTCGCTGATGCCGCCGTGGTCGTAGACCGACTGGAGCAGCTCGTTGACGTCACCGGTGGTGACGGTGTTGGCGGCGTTGATCTGGTAGAACGACACCGTCGCGGTGCCCACGGCGATCGCTGTCGCCGTCAGGTCCTCGGTGGGGACGATCTTGAACGAGGTGGTCGAGGTCACCGACTTCACCCAGTACTTGCGCCGCGGCCGGATGGTGGTCGAGGCGCCGACGGAGGTGAAGACGACCATGTCGCCCGCGGCCATGTCGTGGGTCGCGGTGATGGTGTCCGTGGCGGCCGAGGCGCCGGTGGTCAGCGCGCTGCCCGCCTTGAGCTTGGCGTTCGAGGTCATCACCGAGAGCAGGCCAGCCATCTGGCGAGCCGTGGTGTTGTCGGACGGGTCGTTGCGGACCGCATTCCAGAACGAGAAGTTCACGTCGAGCGCGAGCTGCTTCAGCTCCTGCATGACCTGCCAGGAGTGCTCGTTGGTGACCGGGTTCGGCGTGCCACCGTAGGCGTTCTGGTACTGGTTGACCGCGGCCTGCTTGGTGTAGGTCGTGCCGACGGCCTTGTGGAAGATCTGGACGCGGTTGGTCACGTTCGACCGGACGCGCGCCTGGGCGGCGGGAGCGTCAGCACCCTCGAGGGCGGGGGCGATCTCCGGGTCACGGAGGTCGAAGGTCTGCCACTCGATGGTCGTGTCGGTGACGGAGCCGGGGCCGCCCACGCCGCCAGCGGCGGAGAGAAGCGGCGTCTCGGTCGGGGTGAGGGCGATGAGCTCGCCGTGGTAGTTCGGCTCGTTGAAGGTCGAGCCGACAGCAGTGATCCCAGACATTGGGGTCTCCTTATGGCTTGGTCTTGGCTTCGGCGGCGCGCTGCTGCTTGAGCGCGATCACCTTCTGGAAGTCGCGGGCCTTCTCGGCCTCCGCGATCTGGGAATCGAGAGTCGACGGCGTTCCGCTGCCGCTCGTTCCCTGCGCGGGGTTCGGGGCAGGTGCCCTCGGCCCGGTTGCGACGCCTAGTCGCGGGTTTGCCGTGACCGCCGCCTGCACTGCAGCCGTGACGGCCGCGGTGTCGTTGGGGTCGATGGCGTCGAGCGACTTCAAGAAGCTCGAGGAGTCCAGCAGGGCGGCGGGGTCGCCTCCTGCGGTTGCGGCGGTGCGGAACACGGCGAGCTCTACTCGCGCCTGCTTCGCCTCTGCCTGGGAGGTGGTCAGGCTCTCGGTGAGCTTGGCCGGGTCGATCGGTTCATCCTTGACGAGGCCGAGGGCCTTGCCGATGGTCTGCGCGAGCTCGTTCTTGGCGTCCGCGGCGGCCTGCGCCTTGGCGTTGGTTCGCGCTGCCCCGTTCTCATGCCGAAGCCGCTTGATCTCGGCCTCGGCGGCGACGGGGTCGGCCCACGGGTTCGCCGCCGGCTCGGCCGGGGGCGGGGTCGTGGGTGCCGCCGGTGCCGGAGGAGTCACCGCAGCTGCGGGCGGCTCAGTCGGTACCGGGGCGGTCGGGGTGGGTTCTGCGGGTGCTGTGGACATGCGTAGCCCTCCTGGGGCGGTTGTGGTGTTGCTTCCCCGCTCCAGGCGGGAGGTCTATGCGGCCGTAGCCTCAGCGAGGCGATCGAGGATCGCGGCGATCTGCGCGGCGGCCGGGTTGCTGGTCGGGAGCGACACGGGCGCGGTGGGCGCCGGGGGATCCTCGCCGTTGCGGTGAGCGGTCAGCGCCTTGCGGAAGTCGTTGAGCGACTCGCCCTTGGCGCTCTCGCGCGTGCTGTCGGCGTAGAGCGTCTCGAGGTCGCCCAGCCAGCCCGGGATGGACTCGGCAGGTGACCAGACCGGCTCGACCTCGCATTTGCACTTGGCGTGGAACCGGTTGAGCTCGCTCGCGCCTGCGGGCAACTGGCCGGCACTGGCACGCGTCTTGTAGACGCCGTAGTTCCGCTCGTTGCCGCCGCGGGTGGTGGTTCGGATGGCCAGGGAGATGCACCAGTAGCAGGCACCTGGGCGACACACGCGACGGAAGCCGAGCGCGGTGTCATCACCCTCGACCGACTGGACGACGCGGGTGCGCATGACGTCCAGGACGGCCTTCTCGGTCTCGGCCTGCATGTCAGCGAGGATCGCGGCGTGCATGGCGTCCAGGTCGTCGGCGAGGTCGGCGCGCTCCCGGGTGGCCCAGGCGATGTCGGCGTCGATCTCGGCCCGCGTCGGAAGCACGGGCTCGGGGAGCTTGATCGTGGTCGTGATGCCGGCCTCGCGTCGTGCGGCGCGGAAGTAGTCCTCGCCGACCGATGCAGCGACGCCGCCGAGCTGGCCGGCGACGATGAACAGGCCGTTGGTGAACCGGGCCATCGCTTCGGCCGAGGCGAGCGGCTGGGTGGCTGACCAGAGAGCCTCGACGGTCTGGGCGGCCGCGGCACCGAGCGCGAGTCCCGCGAGGTAGTTCTGCTGGACCTCGGGGTTCTCAGATACCTGCGGCGTCGCCATTTGCCGCCACCGTCTCCGCGACCGTGGGCCCAGCCGGGAGGAGTCCGTCAACCAGGGCGCGGGTCAGATTCCGGCTGTCATCGGCCGAGCGGTCCTGCGCGAGACGCTTCCGATCAATCGCGGAGTAGCCGAGGCGCTTGAGCGTGACATCTGAGGTCGCCGGGACCGCGCCCGCCTTGATCTCCTTGGCGACCGCGTCTGAGGTGACGCCAGGGGTCGGCATCGTGACGTCGTCCCAGTCGGCGGCGAGCCGCTCATACTCGGACGGCAGATCGCCGCCGTTCTCGAAGCGGAGGCCCATCTGCGCGACGCGGATCAGGTCGGGGGTGCACTGGCGCTGTATCGAGACGGAGCGGCGGTCGCGGCGGGACTCGGAGACGACGCCGGCCTCAGCAGACGCCGGGTTGCCCTGGGTATAGAGGCCGAGGTCCTGCGGCGGGGCGGCAACCATGCCGGCGAACGCGGAGGCGTACCAGTCCAGCACCTTGGTGAAGGTCGAGGGGTCGTAGACCTGCTTCTGCTTGATCTCGGGCAGGTTGCCGTGCTCGTCAGCCTCCAGCCCGAGCGTGGTGGCGATGTAGGTCTCCCATGCCGTCTTCGGCGTGCCGTCGGAGTTCTGGAACGCGTCCTCTGCGGCGCCGAGGATGATCATCTGCGGGACGGAGTAGATCTCGCGGGCGACCTCGAGCGACATGAGAGTGCGGCAGGCGGAGGCCGTGATGGACATCATCGCTGGCGTGATCGCCGACCGACCGTCGCGGTTGTTGGTGCGGGCGCCGTGGGCCATGCGGACGATCGGGACGAAGTCGAAGTCGTGCTCGTCGCGGTCGACAACCTCCCAGGTGCCGTCATCGTTCACGGCGGTGTGGACGGTCTTTCCGGGCACCACCAAGGCACCGCGCCGGCGGTCATCCTCGGGCGACAGGTACTCCTGCATCGCCGCACGGGGCGTGGTGCCTCGGAGGTCCCAGAGCACGCTCATGTTCAGGGGCGACTCGACCGTCAGGATAGGCGGAGCATCGGCACCCTCGGGATTGGTTCCCCACATCCAGTAGGTGCGACCAAGGACGAGCGCGTCGTTGTAGGCCATCGCCTGCAGCGCCTGGAAGCCGTTGAGCTCCATCAGCTCCATGAGGTGCTCGTCGCCATCGGTAGCGTCGGCCTGCCGGAACACGTCGAGGTTCAGCCGCTCCACGTACGGGTCGACGGCGAGCGCGTTCCATCCAACGATGGTGCGCAGGTACTTCTCGAGGTGCTCGGGGACCGCGATCCGGAGATTGTCGATGACCTGCATCCCGAGGTAGTGGGCCTCGGCCAGTTCCATGGCGAACCGGTTGCGCTGACGCTGGGCCTGCAGGGTGCGGATCAGTGCCTGCTCATCCTCGGTCAGGCCGAGCAGCGGGAGGGTGGGCGTGGTGGTTGTGGAGAACTCCACGGGGTCCCTCCTCTCAGTCGAGCACGATGACGCGACCCTTGCCGGGCGCTCTTCCGGTGGTCTTGGACAGGCGGACAATTCGCCACAGCATGCGGGCACCGACGAAGCAGACCGCGAGGTCGACCTTGCGCGTCGAGCTGCGATTTTCCTTGCCGATCACCACGCCGAAGCGACCCTCGCGCTTGCGAGCGTTCTTCATGTGGCGACGCAGCACCGGGGAGTCGACGTACGGCGCCTCGCCCTGCTCGAGGTCGTCTGCTGCCTGCGTCACCGCGGGCTGGTAGATCTGCTGGTTCAGCGTGCCGGACATGTCGAAGGCGACGCTGTGCAGCCGGGTTCCCGACTTCACCGGCCAGAACTTCTGGTCCAGCTGGCGGTGGTAGCGCTCATGCCAGCGGTCGACGAACGGCCACCAGAACCGGTCTTCCTCGACCTCGTCGTCAGCCTTGGCGTGCGAGGGGTCGAACCAGAACGCGATGACCCGGAAGTCATCGAAGGCCTTGATCACCGCGGCATCGAGTTCGTTGCGGTTGACCAGGAGCGGGTGGCCGGCCTCGTCCTTGCCGGGGTGCTGGTGGTGCAGCAACTGCGCGAGGCCGTCGGTGGTGCGGACTGCGATCAGGCCGGTATCGTCGCCCGACTTCGAGCCATCGCCGAACAGCACCACGGAGTCGCCAGGCTGGAGCTTCTCGCCCTGGCGGCGGTTCCGCTTGTCGTCGACCCAGCGCGGTTGCGCCCAGGCGTCCTCGGTGCCGACGACCTGGTTGTACCACTTGCGCCGGGACTCGCTGACGGAGTTGTCCGGGTTGAGGATCGACTCCATGATCGTGCCCTTGGGCCGGGTGTCGAGCCAGGTCGAGTCGCCAGCGACGCACCGGATGACCTCCGGCGCTGCCTCCTTGGTCAGCGGGGCCTCGGGCGGGGCCTCGAGCGAGTCCCAGAGCACGCCGTACTTGATGAACTCGTGCGGGTCGGTCGAGGACTCCCAGCCCTCGCGGGCGCGCTCGGCGATGCTGTCTCGGCCGGGGCGCCAGGCATTGAAGATGTCCAGGACGCGCGCCGGGGAGCCGGCCTCGGCCTTGGCGGCGTTGCCGTCCATCGCGCCAGCCAGGTCGTGGCCTCCGTTGGTCGAGAGCCAGTTCTGAGTCTCCGCACGGATGATCAGGTGGGGTCGGCCGCCCTCGTTCGAGTCAGCCGCGGTGGAGATGCCCTCGATCTGGCGCCGATCCCCGTCAGACCAGACGTTGAGCTTGCCGGGCTGGATCCCGTATCGCTCGCGTGTCTCGCGCGGGATCAGGCTCGGGAAGAGCTTGAAGGTGTTCTTAGTCTGGTCCTGAGAGACGGCCGCGATCTGCGTCCAGGCCTCCGGGTCGTCGCGGCCGATGGGCCGGTCGCCTTCCCAGCGGTCGAACATGATCGGGGCGTGCAGCGAGCCGATCGCGATACCGGCCGCCATCGGGTCTTTCCCGTGGCCCTTGAGCCTCTGAAACCGGGCCGAGCGGCATCGGAAGTCGCCGTCGGTGTCGACCGCGTAGTACCAGAGCAGGAATCGGGTCTGCTCGGGCGTCCACCACCAGTGCTTACGGGCCTTGCCGCGCAGGTGGTAAGTCGTCCAGGAGAGGAACTCCCAGCCGAGCGTTGCCTCCGGGAGCAGCCAGCCGTCGTCGTACTGCCACGTCGGGCCGAGCTTGACCGGCTCCCATGTCAGGTCCGTCGGCGGCGTCGTGCGCTCTAGGAGCTCGCGGTACTCCTGCTCGATCGCTCGGTAGTCGCTGGCGAGG
>DATCVR010000307.1:0-6342 GCA_036566745.1 Jiangellaceae bacterium | reverse complement strand
GCTCAGCAGGACGACCCAGCGCCGTCGATACGAGAACCGGCCGAGCCGGTAGAGGAACGTCGCCACGGAGTGCTCCAGAGTTGTGCCGAAGAGTGGCGACAAGAACACCATTCCGGACCTGTGAAGCCCCTGAGAATCGTGAGACGGGCGGGTGAACTCCTCCGGGTGATCGTTGGAAGGACGTGGCCCGTCGTGGCGGCCGGGCGTTCCAACGATCTCCCAGGAGGGGCGCGGCCTTCAGACGAGGGCGGGCGCGTCCAGGGTGAGCGTGCCGGCGTCGGCGTCGAGCGTCGCCGCGACACCCAGCGGGATCGTCAGCGAGGTCGGGCTGTGCCCGAAGCCCAGCTCCCAGATGATCGGCACGCCCAGACCGCCCAGACGGTCGAGCATGAGCTCCTCCACCGGCTCGCAGTCCTTCCACGACCCCAGGGCGATCCCCGCCACGCCGTCCAGCCAGCCGGCGCGGAGCAAATGAGTCAGGAAGCCGTCGAGCCGGTACGCCTTCTCGCCGATGTCCTCGAGCACGAGGATCCCGCCGCGGGCTCCGGCCCGGCCGGTGGGCGTCCCGATCTCGCCGGCGAGCAGGCTCACACAGCCGCCCACGGTGACGCCGTGGGCGCGCCCGGGCAGCAGCGCTCGCGCTGTGGGCGAGGTCAGGACCTGCACCGACTCGGGCTCGAACAGGGTGGCGCGGAACCGTTCGGCGGTGGCGGCGTCCTCGAGGAAGACCCGCTCGCCGATCATCGGTGCGTGCAGCGTCGCCACCCCCAGATGGCGGGCGAAGGCCTCGGTCAGGGCGGTGATGTCGCTGAAGCCGCCGAACACCTTGGGGCCCGCGGCACGCATCGCGTCCCAGTCGAGCAGCTCAGCCATCCGCTGGACGCCGTAGCCGCCCCGGGCGCAGAACACCGCCGCCACGCTCGGATCGCACCACGCCTGCTGGAGGTCGGCGGCACGGTCGATGTCGCGGCCGGCGAGGTAGTCGAAGCGCTCGTGCCGATCGGTGGCGTGGGTGCCCACCACGACGTCCAGGCCCCAGCTCCGCAACGTCTCGCAGCCGGCGTCGAGTCGATCCTTCGGCACCGGGCCGGACGGCGACACGACCGCCACCCGGTCCCCAGCGACGAGCCGTCGCGGTCGGGTCAGTTCAGGCACGCTCATCTGGCTCCGATCTCCGGGGTCGTTCGTCGTCAGGTCCACAGGGTCAGGTCGACAGCGTCACCGGTTCGACGTCCTCCGCTTGGAAGCCGAATACCTGGCCGTACAACGACAGCTCCGCCTCGAGCGCCCGCACGATCGTCTCCGCCCGCCGGAAGCCGTGCTGCTCCCCCTCGAAGGTGAGGTAGGCGTGCGGAACCCCGCGGCCCGCCACCAGCTCGACGAATCGCTCGGCCTGGACCGGCGGGCAGATCTCGTCCTCGAGGCCCTGGAGGAGCAGGAACGGCGCGGTGATCCGCTCGGGAAAGTTGCTCGGCGAGCGGTCGTGATAGCGCTGCTTCGACGCGGGCCACGGGCCGACCAGGCTCTCGAGGTACTGCGACTCGAAGTCGTGGGTCTCCCCCGTGCGCCACCCGGCCAGGTCCAGGATGGGGTACAGGATGACGCCGCAGGCGAATACGTCGGTGAAGGTCAGAGCCGCGGCGCTGGTCCAGCCGCCTGCGCTGCCCCCGCGGATGGCGAGCCGGGACGCGTCGGCCAGACCCTCGCGCACGAGCGCGAGCGCCACCGCGGCGCAGTCGTCGACGTCGACCACGCCCCAGTTCTCGCGCAGCCGGTTGCGGTACTCGCGGCCGTGGCCGGTCGATCCTCCGTAGTTGACCTCGACCACGCCGATGCCTCGGCTGGTGAAGTAGGCGATCTCGAGGTCGTACACCATCGAGGCGCGGCTGGTCGGCCCGCCGTGGACGAATACCACCCACGGCGGCTTCTCGCCGGCGGGCGCCTCGGCGTGCGGGTTGCGTGGCGGATACAGGCTGGCATGGATGTCGCGGCCGTCGGTTGCGGCGAAGGTCCGCGCTTCGGGCCGGGGCAGGTAGGCCAGGTCGACGTCGGCCTCCGAAGAGGCGACGTGGGCGGTCTCCGGGTCGATGACGGCGGCCTCCGGAGCGCTCGCCGGCTCGACCCGCAGGTCGTCGATCCGGACGGAGGCGAGCCGGACGGAGGCGAGCCGGGCGTGCTTCTCAGGCCCTCCGGCGACGCCCCAGACCGTCTGCCCGTCGCTGGCCAGGGTGGCGGCCCACTCGGTCAGTCCGGGCGAGTCGGCGTCCTGGAGCGCACCGTTGGACGCCGACACGACCCCGAGCGCTGTCGCTGCCCGCCCGTGGACGGTGGCCACGTCGCCGCTGTCGAGCACGGCGAACCACTGCATCCCGAGCTGCCACAACGCTCCGCCGAACTCCTCCTCGCGGGGGCACAGCGGGACGGGGTCGCCGGCGGCTACCAGGCGCTCGTCGATTGTGAGCCGGTAGAGGTTCCACCAGCCGCTGGCGTCTCCGGCGTAGGTCAACGTGTCCGCGGCGCTCCACTCGGCCTGGACGACGGACTGGTCCGGCCCGCCGGCCAGCGTCACGGGTGGGCCGGCGACCCCGGCGTCCAACGTCGCGACGCGCAGGCGGGTGGAGTCCCACGGCATGTCCGGGTGGTCCCAGCCGATCCACGACAGCATTCGTGCGTCCGGGGAGATCCGCGGGCAGGCCAGGAAATGCTGATCGGTGACCACGGTGCGCACCGCCGTCGGGTCCACGGCGGCCGCGCCATCGAGCGGAACGGCCACGATCGCCCGCCGGACGTCGGTGGGCGACTCGCCGTAGTGCTCCTCCCGGATGCACCACACCTCGTCGCCTCCAGGGGCCACGACCGGCTCCACGTAACGCAGCCCGGACGGTCGCTGCGGCACCGGAGTCAGTGGCCGGGGCTCGTCGTCGACGCCCGGCGTCACGACGTACAGCCGCTGGTCGGAGTACTCCGAGAAGACCACCGACGGCTCGGCCGAGTCGACCACGGCATAGGCCCGCCCGCCGTACTCGTGCACCCTGCTGCGCACGCTCCACGGCGCCGGCAGGACGACCTCGTCGGTCTCACCGCGGCGACGCATCAACGCCACGCGGCCCGCCTCGCCGGGTCGCGGCGACACCCACCACAACGAGCCGGCCGCGTGGGTCAGCCAGCCGGGTCGGCCGTCATGACGCGCCACCAACTCAGCGTCGATCGGCGACTTCCATGCACCGTGGGCGGCGACTTCGGCCACGTGCCCTCCAGGGACGACGAGATCGGGACGGACGGCGGAGCGGGTCAGGCGGTCGACAGGAACCGATCGAGGACGTCGACCCCGAAGTGCAGGGCGTCCACCGGAACCCGCTCATCGACGCCGTGGTACAGCGAGTCGTAGTCGAAGCCCGGGGGAAGGCGCAGCGGCGCGAAACCGTACCCCACGATGCCGAGCCGCGAGAACTGCTTCGCGTCGGTCCCGCCGCCCATGCAGTAGGGCACGACGTGGGCGCCCGGGTCGTGTGCGAGGACGGCCTCGGACATCGCCGCGAACGTCGACGCGTCGGTGGGAGCGCTCAGCGCGACCTCGCGGTGGTGGTAGGCCCAGTCGACGCGAGGTCCGGTCAACTCGTCGAGAGTGGCCTCGAACTCCTGCTCGCCGCCCGGGACCACCCGCCCGTCGACGCGCGCCGAGGCGGAGCCCGGGATGACGTTGACCTTGTAGCCCGCTCGCAACATGGTCGGGTTCGCACTGTTGCGCACGGTCGCCTCGACGAGCGCGCGCGCCGGCCCGAGCCGGTCCAACAGGTCGTCAAGATCGAAGGACGGGTCGTCGAGACGCGCGTCGACACCCACGGCGGCGCTGATCGCCTCCAGTGCGGCCCGCACCGTGGGCGACAGCCGTACCGGCCACTGGTAGGCGTCGATTCTGGCCACAGCTGCGGCCAGGGCGCCCACGGCGTTGTCGCGGCTGACCTTGGAGCCGTGCCCGGCCGTGCCGCGGGCCGTGAGGTCGAGCCAGGCGGTGCCACGCTCGCCGGCCGCGATCGGATAGAGCCGCACGCCGTCGGCAGCGTGGAAGGTGTACGCACCGGACTCGCTGATGCCCTCGGTGCAGCCCTCGAACAGCTCGGCATGCTCGCGGACCAGCCAGTCCGAGCCGTAGGCCGCGCTGTCCTCCTCGTCGGCTGTGAACGCCAGCACGACGTCTCGGCGTGGCCGGCGGCCCTCGCGTGCCCAGGCCCGCACGATCGCCAGGACCATCGCGTCCATGTTCTTCATGTCGACGGCGCCCCGGCCCCACACCACGCCGTCGCGGACCTCGCCGGAGAACGGATCGACCGTCCAGTCCGCGGCCTCGGCCGGAACGACGTCGAGGTGGCCGTGGACGAGGAGCGCGTCACGGGTCGGCTCGGAGCCGGCGATGCGTGCCACCACGTTGGCTCGCCCTGGAGCCGACTCGAGGATCGTGGCCTCGACCCCGGCATCGCTCAGCTGCTCGGCCGCGAACTCGGCCGCGGGGCGCTCGACACAGTCGCCGCCGCCGCGATTGGAGGTGTCGATCCGGATCAGCTCGGAGACCAGCCGGACCACGTCGTCGTGTGCGGACTCAGCCATAGGACTTCTCGATGCCGTTGGCGATGAGTGTGGTGACGGCCTTGAAGGACCGGATCATGTCGTAGGCCGTGGGCGCGGTGTAGGAGACTCGGCGCTCGCCGATGCGCTCCACCGTGGGCACGATGGTGGCGGAATCGGCCAGCTGGGTGGCGTCGACCTCGATCTCGACGGTGTATGGGCCGGCGGAGGTCGCGGGCGCGTGCCGAATCGCGAGGGAGCCGGCCTCCTTGGCCGCCGCGCGGATGTCGGCGAAGGTGCGGGCGGGTGGGCGACAGCGCGCGGCATAGCGCGACACGTAGTCCTTGACCGCGACCGTGCGAGCGTGTGGTGCGTAGGTGGCGGCGTCGGCGCAGGCACGGTCGTCGCCCGTGACCAGCACCACCGGGGTGCCGTATTCGGCCGCGACCAGCGAGTTCAGCCGTCCTTCGCTCGCGGGGTCGCCGTTGACCCAGACTCCGGTGATGGAGTTGGCGAGATAGGTGTGAGCCAGAACGCCTTCGGCCCCGGCGCCCGCGTGATAGCCCAGGAACACCACGCCGTCGACGTCGCCGGCCTGGATGCCCTCGATCATGCTCAGCGGCTTGTGCCGACCGGTGATCATGGTGGCTCGCACATCGAGCTCTTCCAGCAGAAGGTTGCGCATCGTGGCATGTGCTTCGTTGACGAGAACCTCGTCAGCTCCACCATCGAACAGACCCGATACTGCCCCGTTGACATCCGAGGTGAACATCGACCGGCAGCGTTGCCACTGCTCGGTGCCGGGCTCGACATCTGCCGGCCAGGTAACCCCGGTGGCCCCTTCCATATCGGCCGAGATCAGGTACTTCATGGCTCGTTACCGTACGCCCCCGTCGTGTCGATCTTCAGGCGGGTCCCGGGGCTTGGGGCCTGACGGCAGCGCATTCAGCCGACGCGGCTCGAGACGCAGAAAACCCCCACATGACTCGAGCCGGACGTGCCTATGGCATCGTCCGGCTCACTCATATGGGGGTGGGTGTGGGTGAAGGCCGCCCACCGTGTGGTGGGCGGCCTTCACTGAGGTGTTTGTCCGGCGGCGTCCTACTCTCCCACCCCGTCTCCAGGGCAGTACCATCGGCGCTGTAGGGCTGAGCTTCCGGGTTCGGAATGGGACCGGGCGTTTCCCCTACGCTAAGACCACCGTAACACTATCGAGAACGGCAACCCCTTCTCACACTCACCCACATCAACCCACCCCATAACCAGGGGGAGCCACGTGTGGTGTGTGGGGGGTGGTGCCCGTGACTCGGGAACCGCATAGTGGACGCGTAGCAACCATCAAATTCTTTTTAACTCGTGTGAGTGTGGTTGTGAAGTTATCGGCAGGTTAGTACCGGTCAGCTCCACAGGTCTTCAGTCCCTGCTTCCACATCCGGCCTATCAACCCAGTGGTCTGCTGGGTGCCTCTCACACACAAGGTGTATGGAAACCTCATCTCGAAGCAGGCTTCCCGCTTAGATGCTTTCAGCGGTTATCCCTTCCGAACGTAGCCAACCAGCCATGCTCCTGGCGGAACAACTGGCACACCAGAGGTTCGTCCGTCCCGGTCCTCTCGTACTAGGGACAGCCCTTCTCAAGTTTCCTGCGCGCGCAGCGGATAGGGACCGAACTGTCTCACGACGTTCTAAACCCAGCTCGCGTACCGCTTTAATGGGCGAACAGCCCAACCCTTGGGACCTACTCCAGCCCCAGGATGCGACGAGCCGACATCGAGGTGCC
>DATCVR010000306.1:0-10178 GCA_036566745.1 Jiangellaceae bacterium | reverse complement strand
CACATCTGCGAAGCGGACTACTCGAGAAGCCGGCACCTGAACGTGGCGAAACCTCGCGGCGGGGACGGCGGCCGCGAGGTTGCGCACGGCTCGGGAGCAGCGTTGGCGCGCGGCGGGCCAGGTGAGCCGAAGGTGGCGGCGGCGGGTCCGCCGGGGTTGTCGGGTCCGGTGCAGTACACGGCGGGCCAGGGCCACCTTCTCGATGGCCCACCCGGTGACGACGCGGGACCTCCAAGCCGCCGGCGTCTGATCAGGCGGCCAGGTCGACGTCGCCGTGTCCATCGACAGGTTCGCCGCGACCTTCACCCGGCGGCGGTTGATCGAGTAGGTCGCGATCACGTCCCACAGCGCCGCCACGGCGAGCTGCTCCAACGTGTCGCGCTCGGCCAGAGTGGCTGGCGGCGACCCGCACGGCCTTACCCAGCAGGATCGCGTCGGCGCTGGTTCGGTCGGCGGCCGCGGTGCCGATCTCGACGTCGGCCAGAGACGCGAACCCGGCGCGGCTGGTGCCTTCGCTGCCAGATATCGACGTGCCACCTAGAGTCGCCGCATGCGACGAAGGACGGGAGTGGCGATAGCCGGGGCGGCAGCCCTGGCATGGGGCGAGTGGTTGAACTGGCGCTGGTCTCGAGCTCTCGTGGGGAACTGTGGAGGCGCTGCCGAGGCCGTGGTCGTGCTGGGGTACCGGAACCCCCAAGCGACGGCGAATGTCATCAATCGCTGGCGAGTCCGTGCTGGAATTCGCTCCATCACCACTGACAGTGCGCCGCGCACTCGCGTGATCTTCAGCGGCGGTGCGACCAGCAGTGGCGCAGCGGAGGCCCAGTTGATGGCTGACTACGCGAAGTCGGTGCTCGCGTTCGGCAACACAGTACTTCTCGAAGATCAAAGCCAGACCACGTGGGAGAACATCACACGTGTGATCCCGCTGCTCGAGGACGTCGACCGCATCAAGATCGCCTCCCAACCAGCTCACGCGCTCAAGGCCCGCGCGTACTTGCGGCGGCAGCGCCCTGATCTTGCCGAAAGGCTCGTGCGCGCGGATGACTACCGCACTGGCGAGTGGATGGTCGTCAAACCACTGCTGGCGCTGTACGGGCTTTGGACACTGCGAGGTCTCAGGACCGACGAACGCAAGATCTCGCTGTAGACAGCAGCTGCGGCGTCGACGCCGTCATGCGCCGGGCCGACGTCCCAGGCAGCCCTCACACCCTGCGCCACTGGTACGGAACCGAACTCCTCCACGTCAGCGTCGACATCCGCGACATCCAACAACTCGTGCGCCACGGCACGCTCACCTCGACCCTGCTCTACACCCAAGTCGCCGGCGAAGCCGAAGCTATCCGCAAACTCGCCCAACTCATCTGACGGCGACGCCGCTGTGTGCAAGGACCGGTGCGGAGCGATGGACCGTCGGGCGGCAAGGGCTGGGGCCGAGGCATAAGCCGTTCAGACCGCTGTCGCGGGATCCTTCGCGCCGTCAACTACCTATGTAGTAGCGCAGCCCACTCGTGGCAGGTCGTAGAGCTTTGGCGCGTCCTCACGCATCGGCGGCGCCTTGAGCGACCTCTGCGATCTCATCGGCGATCCCCGCCACCGTGCTGAGTGCCGTGTTGTGGGCGATTCGTCGACCAGCGACGGTGGCTGCTTGGCGGTTTGGTCGCGGGGTAGGGTGATCCGTCCACGGACCCCTGTTCGAGCTCGGTGATCAGTCTTGCCTCACCATCCACCCACCAGCCACTCGCACTGGCGGGTCTACCGCATCGGTCTCGCGGGGCGGCTCGTCACCGCGGCGATCAACGCGCTCCTGCCGTTTCTCGCCGGCATCGGGGGTGCGTTCATCCTCATTCTGGCCACCGGCCTCATCGCCGAAGAGAAGCTGCTGGACCCGCCCACCAATGCCGCCCTCGATCAACTCAGCCGCGCCGCGATCGTGCCCGTATTGGCCCTGCCACTCGGTCTCGGCATCCTGACCGCGGTTCTGGCCGCCCTGCGTGAGGAGATCACCTCGCGCGCCCTTGCGCGAGCAGCGGCGGATGGCGCTCCCAGGACGGCCGTCCCGCATCCCAGTCAGATTGATCGAGTGGCCGCCGATCCCCCGTACTCCGCCTTCTTCCTCTTCTCGGCCATCCTCACTGGCCTTGGGTTGCTGTTCACCCTGGTAGCCGCCTTCTCGGTGAACGGCAGCGAGATGTACATCCTGTGGGGCTCGGTCGCGGTCACCACAGTGGCGGCGGTGTTCGTCGTATTGGCGCTGATAGGACGGCCTCAGTATCGCCGGCGGCGCATGGATATCGCGGCGCACTGGACGACCGCCGACGAGCAGGCAGCGTGGAGCCGCGCTGCGGCAGCGCCGTCGAAGGCATCGAAGGGTTCTGCGACCGGCCTACCCGATGACGTCCAACGCGCGACGAAGCGTGCCTCCCGATTCCAGTGGCTCGGCCTCATCTGCGGCAGCGCGGGATTCAGCCTCCTGCAAGTGTGGGGGCTGGTCACGCATCCAAACCGGACGATGACCGACGCAGGGCCACGGGCTGAATACGGCGACGGCACCGAGGCCGTCCTGAGCGTCGGCACCTGGACGTTCGCAGTCCTGCTGGCGGCAGCCGTGGTGTCGACGGTCCTGGGCCTGTTCGCCGAGTCGGCCGTACAACGAGGCGAACAGGGGGTGCTGCGCGAGGCGTTGTCGAATCCGGCGGCGCCGCGCCCGCCACATGCCCTGCTGCGGAAATATGCCGAGAGCCAGCCGGTGCGGCTCGCTCAGGGGCTGACCGTGCTTGCTTCGCTCGGCATCACCTTCGGTTGGGCGGTCTATATCCTCGGCACCGGCGGGATGGACGACGTCGCATCCCTGTACGAAGGTGCACGCGAGACGTTCGGCAGTTTCGTACCACAGGCTCAGCTCACCCTCGCCGCTTCGGTAGCTGTCGTCGTCATCGCCTTGGTGTGGAACGCCCTGGCCGCCGATCGCGGTGACGACCTGCGGCGTCAGGTCGTGGAGCGCTGGCCCATCAAGCCCGCGCCGCGGATGGTCGGGGAGACCGGCAAGAAGAAGCCGGACCCTGCGTCCATCGGCCCATCGCTCTCGCCGCAGCCGCAGCCGCAGCCTCACAACTCAACCGGGTCCTGAAGTCATCTCTCCACTCAGCCGTAGCGGCAAGCGACGACGGCGTCGGTGGTCGTGACGGCGGTGAAGTCGCCGACGATGCGGCGTCGCGTAACCGCGACCGCGACACCGGAGTCGATGTCGGCGTAGGCCGGCTGCCGTAGGAGCCGAACATGCCGAACGTCGAGCCCGGGCGCGACTCGGCTCCGAGCCGGGCCTGGCTGTGGCCCCAGCGGCCTTGGCCCGCACGTATGACTGCACTGTCTCGGTCGGCAGGTCGCAGAACTGGACGGCGCCCGCGAGCAGCCTTACCGGGAAGCGGCCGAACTGAACGAGCTGGAGAACGAGCTGGAGCGATGAGCGCGGCCGCAGACCTAAGATCTTGCCGCTCCGGTCGACTCACCCGCGCGACCTGCTTAGGGCCGTCCGGGCCGGTCGTTAGCTGGCGACGACAGGAGCTCAGCCGGGGCGGATGTCGACCCTGGACTGTCTGACGGCCCTTGGCACTGCGGGAAGTTGGCCCGGTGGGGCGAAGCGGTAGTGGGGATTGGCGGCGGCGGGCCTTGAGAGGATGTTCGATCCCCGGCCGCTTCCGCACGATCTTTGACGAAGCCCAACTCGACAGCGGCCCGGGCCTGCCTCGCCCGCCCGTGGTCGAATCGGCGAAGGGCACCTGACGAGTTAGATATGCAGCTAAAATCCTTGCCATGGCTGCAAACCTCCCGCCTAGCGGTACTATTGCAGTACCGCCGAGGAGGTACGATGCCCTACGAGCTCGATGTCGCCGATATTGCCTCTGGCCAGGCGGGAATGTTCACCGCTGCCCAGGCTAGCGCCGCCGGGGTTCCCGCGCAGGCCCTGAACCGCCTTGCTTCGCGGGAGCTGGTCGAACGGATCGCCCACGGCGTGTACCGGCTGACCGGTACTCCCGCGATGCCGCTGGATGATCTGCGTGCGGCTTGGCTGGCGACCGATCCGGGTGTGCTCGCAGCCGAGCGGCTCACCGGCGAGGGCATCGATGTGGTCGTCTCGCATCGCTCCGCGGCTCGACTGCACGAACTCGGCGACCTCGAAGCCGACATTCACGAATTCACCTCGCAGACACGACGGCAGAGCAGGCGCCGCGATGTCCGGTTCCATCGAGGCACCGTCCAGGACTCCGACGTCACCGTGGTCGACGGCCTGCCCGTCACGACGATCGAGCGAACCATCGAGGACCTCGCCCGAGCCCACGTGGACGGCGGACATCTGGCAAGCGTGGTCCGCGACGCCATCCTCACCTCCCATGTGCCGCCCGACACGATCGCGGCTCGACTGCGTCCCCTCGCGCACCACTACGGACACCCTCTGGGGGATGGGCACGGACTGGTCACGACCCTTCTAGAGCAGGCCGGACTGCCCGCTGCGGCCCGAGACGCAGTGGCAATGGTCGACGAACAGAATCGTCAGCGACAGCTTCGAGAGACGCCGCCAGGAAGCGCCCAGGTGAATCAAGCGCTCGCTCAGCTCTTCGCGAGGAACGCAGAAGCGCTGCGGCACGCCATCAGCAGCGACGATCTGCGCCGACTTGCCGCCCAGGTCTCCATGCCAGCTCTGGACGTCAACCGACTGTTTGAGCAGCTCGCGCAAAGCAACACCGAGCAGATTCAGAAGATGCTCGGGGACGAAAGCCTCAGGGACTATGTGCGACAAGCTATGCGAGGCAGCAGCGGGACCGAGCCGGCCGACAGCCGCTCCGGCGATGCTGAGACAGGTGCATCGGACTCGTGAGTGTGCCCGAGGCGTTCCGGACACCGCGTGCGTGGCGACAATCGCTGGACGCCAGGATCAAGGCCGAGGCGAAAGCCCGGAACCGGCCCGTGTCGGCCGTACGCCGCGAGCTCGCGTACCAGCGCTTCCTCGCTCGAGTGTTCACCAGCGGTGACGGTGGCTGGGTTCTCAAAGGAGGCGTCGGCCTCCTGATGCGAACGCCCACCGCACGGCACTCGATGGACGTCGACCTCGCCTACGCTTCGGGCGATGAACAGGCCCTCCAGGACTTGGCCCTTGCCGTCAACACTGACCTGGGCGACGGCCTCCGCTACCTCATCGGGAACCCGACGCCGATCGCCGACGCCAAGGGCTTCACCGTGTCGGTCGAGGCATTCTTCGCCTCGACGACGACGAGCTTCCAGCGGTTCCCGGTCGACGTCGTTACCCATCGGGCAACTCCAGGGGAGATCGAGCACACCACGCCCGAGCCTGTCGTCCGGATCGAGCAGATGCCTGAGCTCCCACCGTTCCCGCTTTACCCGATCACGGCACAGATCGCCGACAAGGTCTGCGCCGTGTACTCGACCTACGGCGCCGATGGGACACAGCCCTCGACACGCTTCCGCGACCTGGTTGACCTCGTCATCATCGCCTGCACCCAGAGCATCGACGCCACAACGTTATCGAGTTCGCTGACCCGAGAAGCCGCAAGCCGAGATCTCACCCTGCCGCCTCGAATCACCCTCCCGAGCCCTCGATGGCGCGACGGATACCGACAGCAAGTCATCACGGCGACCGTCCCTGCCGGCTTCAGAGACGTCGACCAAGCAATTGCGCTGGTCGCAGAGTTCCTGGACCCGCTCTTGAGCGGCCAGGAAGGCCTCGGCACCTGGACAGCGGAGACCCAGCACTGGTCACAAGCGACTTCTTCACATCACCACCAGAAGGCAGACGGCGAGAAAGATCCCCGATGAGGGCTGCGAGAACTCACCCAAGGACCTCCGCCAGTAATGCCTCGCGGTTCGCGAGGACGAATGCCTTGAGGGGCCTCCGGCTTGAGATCGACACCCTCGAGGGGATCATCGCGAAGGTCGATCCGATCGATGTCATACCCGCCGCGGGAAGGGTCACCGAACTCCGGACCGCGGCGCGTGGCCACATCGAGTTTGGTCAGCCGGGCCCCGAAGAAATGTTGAAGCGAGCTAGGGGACGTTCTCGGGCGACCGATGGCTCGCGTCGCTCCTGGGACTTGCAGCACCGCGTACCCCGATGCAGGCCAGGGTGCGGGTCTGGCTGGGTGTCCTCGAGGGTGACGTCGCTCGTCGGTTGCACATTCACCTCCCGGCGAGTGCCGGAGAAACGACCCAACCCTCCGGTTGGACAGTCCTCGCGCGGCCTGCGAGACGGAACTCCGACTGTGAAGAGGACGAGATCAACGAGCCCTCGGTCAAGCCAGGGGAGCTCGACACTCCCTGGCCGTGAACCACGGTCAAGCCGACGAGCTTTCGGAAGCGTTCAGCCAATGGGCAAGTACGGCGGCCTGGCTGTGTTCGAGGTCGTGGGAGGCCGTGAGCAGGGTCGTCTTGGTGTGGTCGGCCGTGCCACGAAGGCGCTGAACGGCGTCGCGCCGCGCGGGATCGCGCAGCTCGGCGAGGTATCGGCGGCGGAACTCGGCATAGAGGTCGGGGTCATGTCCGTACCATCGGCGAAGCTCGGTCGACGGTGCCACCTCGCGCATCCACTCATCGAGGTGGGCGTCCTCCTTGCGCAGGCCGCGAGGCCAGATGCGGTCCACAAGAATCCGCACGCCGTCCTCCGAGGACGCGTCGTCATAGATCCTTCGGTACCTGACGTCCTCGCCCATCGGGTCCTCCACCGATAGCGGCCTATCCGTATGCTCGGACGCGGCACATCCGCGCGCGACATCGGGCCTGGGCCACCCGCCGGCACTCACGCGTTGGGGCGATGGTAGGTGACGGGTGTTCGACCTGGGCCTTCCGACGGCCACGGCCGTCACTGCCCACCAGCGCGGCCGTGTGCTCATCGAGCTGGCAGGCTCTCTGGGATGAGAGTGTCGAGTGGGGTGTCCTGGTCGGTGAGTTGATCGATGGTGATGTGTTTCCCGGAGCGGATGAGGCGCTCGACGGCGGGAGTCACATCCCAGACGTTGACGTTCATGCCGGCCACGACTCGCCCTGCCGTGAGCCAGAACGCGATGAACTGCCGTCCGAGGCGGTCACCGCGGTAGACGAGCTGGTCGTATCCGCCGGGTTCGACGTGGCCGGAGTACTCCATGCCGAGGTCGTACTGGTCGGTGTAGAAGTAGGGCACCGGGTCGTAGGCGACTTGGTGGCCCAGCATCGACCGTGCCGCCGCCGGGCCGCCGTGCAGCGCGTTGGCCCAGTGCTCGACCCTCAGAGGCCGCCCGAGCAGGGGGTTGTACGTCTTGGCGACGTCGCCGACGGCGTAGATGTCCGGGCCCGAGGTGCGCATGGCCTCGTCTGCGACGATGCCGTTGTCGATGGTGAGCCCGGCCTTCTCGGCGAGCCCGACGTTGGGTTGAGCACCCACACCGACGACCACGATGTCGGCAGAGAGGGTCTCGCCGTTGTCGGTGAGGAGTCCGGTGACGCGGTCACCGGCACGGGTGAATGTGTGCACCCGGGTGCGGAGCCGCAGGTCGACGCCATGCTCGGTGTGCAAATCGGCGAACATCTGGCCGAGTTCGTCTCCCAGCGCGGCGCGCAGCGGCGTCGGCTCTGGGTCCACGACCGTCACCTGGTTTCCGTGGCCGCGGGCGGCAGCGGCGATCTCCATCCCGATCCAGCCGGCGCCGACGATCACCACCCGGCGGTCGCCGACGGTCAGGGCGACACGCAGTGCGTCGGCGTCCCGCGCGTCGCGTAGGTAGTACAGCCCCTCAAGGTCGGTGTCGGGCAGTCGACGGGCCGAGGACCCGGTGGCGAGCAGCAGCTTGTCGTAGCCGAGGATCGTGCCGGTGCTCAGGGTGAGCTTGTGGCCGACCGGATCGAGGTCTACGGCTGGGCTCCCGAGGAGCAACTCCACGTCGTTCTCCTGATACCAGCCCGGTCCGTGGACGTAGATCGTGTCGCGCGCAGCAGTGCCGTTGAGGTAGCCCTTGGACAGCGGCGGTCTTTCGTAGGGGCGCTCGTTCTCGGCGCCCACGATCTGGATCCGGCCGGTGAAGCCCTCCTCGCGCAGCGTCTGGGCCGCCTTGGCTCCGGCGAGTCCGCCGCCGGCGATGAGGAACGAGTGCTGTGCCATGTCGCGTGCTCCTGTTCGGCTGGATGATCAGTGGCTGCCCAGGGCGAGAGCGAAGAACTCTTGCCGGGTGCGGTCGTCGTCGCGGATCGATCCGTGCACGGCAGAGGTGACCGTGCGTGATCCCGTAGCGCGGACACCGCGCAGGGACATGCACAGGTGTTCGGCCTCGATGGCCACCCCGACGCCCCGAGGCGCAAGGTTCACTTGCAGCCAGTTGGCGACCTGCTGGGTCAGCCGTTCCTGCACCTGGAGGTCGCGAGCGAACAGTTCCACCACACGGGCCAGCTTGGACAGGCCCAGGATCCGCTGGCCGGGCAGATAGCCGACGTGCGCGACCCCGTGGAAGGGCAGCAGGTGATGCTGGCACAGCGAATGGACAGGGATGTCGCGGACCACGATCAGCTCGTCGTATCCCTCGTCGTTGGGAAAGGTGGTCAGGTCGAACGCGGCCGGGGTGAGCATCTCGACCAGGGAATCGGCCACCCGAGCGGGTGTGTCGGCCAGGTGCTCGTCGGTGGGGTCACGGCCCAGTGCGACGAGCAGGTCACCGACCGCCCGCCGGGCGGCTACCAGGTCCGGTTCGCTCGACGGTCCGACGATCCGCAGCCGAGGTGCCGGCATTCCGGCCGGTGCCGAGCCAGTCATGCGGCGCTCATCGCAGGCCCCATCCAGGCCCGCGTCCGTCGTGGTCGACCGCCAGCCTGGACAGTGCCAACGCGCCGACGAGCAGGCCGAAGTCACGAAGCGCGACGTCGTAGTGGTCGGGGATCAGCAGCAGGTTGACGATGATTCCGGCCAGCCAGCCGGCGACCAGCAGCGCGCCGTACCGCGGCAGCAGCGCCACGGCAACACCGGCCACGATCTCCACCACTCCGACCGCGTACATCGCCTGCTGGGCCGTGCCGGGAACGATGGCGTTGATCACCGGTGCCAGGTAGGCCGGCCAGTCCGTGAGCACGTTGAAGAACTTGTCCAAGCCGAACGCGATCGGGGCCACGGTGAAGACAGTTCGCAGCAGCAGGAACGCCTGCCGCGACGGTGAGGCGGCCTGCAGGCGACGCGCGGCGGGGAGGCCGACCCCGGGGTGGGTGTTCATGGTGGGCTCCTTCTCTAAAACAACTCCCTGCTCTCAGTAGAGCACTCGTGAATTCTTTCGTCAAGATCGACGTATTTTAGAGTGCGTGACGTCGGCTCACGCGGCCGGAGCGGTGGAGGCGCCCGCACTCCCGGCCCCCCGGCACGACGGGGCGAGTCCCTCCGCTTCTCTTTCATCAAAACTCTCATGCTTTACAATGCGGGTATGGAGCAGCGGCCGTTGGCGGATCGGGTGGCGGCCCTGAGCACCCTCGACGAGCCGATCCGCCGATCCTTGTTCGAGCACGTGAACCGCAGCGCCACGCCGGTGAGCCGCGACGACGCCGCGGCGGCGTTGGGACTCGCGCGCAGCACCGCGGCCTTCCATCTCGACCGGCTGGCCGCCGAGGGTCTGCTGGCCGTGGAGTACCGGCGGCTCACCGGCCGGACCGGACCGGGAGCTGGACGGCCGTCCAAGCTCTACCGCCGTGCCACCGGCGAGGTTGCGGTCACCATCCCCGAACGCCGCTATGACTTCGCCGGGCAACTCGCGCTGGACGCCATCGAGGAATCCGACCGCACCGGTGAGCCGGCTTGAGAGGCGCTCCTGCGCATGGCCGGTCACACCGGACGGGAGCTGGGCACCGGCGCCGGGTCGCTGGAACGCGTGCTCGAGGACCACGGTTTCGAGCCCCGCTCGGACGGTGCCGGGGGGCTCGTTCTGGCCAACTGCCCGTTCCACAAACTGGCACAGCGGCACGCCGAGACCGTGTGCCACCTCAACCTGGAGCTGCTGCGGGGCGTCACGGAGGGCTCGAACGACGAGCGCTACAGCATGGTTCTCGATCCCGAGGCCGGCCGGTGCTGTGTGCGAGCGGTTCCGCGGAACTCCCAGGCCCACCCTCGAAGGCCCGACCCGGCTGATCGTCAGGACGCGCCGCATCCGGCCCCGCCGGAAGGA
>DATCVR010000305.1:0-3094 GCA_036566745.1 Jiangellaceae bacterium | reverse complement strand
CGACAGAACCGGGCCGAGTGCCGTGCAGAGCACCCACCTTCCATGGGTACGGTGTGCGGTAAGACGGTCGTGACCACGGTCACGGTCAGCGCCGCCGACAGGTCCGGGCCCACCCTCAGCCCGTCCCTACGGCGGTGGTCGCAACACGACCAGGCTGACGCGGCAATCCCGCGGAGCCGACGACGTGAAGGAGAAGCATGAGTGTCGAGACGACGGCTCACCGAGCCGGTGGCGCGGCAACCGAGGACCCCGAGCTCGTACAGCTCCTCACCCCCGAGGGTGAGCGCGTTCCGAACGACCACTACGACGCACTCGTGGCCGACATCACCGCCGACGACCTGCGTGGGTTCTATCGCGACATGACACTCGCCCGCCGGGTCGACAGCGAGGCCGTGGCGCTCCAGCGTCAGGGCGAGCTCGGTCTGTGGGCCAGCCTGCTCGGCCAGGAGGCGGCCCAGGTCGGCTCGGCTCGTGCGCTGCGCCCCCAGGACCACGCCTTCCCGACGTACCGCGAGCACGCCGTGGCGTTGTGCCGAGGTGTCGACCCGGCCCAGTTGCTCGGCCTGTTCCGCGGCGTCGACCAGGGCAGCTGGGATCCGCGCGAGAACAACTTCCACCTCTACACGATCGTCATCGGCGCCCAGACCCTCCACGCCACGGGCTATGCCATGGGCATCCAGCGCGACGGCGCCAACGGCACCGGCGACCCCGATCGCGACGCCGCGGTCATCGCCTACTTCGGCGACGGCGCCACCAGCCAGGGCGACGTCAACGAGGCGTTCATCTGGGCCAGCGTCACCAACGCGCCGGTCGTGTTCTTCTGCCAGAACAACCAGTGGGCCATCTCCGAGCCGCTCGAGCGCCAGACCCGGGTGCCGTTGTACAAGCGCGCGGCCGGGTTCGGCTTCCCCGGCCTGCGGGTCGACGGCAACGACGTGCTGGCCTGCCTGGCCGCGAGCCGCGAGGCCCTGCAGCGGGCGCGCGACGGCGAAGGGCCGACGTTGATCGAGGCGTTCACGTACCGCATGGGCGCCCACACCACCACCGACGACCCCACGCGCTACCGCCTCGCCGCCGACCTCGAGCACTGGAAGCTCAAGGACCCGATCGAACGGGTCAAGGCCCACCTGGTCCGCGCCGACCAGGCCGACCAGGCGTTCTTCGACGAGGTCGACGCCGACGCCGAGAGCCTGGCCGAGCACCTCCGGGTGGCCTGCCGGGCGCTGCCGGACCCGACGCCCACCTCGATCTTCGACCACGTCTACGTCGAGCCCACGCCCCAGCTGATCGCCCAGCGCGAGGAGATGACGGCCTACCTCGACTCCTTCGCCGACGAGGAGGTGGCCCGATGACCCCCTCCGACACCTCTCCGGCGATCCTCACTCTCGGCAAGGCCATCAACGCCGGACTGCGCCGGGCCATGGAGAACGACCCCAAGGTCCTGGTCATGGGCGAGGACGTCGGCAAGCTCGGCGGCGTGTTCCGGGTGACCGACGGCCTGCAGAAGGACTTCGGCGAGGCCCGCGTCATCGACACCCCGCTGGCCGAGTCCGGCATCATCGGCACGGCCGTGGGGCTGGCGCTGCGCGGCTACCGCCCGGTATGCGAGATCCAGTTCGACGGGTTCGTGTTCCCGGGCTACGACCAGATCGTCACGCAGGTCGCCAAGATGCACTTCCGCTCCGGCGGCAACCTCCGGCTGCCCATCGTCATCCGCATCCCCTACGGCGGCGGCATCGGCGCGGTCGAGCACCACAGCGAGAGCCCCGAGGCGTACTTCGCGCACACCCCGGGCCTCAAGGTGGTCTCGTGCTCCAACCCCGCCGACGCCTACTGGATGATCCAGCAGGCGATCTCCCTCGACGACCCGGTGGTCTTCTTCGAGCCGAAGCGCCGCTACTACGAGAAGGCCGAGGTCGACGTCGACGCGGACATCTCCGGCGTCGCGCCGCTCGCGGCATCGCGAGTGGTCGTCCAGGGCTCCGACGTCACGGTGGTCACCTACGGCCCGATGGTCAAGGCATGCCTTGACGCCGCGGCCGCGGCGGCGACAGAAGGGCGATCGCTCGAGGTCGTCGACCTGCGCACGCTGTCGCCGCTCGACCTCGCGCCGGTGTTCGAGTCGGTGCGCCGCACCGGCCGGCTGGTCGTCGTCCACGAGGCCCAGCGCACCCTCGGCATCGGTGCCGAGGTGGCGGCCCGCGTCACCGAGGAGTGCTTCTACTCCCTGGAGGCGCCCGTGGTCCGCGTCACCGGCTACGACACCCCGTACCCGCCCGCGCGGGTCGAGGAGGAGTACCTGCCCGACCTCGATCGCGTGCTCGACGGTGTCGACCGCGTCCTGGCCTTCTAGAGCGACACGGAGGTAGTGGTGAGCGTTTCCCAGTTCAACCTGCCCGACGTCGGCGAGGGCCTGACCGAGGCGGAGATCGTCTCCTGGAAGGTCAAGCCGGGCGACACGGTGAAGGTCAACGACGTGATCGTCGAGATCGAGACCGCGAAATCCCTGGTCGAGTTGCCCTGCCCGTTCGCGGGGGTGGTCGAGGCCTTGCTCGTGGAGGAGGCCACGACGGTCCCGGTGGGCACCCCGATCATCGCGGTGCGGACGGGTGAGGCGGCGTCGCCTGCTCCGGGCACCGGCAGCGCCGGCGAGGTGGGCGGGCCCACGGAGGATCTCGTCCCCAGCCCGCCGAAGCCCAAGGAAGAGCGCCAGGCGGTGCTCGTCGGATACGGCCCGCGCACGGCGTCCACGTCGCGTCGCCCCCGCAAGACGCCGGTTTCCGCCGCGTCGGTGACCTCCGCGGCGCCTGCTCCGGCGGCCCCTGTCCCGGTCGTGCCCACGCCTGTTCCAGTCGTGCCCGCTCTGGTCGATCGTGGCGAGGCCGCGCCGGAGCCCGGGGCGCGCGCGCTCGCGAAGCCCCCGGTGCGCAAGCTGGCCAAGGACCTCGGCGTCGACCTCACGACCATCGTGCCGTCGGGCCCGAATGGCACCGTGACCCGCGAGGACGTCCACGCCGCCGCAGCGCCGGTCACGCCCGCACCCGTCGCGGAGCGGCACGGCGCGGTCCGGGCCGGCGCCGGCTGGCGGGGCCAG
>DATCVR010000304.1:0-1633 GCA_036566745.1 Jiangellaceae bacterium | reverse complement strand
CCAGTAGGCGATGAACTCGTCACCGTCGGTGTTGCCGCGGAGCAGCACCTCGTCCTCGGGCGCGGAGCGGCCGACGTACTCCATCGAGAACTCGAACTGGTCGGTGAAGAAGTAGGGCTGCCAGTCGTAGGCGCCGCCCTTCCCCAGCATCGAACGGGCCGCCAGCCGGCCCTGCTTGATCGCGTTGTCCCAGTGCTCGACGCGCAGCGGGCCGTGCACGGTGTGGTTCGCGAGCGCGACGTCACCTGCGGCGAAGACCCTCGGATCAGACGTACGCAGCCCCTCGTCGACCACGATGCCGTCGCCGACCTCGAGGCCGGCGTCAGCGGCCAGCTCCGTGGCCGGTGCCGCACCGACGGCAACGAGGACGATGTCGGCGGGGATCGTGCCAGCACTGGTGCGTACGGCCTTCGGCTCGATCGCCTCGACGGTCGTCCCGGTGTGGATCTCGACGCCGTGGCGGGCGTGGAGATCGGCGACATGCTCGGCGAGCACCGGGCCGAGGACGTTGAGCAGCGGCTGCGCGGCCGCTTCGAGCACGACCGCCTTCCCGCCGAGCGCGGTGACCGATGCCGCGACCTCGAGCCCGATCCAGCCGCCGCCGACCGTGACGACCCGGGTGCCGGGCTCGATCGCGTCCTTGAGGCGGCGGGCGTCCTCGACTGTGCGGAGGGTCGTCGCGTGCTCGATGCCGGGGATCGGTGGCGTCTTCGGCTCGGCGCCGGTGGCCAGGAGCAGGGCGCCGAAGGGCAGCTCGTCGCTGTTGTCGAGGGTGACGGTGCCGTTGTCCAGGTCGAGGGCGGTCGCGGTGGTGCCGGTGAGGACGGTGACGTCCTTCTCGGCGAACCATGCCTCGTCGTGGGAGAGCTTGAACTCCTTGGCGCCGGAGAGGAAGTCCTTGGAGAGCTGCGGTCGCTCGTAGGGCAGGTCCGGTTCCTTCCCGACCAGGGTCAGGCGGCCGGCGTACCCCTCGTCGCGAAGGGTTTCGATGGCGCTGACCGCTGCGAGACCAGCACCGATGACGACGATGTTCTCAGTTCCCATGGCGCCATCGTCGCGCGGAACCGGTGAACTATGAAGACCCACGAACGGTCAGGGCTGGTTTCAGCATCACGCCCGACGGAGCGGGACCTACCTCGGCCTGAGCCAAAATGGCTGAAGGCCCGTACGGTGAAAACCGCCGGACCTCCAGTAGATCTTTAACGGAGAGACCTGCCTCCGCCTTCACCTAGAGTCTAGGCCCATGCCGCACGCATCTCAACACGATCCGCGGACCATCGCGGTCGGTGCCGGACTCAGCCGCCCACGACTGGCGCCGTATCTGAAGGCGAGCAACGACAATCTCCGCGATGCGCTGCGGTTGTACCAGTGGAACATCGACCTCTCTGGAGCTGTCTACGAGTCGCTGCACGTGTTCGAGGTGATACTGCGCAACGCGATGGACCCACAGCTTCGGCTTTGGAACACCCACCAGGTCGACCCACGTACGGGTGGCCGATATGCGTCGGACTGGATCATGAATCCCGCCCCGCTGCTGCAGCGGCTGGTCGGTCGCGACATCCAGAAGGCGACATCGCACGCCAAGAAGGCACTCCGCGGTGGCGGCCGCCGCCCAGGACACGACGATGTCCTG
>DATCVR010000303.1:0-1597 GCA_036566745.1 Jiangellaceae bacterium | reverse complement strand
GAACGAGGATCCGATGCCGGAGACCTGCACCACGTCGACCCGCCCGTCGGCGTCAAGGTCCCCGAGCAGGTTGCCGAACTTGAGGCCCTTGGTGGTGCCGGCCTCGAACCCCTTGCCGGTGGAGGCGAAGAGGGTCGCGGCGTTGCCGTCCCAGTTGTAATTGACGTCACCGAACGGCGCACCGAGCACCAGATCGCCCAGCCGGTCCCCCGTCGATGTCCCCGCTCACGGCCGGTTTGGGCTTCGCGGGAGTGTTCTCCGTGGTCGCGAGGGTGACTCCAACCGCGGTGCCGCCCGCGACGACGACCGCCAGCGCCGCCGCGCCGGCAATCCACCATTTGGCCTTGGCACGCTTGAGGGTGACGGTGGCTCCGGACGCGAAGCCCATCTGTCGCCCGGCCATCGCGGCGAAACGGTCCCGAACCCGGACGGCCTCGTTCGTACGCTGGGCCGGATCCTTGGCGAGCAGACCGCGCTCACCGGAGAGCAGGTCGTTGGCCTGCAGGGTGAAGTCGTCACGACCCGGCAGGGTCGGGATCGGCTGTGATCCGTGGGCCATCGCGGTCTCGACGTCGTTCGCCCCGGTGAAGGGAACGGTCCCGGTGACGAGCTCGTAGAACAGGCAACCCAGCGAGTAGAGGTCGCTCGCCGGAGTCGCCGGCGCACCCATCGCGCGCTCGGGCGCCAGATAGTTCCAGGCACCGGAGTGGATCCCGGGCCTGGCGGTCGCGGAGTCATCAGCGCGCGCCGCCGCGAAGTCGGACAGGTAGGCGTACGGCGGACTGTTGCCGTCGCGCAGCAGGGTGTTCGACGGTTTCACGTCGCCGTGCACCACGCCGACCTCGGGCGAATGGATCGCTGCCAGACCGTCGGCGATCTGGGCACAGATGTCGGCGGCCAGCGGGCCGGGGAGACGGCCGCGGGCCTTCAGCAGCGAGCCGAGGTCGCCGCCGTCGGCGAACTGGGAGACCAGGTAGGGGGCGCCGTCGTTGGTCCGGCCGTTGGTGTAGACGCCCATGATGTGGGGCGAGTCCAACTTGGCCATCAGCGTGGCCTGCTTGTCGAACCGGGACACGAACTCGGGGTCGCGGGCGCTGCGCCCGAGGAGCACCTTGAGGGCGACCGCTCGGTTGAGCCGGGTGTCGGTGGCCCGGTAGACGACCGCCATCTCGTTGGACGCCACCTGCTGCTCGAGCCGGTAGGGCCCGATCATTCCGGGAGCATCCGCTCCTAGCACGGTCGCCGGCAAAGGTGCCTGCACAGGGGGAGGCGGGGGCGGCGGGGCCTGGGTCGGCGGCAGGGTCGTGGGAGGCGGTGGTGGTGTCGGAGCAGGAGGCGGCGGTGGCTGCGGCGTACTGGAAGGTCCGCTGGGCCGAGCGACCCGTGGCCTGATCGTGGTCTTGTCGGGGTCGTCGACCGGAGGACGCTCGAACGACGGCTGCGGCCCGCGTGGGGCGTTGTCAGGGGTTCCGGTGGAATCGCTCATCCGAGGGTTCCTCCCATCAGGTTGTAGCGGCGTACATCGTCGGGCGACTTCTTCCACGTCGCCATCATGTGACCGGGGAACGTGCCGGTCTTCGAGGCCAGCGCCACGTAG
>DATCVR010000302.1:0-6882 GCA_036566745.1 Jiangellaceae bacterium | reverse complement strand
CCTGCAGAGATCTCTTCTCGCTGTCCTACCGATGCCGGCGGCCGGTGGGCCACGACGGAGTCCACGCCGCAGGCTTCGGAACCCACCGCGTGCGCTGGGAGCACCACCCCGACCACGGGCCGGACGCCCCGCCCGTGTCGTAACGTCTGGCCTGGCTCATCGCCGTCAGCCGGCGACGGCGGCGCGCCCGATCCCGAGGCGAGCGGCCACTCGGCTCATCAGCTTCGACATCCGCGACGGCATCGAGTCCGGCGCGGGCACGGTCACCGGTCGCACCCGGCCGTTGTGGATCGCGGTGATGCGCCAGCCCTCGGCGGTGTCGACGACGACGATGGTCTGGCGGGAGAGGCGTCGCTTGGGCAGCTCGGTGCGCCAGGGCATCAGCACCGACGCGGTGCCGTGGAGGATCGCGACGCCCGGGGCGACGTACCGGATCGACTCCAGCTCGCCGACGAGTGCCGAGCCGGCCAGGACGCCGCGGAACAGCCGGTCGTGGTTGTCCTGGTGCTGCTGGCGGCCCACCGCTCGGGTGCCGTCATAGGACACGTAGTCGGAGTCGTCGGTGAAACAGGCGCCAAACGCGACGGCGTCGTTGTCGGTCCAGGCCCGCATGAATCTGTGGACAGGTCGTGGATCTGCTGGTCCGTGGCGGAGTCGGTGATGTCGTGGGTGTCCATGGCGTCTCCGAGTAGTATCGTTTCGAACAACGTAAACTACGATAACAGAAAGATTCGAATGTCGAAACATGAGTCGATGAGTGAGATCGCCAGGCAGATCCGACTACTTCAGCAGAGCTTCGACGTCTTCGACGAGGCGGCGGCGTCGCTCCTCGGGCTGAACCGCACTGACCTGCGCTGCCTCGACGTCGTCCTGGGCGGCGGGCCGCTGTCCGCCGGTGAGCTCAGCGCGGCATCGAAGCTCAGCCCCGCCGCCACGACCACCGTCATCGACCGTCTGGAGCGCGCTGGCTACGTCAGCCGGGCCCGCGACGCGGGCAACCGACGCCGTGTCCTGGTCGCCGCCACGGACGCGGCCCGCGCTGCCGAGGCCGAGATCTTCCGGCCCGTGGGTCACGCCGGTGCGAAGGCGCTCGACCGTTACGGCGAGGACCAACTCGCCACGATCCTGGACTTCCTCCGCACCGCTCGGCAGATCCAGGAGAACCACACGGCTCGCATCGCCGCGACCGGTGACTGAACCTGCGCGAGCACGCGGTTCAGGCCCGTAGCCGGGTGGCCAGTGGGCACCGGAACGGATCGGCGGCTCCCCGCCCCACCGCGTTGAGATAGCGCACGGCGACGCGATAGGCGCTCATCAGGCCGGTCTCGGTGTACGTGATCTGACGCTGGTCGCAGTACCCGCGCACGATCGCCCGAGCGCGGCGCAGGTTCGGGCGCGGCATGTTCGGGAACAGGTGGTGCTCGATCTGGTGGTTCAGGCCGCCCAGCGCGATGTCCATGGGCCAGCCGCCCCGGATGTTGCGTGACATCAGCACCTGGCGGTGCAGGAAGTCGATCTTCTCGTCCGGCGCGACGATGGGCATGCCGATGTGGTTCGGCGCGAACGACCCTCCGAGGAGCAGGCCGAAGACTCCCATCTGGACGCCGACGAAGGCCGCGGCCTTGCTCGGCGGCAACACGATCAGCAGCACCGTGATGTATCCGCCCAGCCGGATGGCGATGAACGCCGCCTCCCACCATCGATGGGCGAGGGCGTTGCGGCGCATGATCGTCTGGATGCTCGCGATGTGCAGGGCGATGCCCTCCAGGAGGAGGAGAGGGAAGAAGTAGTAGCCCTGGCGGGCGGTCAGCCAAGCGGTGAGCCGACGCTTCCTGGTCTGTACCGCGGCAGGGGTGAAGGCGAACGCTCCCGCGCCGACGTCGGGGTCGGCGCCTTCCTTGTTCGGATTGGCATGGTGGCGATTGTGCTTGGACAGCCACCATCCGTAACTGAGGCCGGTGAACAGTCCCGACACCACCATGGACGCCCAGACGCTCCAGCGATGAGAGGCGAAGATCTGGCGATGCGCGGCGTCGTGTCCGAGGAATCCGAACTGGGTCAACACGACGGCGAGTACGGCGGCCAGCGCCAGCTGGAACCAGGAATTGCCGACGAATGCGAATGCCACCCAGATCGCCGCGAACAGCAATGTCGTGATGGCGAACGCCGACCAGTAATAGCCGTAGCGCCGTTCGAGGAGCCCGGCGGCGCGTATCTGCTGGGACAACGCCGTATAGGTGCTGACGTAGCGGTCTCGATCCGCGATGGCCGGATGGTCGGACTGGCCGCCCTGGTGAGCCGGCGACGGCCCGGAGGCGTCCGGCACGCCCTGAGTACCTGGCTCGTTCACCGGCACCACCTGATCCCGCTTCCGGCTGCGACTACGCAGCCTGCCTGGTCGTCGGCCCGCCTTCGCCCTCCCACGTCGACTCGGCGTCGGCGTCCGGCGCATGAGTGTCCGTGGGACGCGTGTGGCCGAGGCCGGCGGCGATGAGGATGGCACCAGCGCTGGTGCCGACGTGGTCGGAGTCGAGGACCAGCGCGAAGGCCCGAGCCGCCAGCGCGGCGTCGCTGTCGGCGGGAACCACGAGGAGATCGCGGCGTCGCTGTCCGTCGGCGCTGGTCATGATCACGAGGTTCGGGTCGATGGAATCGAACCAGCCGAGGCCGACGACTCGTTCCCCGATCCGGTGTTTCCGACGAGCCACGTCCCACGAATGCCGGCTGTAGGCGACCCGGCTCACCGTGAATGCCGGGCCCGAGACTTCCGCGAGCACTGACGACAGTTCGGCGACCAGATCACGGGAACGGGGCCACCAGACACCGTCGAGCGTTCCCCGGTCGTCTCGAGCTGGTGGGCGGAATGCGATACGGCCGGGAGTCGGCTCGGCCGAGGCTGATGACGCGAGGTCTGGGCGTCTCATGTGTGGCCCGTCTCCGGCTATTGCGGCCGGATCAATGCATGCCGGCATTGCCGAGGCGAACCGCCTCTGTACCAATGCCGCACCTTCAGTTTACTCCGAGTGCGGCTCGGAAAGCGGAATATCGGACCGGACGTCTGTGACGTCGGGATTCGAGTCCGTGGGATGGGCGGGTCAGCCGGGGGTGACAGCGGCCGTCATGACCTGACGCCACGACTCGTGGGCCGACCACGGCAGGGCGATCATGTGGCGGACGACCCGCCCGTCGTGGCGGCCGAGGGTGTGGGCGCCGGGTGCCCTCAGGGCGGCCTCGCGCGCGGGCCCGTCCAGAGCGACCGCGATGCCGTCCCGATGGCCGACGACGGCGATCTTGCGGTGATGGAACACGACCGGACGCTTGAGCTGCAGGCCCACCCGCACGTCCGGCCGGGACCCGATCTCCGTGGCGAGCGTCTCGAAGAGCTGGCGCGCCTCGGGGGACCAGCTGACCGGCGACGGCTTCGGCACGAGATCGATTCCGAGGATGATCACTGGTGTGCCCTTCGCTGTGCGGGGTGGAGTGCCGGGTCGGCTGCGGCGTGTGCGCGCAGCATAGCCACCAGGTCGTCGGAGCTTGCCGGACGTCTGGGGCCTCGGGATTCCGATGGCTCGTATCGTGGATCGGCTGGTTGGCGCGCCCTGGAACGCCCGCTCGGGGCCTGGTCGCGAGGAGGAGGAACACCGCATGGAGATCCGGACGGCACACACCGCCGACCTCGAGCCCGAGACGCTCGCCGTGGTTCGCACGCTGCTCGAGGACGTCTTCGAGGGCGACTTCAGCGAGGAGGACTGGCGCCATACGCTCGGCGGCGTGCACGCTCTCGCCTGGGAAGGCACCGACCTCGTCGGGCACGCGTCCGTGGTCCAGCGCTGGTTGCTGATCGGCGATCGACACGTGCGTGCGGGATACGTCGAGGGGGTGGCCGTCCGGGCCGATCGTCGTCGCCGTGGTTACGGCAGAGCGGTGATGGCGGCGACCGAGCGAGTGATTCGTGGTGAATACGACGTCGGTGCGCTCTCGGCCACCGACGAGGCGATGGAGCTCTACGAGACGCTCGGCTGGCAGCTGTGGAGAGGCAGCTCCTGGGCGCTCACGCTGGACGGGCGGGTGCGCACCGAAGACGACGACGGCGGCATCTTCGTCCTGCCGGTGACGGGCGGAGTCGACGTGCGCCAGCCCGTGACCTGCGACTGGCGGCCCGGCGAGCTCTGGTGAGCAGGTGGTGACCGTCGAGAGCGGCTAGCTCGACCGGCCGTAGAGGACGAGTGCCCAGGTCAGCAACCCGAGGGCGGTCGTGTTCGTGACGACGCGCACGAGGTTCCACCGGGCCCACCGGGCCTCGTCGAACCTCGCCCGTACCGCCGCGACGTCGATGCGGTCGGGGTCGCCGGCGGCCTTGATGGCGTCGTTGAGCGGCACGTTGATCGCGATGGTGATGACCACGGCGACCAGGTACAGGACGAGGGCGGCGACGATCCAGGGCAGCTCGTCGCGACCGAACTGGGTGACCGCGGCCACGACGGTGAACACCAGGGCGCCGAAGAACGTGCCGCCGAGGAACCACGGGTTGATGATCGCCCGGTCGATGGCCTGGAACGCGCCGACGAAAGTGCGGTCGTCGGTCTTGCGGAGGCCGGGCATGATCGTGTGGGCGTAGAGGCCGAAGACCCCTGCCGCGAGCCCCATCGACATCGTGGCGGCGATCAGCACGACGGCCCGCAACATGTCCATCGTGTCCCTTCCGGAGCGAACGGGCGGCAATCCTTGCGCCATGAGAGGCCGGCTGGGTCCGGCCGTGCCGAGACGGTCTCGTCACGACGTGCGGGGACACAGTACTGAGTCAGAACCGCCAACGGGTGGAGCGCGGGGCGAGCTCCTCGGTGGTGCCGAACGCGAAGGCGGCGTGTGGCGTGACGCGGTAGACCTCGTACGGGGGCGGTCCGGCCGTGGGAGCGCCGTAGGGAGCGTCGAACGCGCCGTCGCGGACCGTGACCGGCCATGCGTACTTGGCGGCGTAGGCCTCGCCGACACGCCGGAGCTCGTCGTCGTCGGAGACCTTCGTCAGCTCTCCTTCGAGGACGAGGTCGATGCCCTCGGCGGACGTCGTGAACGTGCAGCGTGCGTCTCGGCGCACGTTGCCGGCCTTCCGGGAGCCCGGGCTCGAGGTCGAGTACAGCGCGTCGCCGGCCCAGACCGCGAGGACCGGCCGGACGTGCGGGTGGCCGCTCGGGTGGGTGGTCGCCAGCCAGTACTGGGACGCCCCGGCCAATCGGGACCTCGCCTCGTCCCAGGGCAGTGCGGTGGTCGGCTCGGCGGCGATCACGTCGGCCGAGCGTGGCTGGTAGCCGGACATGGTGGTCTCCTTCGGGGGTGGGCGGCACGCCGCCTCTTTCTCCATTGTCGAGTCGGCGGCTGCGAGATCGACAGGTACCGGCGATCGAGATCCGGCGGATCGTGGCGCGGCGACGTCGGGATGCACAGCACCGCCGCCCGGGATCGGCCCGAGTTCTGTCGGCCGCCTGTGGAACAGTGACGAGACCCGACGGCCGAGGAGCCTTCATGACCCTGCGTGACACCCACATCGACCGCTCCGGCGAGACGATCGTGCGGGCCAACGGCGTCGACCTGTGCGTCGAGACGTTCGGCGATCCCGCTGACCCGGCCATCCTGCTCATCGCCGGCGCGGCGGCGTCGATGGACTGGTGGGAGGACGGGTTCTGCCTGCGCCTGGCCACGGGTCGGCGTTTCGTCGTCCGGTACGACCTCCGCGACACCGGCCGCTCGGTGAGCTACCCGCCCGGTTCGCCGTCCTACACCCAGCCCGACCTGGTCGACGACGCGATCGGCCTGCTCGACGCCCTGGACATCGACCGAGCCCACGTGGTCGGCCTCTCCTTCGGCGGCGGCCTGGGGCAGCGGATGGCCCTCGACCATCCTGAGCGCGTGGCCACGCTCACCCTGATGTCCACCAGCCCGGGTGGCCCCGGCGGGCCCGGGAACCCCGACCTCCCGCCCATGTCCGCCGCCCTCGAGGCGTCGTTCGCCGAGCCCACTGCCGACCCGGACTGGACCGATCGCGAGGCCGTCATCCAGCAGTTCGTCGACGGCGAGCGGCTCTTCGAGAGCGCGAAGCTGTTCGACGAAGCACGGGTCCGCGAGATCGCCGCCCGCGTCGTCGACCGCACCACCGACATGGCGGCCAGCATGACCAACCACTGGATCGTCGACGGAGGCGAGCCGGTGAGGCATCGGCTGGGCGAGATCACCGCACCGACGCTCGTGCTGCACGGCACCGTCGACCCGCTGTTCCCCATCGGTCACGCCGAGGCCCTGGCGGCCGAGATTCGCGGCGCCCGTCTGGTCCCGCTTCAGGGCGTGGGCCACCAGTTCCCGCCGCCGGCGGCGTGGGACGTCGTCGTCCCGGCCATCGTCGACCACACGGCGGGCCGCCCGGTGGACTGACACCGGCCGTCGCCGACCTCGGTCCGGCCGGGTTGTCGAATTCCACGCGTCCGGTTCGTGTTGCTTGTATCCGACAATCACCTCACGAGGAGCCGACCATGAGATACCTGATGTTCGTGGCCACCGACCCTGACCTGGCGCCCGAGGACCACGACGAGGGCGGCGTCGACATCGACACATGGGTCGACAAGCACGACGCGGCCGGCACCCGGGTCATGGGCGAGCGGCTGCGGCCCGTCGAGGACGCCACCACGGTGCGCCGGCGCGGAGGCAAGGTCCTGGTCACCGACGGGCCCTTCGCCGAGTCGCGCGAGTGGATCGCCGGATTCGACATCCTCGAGTGCGCCGACCTCGACGAGGCGATCGCGATCGCGGCCGAGCACCCGATGGCCGGGTCCGGCCGGCTGGAGCTGCGGCCCTTCTGGCCGTTCGAGGAGCCCGCAGAACCCACCGCGTGAG
>DATCVR010000301.1:0-1763 GCA_036566745.1 Jiangellaceae bacterium | reverse complement strand
CCGACCCCGTCGTTGGGCAGGAAGGACGACTCGAACGCGATCCCGGGGTTGCCGAGGTTGAGCATGACGTGTGTCCGCGGACGTGCGGTCAGCTCCGTGGCGACCTCGTTCGCGTGGAAGTCGGCCAGGCCGCGATAGACGTGGCCGTCATCGCCTTCCGCGCAGGAGACGGTGACCTCCTCGCCGTCGGTGATCGTTCTGGTCGCGTCACCGGTGCCGACCACAGCGGGGATGCCGAGCTCGCGGGCGACGATCGCTGCGTGGCAGGTGCGCCCGCCGTGCTCGGTGACGACCGCGGAGGCGATCTTCATCAGTGGTTCCCAGTCGGGGCTGGTGCTGGTTGCGACCAGCACGTCACCGGAGGCGAAGCCCACGTCCTCCCCCATGCTGCGGACGATCCGGGCGGGGCCCGCGCCGACCCTGGCGCCGACCGCGCGGCCGGTGGTGAGCAGGTCGCCGTGCGCCTCGACCACGAAACGGGTCATGACCGCCGGTCGCCTCCTCGCGGCCACCGTCTCGGGGCGGGCCTGGACGACGTACAGCAGCCCGTCGGTGCCGTCCTTGGCCCATTCGATGTCCATCGGCTTGCCGTAGTGGTGCTCGATGGTCATCGCCGCGCCGGCCAGCTCGAGCACGTCCTCGTCGGTGAGACAGAAGCGGCCACGGTCGGCCGGCGGTGTGGGCTCGTTCCGCACCGGCTCGGTCTCTCCCAGCACCATGCGCACCGCCTTGCTCCCGAGGCGGCGGCTCAGCACGGCGCGGTGGCCGGCTGCGTACGTCGGTTTGTGCACGTAGAACTCATCGGGTTCGACCAGGCCCTGCACGACGTTCTCGCCGAGACCGTAGGAGCCGGTCACGAAGACGACGTCCCGGAACCCCGACTCGGTGTCGAGCGTGAAGGTGACCCCCGAACAGGCGAGGTCGGAGCGCACCATCTTCATCACTCCGACCGAGAGCGCCACCGACAGCTGGTCGTAGCCGTGCCTGGCACGGTAGTCGACAGCCCGGTCGGTGAAGATCGAGGCGAAGCAGCGGCGTACGGCGTCGAGCAGCGCCTCCTCCCCCTGGACGTCGAGGTAGGACTCATGCTGGCCGGCGAAGCTGGCGTCCGGCAGGTCCTCGGCGGTTGCCGAGGACCGGACCGCGAGCGCGACGTCACTGCCGTACTCCCGTTGCAGCTCCTGGTGGGCCGCCACGATCTCGTCGGCCAGGTCTCGGGGAAGCTCCGCGGAGAGCAGGAGGCTTCGTGCCCGGGCGGCGCGCTCGGCGAGGTTCTCGCGGTCGTCGACGTCGAGATCGGCGAAGATCGTCACCAGAGCCGAGTCGATGCCAGAGGCACGCAGGAAGTGGCGATAGCCGTCGGCCGTGACGGCGAACCCGTCGGGCACGCGGATGTCACGATCGTGGAGGCGGTGGTACATCTCGCCGAGGGAGGCGTTCTTGCCGCCGACCTCGGGGACGTCGGCGATGCCGACCTCCCCGAACGTACGTGTATAGCTCGTCATCGCAGCCACGGGTGGTGCATGACGAGCGGCACCCGCGCCCACTGCTTGCCGAAGCCCCAGGTGTCACCGGAGTACGTCAGCGCAAGGACGCCGAGGGTGAGCGCGCCGAGCAGGTGATCGTCGATGATCGGGTTCTGATCCAGCGGGAAGCTGGAGAACCACATCAGGACGTACATCGTCGCGCCGGCGATGGCGCCGACCCGCATTCCGATGCCGAAGGTGAGCGTGAGGCCCACGCCGAGCAGCCCGATCATGAAC
>DATCVR010000300.1:0-16330 GCA_036566745.1 Jiangellaceae bacterium | reverse complement strand
CGGTGGAACGAGCGTCACGACGACGAGCAGCTGGCCGGAGCGCGCCGGTGAGCCCCGCCGCACCCGGCGCGGTCTCGGCTCGGCTGCGCACCTGGTGGCGCGGGACCTCGTGGTACGTCCGCGGCGTCCTGGGCGAGAACGCGTACCAGCAGTACCTCGACCATCACCGGCGGACCGGCTGCGGCTCCGCCCCGCTGACCGAGCGCGACTACTGGCGTCGCCGCACCGACTGGCAGGAGCGAAACCCGCAAGGAAGGTGCTGCTGATCGTCGCCGGAGGCTCGGCTAGGCTCGCCCAGGTGGTACACGAGATCGATCCAGCGTTCATGGCCCTGCCGATGCGCTCGCTCGCCGATGCCGCTCTCCAGCGCGCTCGCGACCTCGGCGCCGACCATGCCGACTTCCGGCTCGAACGCATCAGGTCCCAGGGTCTTTCGTTGCGCGACGCCCGGCTCGAGGGCAGCCACGACGGCGAGGACGTCGGATTCGCGGTGCGGGTCCTCTACCGCGGCACCTGGGGCTTCGCGGCGGCGGTCGACCTCACCACGGACGAGGCCGTCCGCACTGCCGAACAGGCCGTCGAGCTGGCCAAGGTGGCCAGCGAGCTGAGCCCGGTCAAGGTCGAGCTGGCCGACGAGCCGGTCCACCCCGACGTCACCTGGGTCTCGGCCTACGACATCGACCCGTTCACCGTTCCCGACGCCGAGAAGATCGAGCTGCTCGCCGAGTACTCGCGCCGGGTCCTCGGCCAGGGCGGCGTCGACCACGTCACCGCCTCGCTGAGCCAGGTGCTCGAGGGCAAGTTCTACGCCGACACGGCGGGCACGGTCACCACCCAGCAGCGGGTCCGGCTCTTCCCCTCGTTCGAGGCGCTGGCGGTCGACGCCGAGGCCGGCCGCTTCGACACCATGGAGACCCTCGCGGCGCCGGCCGGACGCGGCTGGGAGTACGTCACCGGCGCCGACGGCGTGGTCGACTGGACCGCCGCGCTCGACGAGCTCGGGCCCCTGCTGGCCGAGAAGCTCGCGGCACCCAGCGTCGAACCCGGCCGCTACGACGTCGTCATCGACCCCTCCAACCTCTGGCTCACCATCCACGAGTCCATCGGGCACGCCACCGAGCTCGACCGCGCGCTGGGCTACGAGGCCAACTACGCCGGCACGTCGTTCGCCACCCTCGACCAGCTCGGCACGTTGCGCTACGGCTCGCCGGTCATGCACGTCACCGGCGACCGCACCACGCCCCACGGGTTGTCGACCATCGGTTATGACGACGAAGGCGTCCAGTCCCAGGCCTGGGACATCGTGCGCGACGGCACGCTGGTCGGCTACCAGCTCGACCGTGCCATGGCGCGGGCCAACTCCGAGGCCCTGGGCACCAGCCGCTCGAACGGTTGCGCCTTCGCCGACTCCCCCGGCCATGTGCCGGTGCAGCGGATGGCCAACGTCTCGCTCCAGCCGGCCGAGGGCGGGCCGTCCACCGACGACCTCGTGTCCCGGATCGACGACGGCCTGTACATCGTGGGCAACAAGTCGTGGTCCATCGACATGCAGCGCTACAACTTCCAGTTCACCGGCCAGCGGGCGTTCCGCATCCACAACGGCGAGCTCGACGGCCAGGTGCGCGACTTCGCCTACCAGGCCACCACCACCGACTTCTGGGGCTCGATGGAAGCCGTCGGCGGCCCCCAGACCTACGTGCTCGGCGGAGCGTTCAACTGCGGCAAGGCCCAGCCAGGCCAGATCGCGCCGGTCTCCCACGGCTGCCCCTCGGCGCTCTTCCGCGACACCCGCATCCTCAACACGGCACACGAAGGCGGACAGTGAACACCACGCCATCCCAGCTGACGCCCCAGCACATCGTCGAGCGCTGCCTCGAGCTCTCCGAAGCCGACGGCACGGTGGTCGTCGTCGACGAGAGCTCGACGGCCAATCTGCGCTGGGCCAACAACGCCCTCACCACCAACGGCCTGATGCGGGCTCGCTCGGTCACCGTGATCGCCACCATCGGCACCGGCACCGGCACTGCTTCCGGCGTCATCGCCCGCAGCGCGGTCACCCCCGAGACCCTCGAACCCCTCGTCCGCGCCGCTGAGCAGGCCGCCCGCGACAACGGCGACGCCGAGGACGCCCAGCCCCTGATCGAGGGTGCCGCGGCGGCCGACTGGGCCGACGCTCCGGGTGAGACGTCGGTGCAGGTCTTCGGCCGGATCGCACCCGCCCTGGGCGAGGCGTTCGGGCGGGCGAGCGCGTCCAAGCGGCTCCTCTACGGATTCGTCGAGCACGGCGTGCGCACCACCTACGTCGGCACCTCCACCGGCCTGCGGTTCCGCCACGAGCAGCCCACCGGCCACATCGGCGTCACCGGCAAGTCGCACGACCTCACCCGCTCCGCGTGGGTCGGCCAGGCCTCGCGCGACCTCGCCGACGTCGACGTCGACCTCCTCGACGCCGAGCTGGTCCGCCGGCTCGCGTGGGCCGAGCGCAGCATCGACCTCCCGGCCGGCCGCTACGACACCGTGCTCCCGCCCGCCGCGGTCGCCGACCTGATGATCGAGGCGTACTGGACCATGGGCGCCCGCGACGCCCACGAGGGCCGCACGGTCTACTCCCGGCCGGGCGACGGCACCCGGGTGGGCGAGCGTCTCTCCGGCCAGCCGGTCTCACTGTGGTCGGACCCGGCCGCTCCGGGGCTGGAGTGTTCGCCAGCGGTCGTCGCCCGCGCGTCGTCGTCCGAGAGCAGCGTGTTCGACAACGGCCTGCCGGTCCGGCCCACCGAGTGGATCCGCGACGGCGAGCTGGCGGCGCTGATCCAGACCCGCCACTCCGCCGAGCTGACCGGGCTTCCGGTCACGCCCGACATCGACAACCTCGGGATGACCGTCGCCGGAGCCGAGGGCGGCGTCGACGATCTCGTGCGCGACCTCGACGACGGCCTGCTGCTCACCTGCCTCTGGTACATCCGCCAGGTCGACCCGCAGACCCTGCTGCTCACCGGATTGACCCGCGACGGCGTCTACCGCATCGAGAACGGCGAGGTCACGGGAGCGGTGAACAACTTCCGGTTCAACGACAGCCCGGTGAGCCTGCTCGACCGGTTCACCGCCGCGGGAGCCACGGTGCCGACGTTCAGCCGCGAATGGGGCGACTACTTCCCGCGCACGGCCATGCCGGCCCTGCGGGTACCCGACTTCAACATGAGCTCGGTCAGCCAGGCCTCGTAGCCGCTCGGCGACCGGCCAGGGCCGCCCCGGCGCCGCGGTGACGGTTCAGCTCAGCGCGCCGGCCACCTGCAGGCCGATCGCCGAGACGATCACCAGCAGCGACGCTGCGGTACTGGCCAGGCACGATGCGCCGAGCCAGGCGAGTCCGTACAGCCGCGGAGGCATGAACGGCGCGAGCCGGGGACGCTCGGTGACCCGCTCCATGAGGTCTTGGCTGAACTGGAACCCGGTCCAGAGCGCGCGCAGCACCCGCACCGGCCCCCACCCGGCGTCGCCGATCTCCTTGATCCGCTCCCACGTCTCCTCACCCTCGGCCCAGGCGTCGGCGACGTCGAGCGCGTACACGATGTCAGCGGCCAGCTCGTCGCGCGGGTCGACCGCGGCGAGCAGCTGCCCGCGGCGCCACAGCAACCAGCTCGACGCGAGCAGGCCGAGAGCGCCGACCGCGCCCGCCACGTACCTGAACTCGTTCTCGACGACGATCGCGAGAGCCAGCAGGAACAGCGCCGGAGCCACCGGGACGAGCGCCACGACCAGAGCCGGCACCCGAACCGTCCGGGCGGCCGTCGCCAGCACGGCGGCGAGATCGTGGGAGAGCTGCACGCGGGTGGCCTCGGCCGCGGCGGCGAGTCCGGCGGCGTCAGCCGCGGATCCCGCAGAGTCGGTCGCGGGTCCAGCAGAGTCGGTGGCGAGCTTGCCGTCGGGTCCGGATCCTTCGGTCGTCACGACCGGACAGCCTAGACGAGGGCCGTTTCCGAGCCCACACGCGTTAGTATCCTCAGCCGTGGAGAAGCCGATCGCCCGCACTGCGCGGCGAGTGCAGGACGTGTCGCTGGTCCGGATGGGCCAGGTGGCAGGCGTCGCGGTGCTCGGGATCTCCGCGCTGTTCGGTGGCCTGGACGAGGCGCCCCAGCCCGCACTTCCGCAGCTCGATCCGGGTGAGCGGCACGAGGGCGCCCAGCTCGCAGTCACCGTCGAGCGCGCGCTGCTCTTCGACGACCTGCGACCGCTCCCCGACCCGCCACCAGGGCACCGGCTGCTCGCGGTCACCACGGAGATCGAGAACCTCGACACCGTGCCGGCCGGCGCGATCTCCGACGCACTCGTGCTCCACGACTCCTCCGGGTTCGCCCCGGTAGACGCGAAGCCTTCGACGGCTTTGATCAGCGACCCTGGCTTGGCGGTGGAGCTACAACCGGGGGTGCCCGAGCGAGTGGTCTTCGTCTGGGCCGTGCCGGCCGAGGGCGAGCCTCCCGAGGTCGACGTACTCGTTCGCGACAAGACGCTCGTCACGGACCCCGTGATGTTCGCCGGTCCCACCTGGCTCGATCCGCACCCGGCCGTGCGTGTGGTGGTGCCGCTCGTCGAGGGCGCGACGTGACGGGCGGAGCCCATCGCCGACCGCCAGGCCGGGTGGCACGCGCGACCTCGCTGGTGGTCGCGGTCGGCATTCTGGCGCTCGCCGCGCTGATCACCGAGAGCCATCCCGACGGTCTGACCTCCCAGCACTCGTTCCGGGTGGAGGGCCGCCTCGGAACAGCCGTTCAGGGCCGTGACCTGCGGGCCACCGTCCACGAGGCGACGGTCGCCCGAGATCTCCGCCGAGGCGATGCCGGCGAGCCGCTCGCCACCCGCGGCCACTGGATCGTGATCGACCTCACTGTCGCCACGGACGTCGAGCCGAGCGGGATCGGGACCGCCGACCTCGAACTCGGCGAGCGCACGTACGCCACCCGCCGGGTCCGCGGACGTGACCTCACCGGCGTCATCATCCAACCCGGCCTACCGCGGCGCGGGCTGCTGGTCTTCGAGGTACCCGAGGGCGCCGTCGACGGCACCGCGGTGTTGGCTCTGGCCCGCTCCAGTGATCCGCGGCTCGACTCGACGCTGGCCATCACGATCGACCTCGCCGAAGCGCCCGTGACCGACCTCGTCGAGCTCACCGAGCCAGTGTTCGCAGCCGCACCATGACGAGCTGGACGCGCCGCAACGCGCGCTGGCTCATCGCCTGCGCGGTGTTGCTCCCGCTCGTGACCGCCGTCTCGTTCTCCGACGGGTGGCGCGCCTACCGGGACACCGAGTGGCGGGTGCCGTACTCGGCGTCCGGTGCGGATGCCGCGGACTTCGCCGGCGTGCGGTGGAGCCTGCTCGCGCTGAGCGACGAGTCTGCGCAGCTCGGCGACCAGCTTCCGTCCGCATCGGCGCTGGTCGTGGCCTCGTTCCAGCTCGACGGCTCGACCGAGGCGCTGGGCCGCATCCAGGGGTGCGCGGTACGGCTCACCGACGGGTCGCGGTTCTGGGGGGCGCCGGACTACGGTGACGTGACGTGGGACACCGACGACGGCTTCGGTGTGGGATGTGGCGACACCGACGGCGGCGAGCCCCGCAAGGTCCAGGTCGCGTTCCTCGTCCCGGCGGACGCCGTTCCACAGTTGCTGGAGCACGGACAGGTCCAGGTCGCCCTGGCCGACCGGCTACCGGAGTACGTCACTCTCCAGCCGTAGCGCCCGGTGACCCACCCGCTCGATACAGAAGTCGTACGCCGCGGCGACCAGGCAGATCAGCAGCGGTTCGAGCAGGAGGTCGACCGCGAACCCGATCGGCTCCTCCACGGCCAGCCACCACGGGAGCGGATGCGGCCCGAGGGCGGCGCTGATCGCCATGAACAGCCAGTCACCGGCGAGGTCGACCACGGTGTAGGCGAGCACGAAGATCGCCATCGGCACGGCGCCGGCACGCATGATCAGCCGGACGGAGTTCGCGATCGGCCGCCAGCGCGAGCGGAAGTCCTCGCCGACCTCGGCGACGCGATGTCGTACGACGCCGGGCAGTCGTCGCCAGCGTTGTTCAGCCGCCACGTAGAGCCGGTGCTGCACCTGCGGCGGGTCGGCCAGCGCCCGTCCGTACACCACGCCCGCGATCGTCAGCCATCCTGCCGGGACCATGAGGAGGTGGACGAAATCGCTGGTCAGCCATCCGATCGGCCCCTCGAGCGCATGCCACAGCACGCCCAACGGCTCGACCTGGTCCAGCACCTGGTCGCGCCAGGCGCGAGCGGCCACGATCACGCGGCGGGTCTCCAGCCACTGCGGGATGCTCGGGATCAGGTCGGCGATCGAGGACACCGCGAGGAACACCCACACCGCTTCGAGATAGGCCCCGACAGCCCCGCACCACGTGGGCAGCGAGCCGCGGAAGTGCTTCAACGCCAGCCGGCCGCCGTACGCGACCCCGATCGCCGCCAGGAACGCCGGGCCGCCGCCGAGCTCGAACGGACCGGGATGCTCTCCAGGCGCGAGCCAGTCGATCCGGCCGAGGGTCAGGAACGAGTAGGCCACGACGTCGTCGCGCAGGAGGTGCCAGGCGGCGTAGAAGGTGAAGAACGGCAGGATCACCGTGCCCGCGACGTCGACGATGCCGCGCTCCTCCCCCGGAGCCCGTCCGTCGGCGTGCACTCCGCCTTCGGCTCGAACCCGGGAGTACGCCGGCAGCGAGTCCCGGACGGCCAGGAACATCGCGACGTACGACGCCAGCCGCGCCAGCACCGCCAGGGGCAGCACGAGCATCCCGAGGATGGGCTCGTGCGCGCCCACCGTCGCGGCCGCTCGGATCGCGACGAACCGCAGGCCCCACCCCAGCAGGAACCAGGTCAGCAGCGCCGGCCACTGCGCCGCGGCGATGGCCAGGGCACGACGCAGCACGTGGAGCACGCCCCGGAGCGTACCTGGTCCCGCGCTCCCCGCTGCCACCTGTGGACTTCCGCAGGGTCGGGCCTGGGGCGCCTGCCCGCTCACCTGGGTGGCCGGCACCATCGTGTCCGGCACCGTCCGTTCCTAGCGTTGGCGATCATGACGTTCACACCTCTGACCACCACGGATACCGCTCTGACCGGGATCACCGGCTGGGCCGTCAACCTCATGGAGACCCTCGGCGCTCCTGGCGCCGGCCTCGCCATCGCCGTCGAGAACCTCTTCCCCCCGCTGCCCAGCGAGCTGCTCCTGCCGCTCGCCGGGTTCACCGCCAGCCTCGGCGACCTGAGCCTCGTCGCCGTCATCGTGTGGACCACCGTGGGCTCGCTGGCCGGCGCGCTGGCCTGGTACACGATCGGCGCGATGGTCGGCCGGGACCGCACCCGCGCACTGCTGGCCCGGCTCCCGCTGGTGAACGTGACCGACGTGGACCGGGCCGAGTCGTGGTTCGCCCGCCACGGAGCCGCCGCCGTCCTGCTGGGACGCCTCGTGCCGATCGTACGGACGTTCATCTCGGTCCCGGCGGGCGTGGAGCGGATGCCTGTGCTGTCCTTCGCCGCGCTCACGGTGGCGGGCAGCGCCGTGTGGAACGCGACGCTGGTACTCGTCGGCTACCAGCTCGGCGAGCGGTGGGACCTCGTCGAGCGGTACGCCGGGCTCCTGCAGAAGGGCGTGATCGCCGCCGTGGCCGTCGCCGTGGTGGGTTTCGTCGTCCTGCGGGTCGCCCAGCGCGGCGGCCGGCATGCTCGCGAAAGCGCTGGTCAGGACCCCAGGTAGCGCAGGACGGCCAGGACCCGGCGGCTGTAGCCGGTGACCTGCGCGAGGTCGAGCTTGTCGAAGATCGCGTTCACGTGCTTCTCGACCGCGCTCTGCGACACGTGCAGCTCGGCCGCCACGGCGGCGTTGGTCAGGCCTTGGGCCATCCGTTCCAGCACGTCGCGTTCGCGCGGCGTGAGGCGGGCGACGGGATCGGCGTGGGTGGTGCGGGAGAGCAGCTGGCGCACGACCTCCGGGTCGAAGGCCGCTCCCCCGTTACCCACCCGCGCCAGTGCGTCGAGGAAGTCGCCGACCGCCGCCACCCGGTCCTTCAGGAGGTACCCGACGCCGTCGGTGTAACGGGTGAACAGCTCGACGGCGTACCGCTTCTCGACGTACTGCGACAGCACCAGCACGCCGACGCCGGGGCGGCGCGCCCGGATCTCGAGCGCGGCGCGCAGCCCTTCGTCGGTGTGGGTGGGCGGCATCCGGACGTCGGCCACGACCACGTCGGGGGCGGCCACCTCGACTGCCTCGACCAGTGCCGCGGCATCGCCCACCGCCGCCAGCACGTCGTGCCCCTCCTCGGCCAGCAGGCGCACCAGACCCTCGCGGAGCAACGCGGAGTCCTCGGCCAGGATCACGCGCACGGCAGCTCCGCGGCGACCATGGTGGGACCACCGGGCGGGCTCGACGTGGTGAATCGACCGTCCAGCGCGGCCACCCGGCGGGCCAGCCCGGACAGGCCGCCGCCCGAGGGGTCGGCGCCCCCGCGGCCGTCGTCGCTGATCGACACGTGCACCATGCTGCCGGTCTGCCGGACGCGAACGTCGACCAGGGTGGCGCCGGAGTGTTTCGCGGCGTTCGTCACTGCCTCGGAGACGACGAAGTACGCCGCCGTGGCCACCGGAGGCGGCACGGTCCGGCCCACCGTGCACGCGAGACGGACCGGCACCGGCGAGCGTTCGGCCACGGCCGCCAGCGCGTCGGCCAGGCCCAGGGTGTCGAGGGCGCTGGGATAGACGCGCCAGGCGACGGTGCGCAGGTCGTCGAGGACGTGCCGCGACTCGTCGTGGGCCGCCTCGACCAGCCGGGCCGCGCGGTCGGGATCGGAGGCGCGGCGGGCCCGGCCGAGCAGCATCGCCAGCGCCACGACCCGTTGCTGCACGCCGTCGTGGAGGTCGCGTTCGATGCGGCGACGCTCGGCGTCGACCTCTTCGACGGCGCCGGCCCGGCTCTCCGCCAGTTCGGCGATGCGGCGTTGGAGGCGTTCGGTGGCGCTGGGGCCGAGGTGGTCGAGCGCCAGCCGTCGCTCGAGCCCGATCACACCGGCCAGTCCCTGGAGTGCGAGGTAGAGCAGGACGACGCCGGGGATCGCGGCCGAGAGGATCGTCACCCCGGTGACCTGCGCTGTCTCGTCGCCGGTGAAGCCGCCGGGCTCGCCGAGCAGCCAGGAACGGATCATCACCACGACGCTGGCCGCTCCCCAGCCGACGAGCAGGAGGATCGACCCGCCCAGCAGGCCGACGAAGCTGCGGAGCGTGAGGTACCGCAGCGCGGACCGATCGTCGTAGTCGGCGGCGGAGGCGCTGCCGAAGAAGGCGTGCAGCCGGCGGCGCTCGGCCTCGACCAGGAGCCGACCGCCCGACGCGACCCGCGCCACGACCCACGAGCGTGGCCGAGGCCAGGCCAGGAACGGCACCAGGGCCAGCGCGGCGCCGGTCAGGTAGATCAGCTCGACCAGGCCCGACATCGCGCCCAGGGACAACCCGGCAGTCCGGGACGTGGCGGTGCGGGCCGCCGCGCGCAGGCTCGGACTCAGACCGTCTCCCGCGGAGTGTTCTCCGGCGCGTTGCCGTCGCTCGCGTCATCGGCGAGCTCGGCTTCGGCGCCGCTCCGCTTGCGCAGCCGGTGCCGGACCAGCTCGACGATGCCCGTGATAGCCAGCGCGATGCCCAGCCCGACGGCCAGCCCGATGATCGGGTTGTCCTCGAAGGCGTGCCCGCCGAGGTAGCCGATGCAGGCGGAGTAGATGCCCCATGACAGCGCGGCGATGCCGTCGTAGAAGCTGAACTTGCGCAGCGGGAACCGCACACTGCCGGCGGTGAGCGTGACGGCCGTGCGTCCGCCCGGAATGTAGCGCGCGACCACGAGGATCAGCCCGCCACGCTGGGCGAGGGTGCGTTCGGCCCAGTCGAAGAGCGCGCCCGACTTCGAGCCCGGCGGCATCTTGCTGCGGACCTTCGTACCGCCCACGCGCCCGATCATGTAGGAGATGTGGTCGCCGACGAACGCTCCGACCGCGGCCGCCAGGATGACCAGCAGCAGGTTGGGCTCGCCCGACGAGGCCGCGAACACCCCGGCCGTGATGACCAGGCTCTCGCTGGGCACGGCCGGGAAGAACCCGTCGATCGCGGCGATGGCGAACAACGCAAGGTAGACCCACGGTGAGGACATCAAGCCCTCGACCCAGGTGACGATCTGGTCAGCCAACGTCTCGTGCCCTTCTACCCGCAAATGTCGTCGCCATCGACGCTACAGCGCCGCACCGCCGTGCATCTGCGACTCCAGGGGGAGATCGACCCTGACCTTCCGGCCGATCTCCCTGTCCGGGTCAGTCCTCGAACGCCTCTGGCGACGGGCAGGAGCACACCAGGTGACGGTCGCCGTACGCACCGTCAATGCGACGCACCGGCGGCCAGTACTTGTCCTCGCGGGCCGACTGCGTCGGGTACACCGCGGTCTCGCGGTCGTAGGCGTGCTTCCAGTCGCCGATGACCGACTCTGCGGTGTGGGGGGCGTTGCGCAGCGGGTTGTCGTCAGCCGGCCAGTCGCCCGAGGCCACCCGGTCGACCTCGTCGCGGATGGCGATCATGGCGTCGCAGAACCGGTCGATCTCCGCCACGTCCTCGGATTCCGTCGGCTCGATCATCAACGTCCCGGCCACCGGGAACGACATGGTCGGCGCGTGGAAACCGTAGTCGATCAGCCGCTTGGCGACGTCGTCGACCGTGACGCCGGTGGCCTTGGTCAGCGCCCGCAGGTCGACGATGCACTCGTGGGCCACGAGCCCGCCCCGGCCGGTGTAGAGCACCGGGAAGTGGTCGCGCAGCCGGACGGCGACGTAGTTGGCGGCGAGCACGGCGGTCTGGGTCGCCAGCTTGAGCCCCTCGGCGCCCATCATCCGGATGTAGGCCCACGGGATCGGCAGGATCGACGCGGAGCCGAACGGCGCCGCCGAGATCGGGCCCACGCCGGTGGCCGGCCCCGCCTCGGGCAGCAAGGGATGGCTCGGCAGGTACGGCGTGAGATGGGCTCGGACCCCCACCGGGCCGACGCCGGGGCCACCGCCGCCGTGCGGGATGCAGAAGGTCTTGTGGAGGTTGAGGTGGCTGACGTCCGCGCCGAACTCGCCCGGCTTGGCCAGCCCGACCAGCGCGTTGAGGTTGGCGCCGTCGACGTACACCTGACCGCCGGCCTCGTGCACCAGCCGGGCGATCTCGGTGATGCCCTCCTCGTACACGCCGTGGGTCGAGGGGTACGTGACCATGATGGCCGCCAGCTCGGCGCGGTGCTGGTCGATCTTGGCGCGCAGGTCGTCGAGGTCGACCGTGCCGTCGTCGGAGGCGCCGACCACGACCACGCGCATCCCCGCCATGACCGCCGAGGCGGCGTTGGTGCCGTGGGCGCTGGACGGGATGAGGCACACGGTGCGCTGCTCGTCGCCGTTGGCGCGGTGGTAGGCCCGGATCGCCAGCAGGCCGGCCAGCTCACCCTGTGATCCGGCGTTGGGCTGGACGGAAACGGCGTCGTACCCGGTCAGGGTCGACAGCCAGCCCTCGAGCTGACGGATCAGCGCGAGGTAGCCGTCGGCCTGCTCGATCGGCACGAACGGGTGGATCCCCGCGAAGGCCGGCCAGGTGATCGGCTCCATCTCGGTGGCGGCGTTGAGCTTCATCGTGCAGGAGCCCAGCGGGATCATGCCGCGGTCGAGGGCGTAGTCCTTGTCGGCCAGGCGACGCAGGTAGCGCAGCATCGAGGTCTCGGAGCGATGCGTGTTGAACACCGGGTGGGTGAGGAAGTCGCTAGTGCGGCGGAGCGTCTCGGGGATCGCGTCGGCCTGGGTGGCCGCGGCGTCGGCGGCGGCCTGGGGGGCACCGCCAGCGCCGTCCGTCGGCGCCTCGATCCCGAACGCCCGCAGCACCCGCTCCACGTCGCCGGAGGTGGTGACCTCGTCGCACGCGATCCGGACCAGGTCGACCCCGGCCGGGCCGACGTTCACGCCCAGCTCGGCGGCCGCCATCACCACTCCTTCGGCGCGGCCCGGTACCCGCGCCAGGACGGTGTCGACGAACGAGTCGTGGACGACCTCGACGCCGCCGGAGCGCAGGGCAGCGGCCAGGACCACCGCGTGCCCGTGGACACGGCGGGCGATGTCGCGCAGGCCGTCGGGGCCGTGCCACACGGCGTACATGGAGGCCACGACGGCCAGCAGGACCTGCGCCGTGCAGATGTTGGACGTCGCCTTCTCACGACGGATGTGCTGCTCGCGGGTCTGGAGCGCCAGACGGTACGCCGGAGCGCCGTCGGCGTCGACCGACACCCCGACCAGCCGCCCCGGCAAGGCCCGCTCGAGGCCGTCGCGCACCGCCATGTACCCGGCGTGCGGGCCGCCGTAGCCGAGCGGGACCCCGAAGCGCTGCGACGTGCCCACCACGACGTCCGCCCCGACCTCGCCGGGCGGGGTGAGCAGGGTCAGCGCGAGCAGGTCCGCCGAGACCGTGACCAGGGCACCGCGCTCGTGTGCCTCGTCGATCAGCGGCCGCAGGTCGCGAACCCGGCCCGACGCGCCCGGGTACTGCACGATCAGGCCGAAGAACTCGCCTTCGGGCAGCCCGGCGTCGAGGTCGGCGACGTCGACGGTGATACCCAGCGGCTCGGCGCGGGTCTGGATCACCGCGATGGTCTGGGGGAAGCAGTCGGAGTCGACGATCACCCGGCCCTGGCTGCCGCCGGCCCGGGGGCGCAGCGACCGCCGCATCAGCGTCATCGCCTCGGCGGCGGCCGTCGACTCGTCGAGCAGGCTGGCGTTCGCGGTGGGCAGACCACTGAGGTCGGAGACCATCGTCTGGTAGTTGAGCAGGGCCTCGAGACGGCCCTGGGAGATCTCGGGCTGGTAGGGCGTGTACGCGGTGTACCAGGCGGGGCTCTCCAGGACTCGCCGGAGGACCACCGGCGGGGTCACGGTGTCGTAGTAGCCCAAGCCGATCATCTGGGTGTTGCGCTGGTTGCGACGCGAGAGCGCGCGCAGCTCGGCGAGCGCCTCGATCTCGGTGCTGGCCGGCGGGAGGTCGAGCGCGTCGAGGCTACGGATCGCCTGGGGCACGGCGGCGTCGACCAGCGCATCGAGGGAGTCGTACCCGACGACCTCGAGCATGCGGGCGATCTCGTCGTCGCGCGGGCCGATGTGGCGAGCGACGAACGGTGCGGCGCCGGCGGCCTGCGCGAGGGGTGTGGATCCCTGGGACGGCGCGGCGGTGGAGGGAGGGGTGGACGGCATCGACGGAGCTCCTCGGGCGCGGTGTCGAACGAGTGCTCCCCCTCTGTCGCGGCCGCGAACGACCACTTCAGAGCGGCCTCTCCCGACCAGTCCTTGATGCCTGAGAGGTTGGCGGGGATGTTGCCCCTTCGGCGTCCCGTGTCAGCGACACGAGAACTCTCCCGGCCAGGGTCGACGGCTCGTGCGTCAGCATAGCCCGCATCGGCCCCGGGGTGCCGTCCGACGCCGACCCGACCTGGCGCGCGACCGGCATCGAGAGCCGAACGGTGTGAGCGCGCTGCGTGAACCGAGTGAGCTCACGGCGGCCGTCACGACAGCGGCTCCACACGGTCAGGGCAGCGGCCTCACATCGTCACACAGGCTGCCCGTCCACGAGCCGACGCGCGACCACCCTGTCCGCACCGGATGCGGAGACGGTGAAGCTCAGCCGGCAGTGCGGGCGCGGCGGCGCGCGGCGAGTTGGTCGCCGGGGTGCTCGCCGGGAGCCTCGCCGGCTCGCTCGGCGGGAAGCTCGACGAGGGTGGCCTCGACCTCGCGCCACACCCGGCCCACGGCGATGCCGAACACGCCCTGACCGCCCTGGACGAGATCGACGACCTCGTCGGCGGAGGTGCATTCGTAGACGCTGGCGCCGTCGCTCATGAGGGTGATCCCGGCAAGATCCTCGACCCCGCGGTCGCGCAGGTGCTGGACCGCCTGCCGGATCTGTTGCAACGACACGCCCGTGTCGAGGAGCCGCTTGACGATCTTGAGGACGAGGATGTCGCGGAACGAGTACAGCCGCTGGCTGCCCGAACCGGTGGCCGAACGGACCGTGGGCTCGACCAGGCCGGTGCGGGCCCAGTAGTCGAGCTGGCGGTAGGTGATGCCGGCGGCGTTGCACGCCGTGGGGCCGCGATAGCCGACGTCGTCGGGCACCGACGGGACGATGCCGTCGAACAGCCTGCCCTGCCTCGGGGCGACCGAGCCGACGCCAGGAGCAGCGCTGGTGGGATGCCCCGCCTCGCCTGTTCCGGATGTGCTGTCTGCGCTCACGGCCGACCCCTTCATTGTCACGTCTACACCAGTGACGGTAGGCCCGCCCATGAAAGGGGTCAATCCAACACGCGGGACCGAGCTCAAGCTCTACTTCAGCTTCGGCCCGACGCGCTCGGCCAGCTCAGCCGCCGAAGTCCTCCGGCGTCACGTGATCGAGGAACTCGCGGAACCTCGCCACCTCGTCCTCTTGCTCCTCGGTGTCGTCGTCGGCCATCAGCACGCCGGCCTCGTCGAGCAGCGGCTCGGAGGCGAAGATCGGCACGCCCGCCCGCAGCGCGAGCGCGATGGAGTCCGACGGACGCGAGCTGACCTCGACTCCCCCGGCGAAGACCAGGGCGGCGTAGTAGGTGCCGTCGCGAACCTCGGTGATGCGTACCTGCTCGAGCGTGGCACCGAGCGCCTCGAGGACGTTCTTGAAGAGGTCATGGGTCAGCGGCCGCGGCGGCACGACGCCCTGCTGGGCGAAGGCGATCGCGGTCGCCTCGACTGCACCGATCCAGATCGGGAGATATCTGTCTCCCCCCATCTCGCGGAGCAGGACGAGCGGCTGGTTGGACGGCATCTCTACCCGGACGCCGACGACGTCGAGCTCGCGCACGGATCCACACTACCCCTGAGGAAGGCCCGGACGGCCAATCCCGCCCGCGCGCGCCGGTGGTTCTCGATCAGCGGAACGGGATGCGGCGAACCCCGGCGTCGACCAGAGCGGCGTGCAGCCGGGTGGTCAACCGGGCGATCTCGGTGGCGACGTCCTCGGCCCGCCCACGTGCGTCGGCGCTGCGCTGGAGCAGCATCGGCGCCACGACCTGCTCGACCAGCCCGATCTCGCGTTCGGCCGCGCTGCGCACGGAGCGGAGGTGACGCGGATGGAGGCCGTACTGGGCCAACTCGCCGACGGTGCGCGCCACCAGCAGGGCTTCGTGGTCGTACACACCGCCACGGCCGGCCACGACCAGCCCGTAGGACTCGAGCTCGGTGAGGAGGTCCTCCGTGATGGCCGCCGCTTCGAGCAGGGAGGCCCGCGAGAGCCGTACCTCGGGTGACTCGGCGCTCTTGCCGGCCGCGACGGTGTACGGCGTCACCGGCCGCTCACCATCGCTGACCAGCTGCATCCCGCGGTCGAGCTGCTCGAGCTGCTCCTTGATCACCCGCAACGGCAGGTAGTGGTCGCGCTGGACGGTGAGCACGTATCGCAGCCGGGCGATGTCGTCGGCACTGAACCGGCGGTACCCGGACGGAGAGCGCTGCGGCTCCACCAGACCTTCGGTCTCCAGGAAACGGATCTTGGAGATGCTCACATCGGGGAAGTCCGGCCGCAATGCGGTCAGCACCTCACCGATGCTCATGGTCTGGCGAGCCGGCAGCGCCGAGCTCACCTCGCTCCGCCTCCGAACCCGTGCTGGCTGGAGTAGTAGACCAGCCGGTACTTGCCGACCTGGACCTCGTCGCCGTTGGTCAGCGGAACCTCGTCGATGCGGTCACGGTTGACGTAGGTGCCGTTGAGGCTGCCGACATCGGAGACCACGAAGCCGCCGGGCATGCGCCGGAACTCCGCGTGCCGCCGCGAGACGGTGACGTCGTCGAGGAAGATGTCGGAGTCGGGGTGCCGTCCGGCGCTGATGACCTCGGTGTCGAGGAGGAACCTGCTGCCCGCGTTGGGACCCCGGAGCACCACGAGCAACGCGCTGCCCCCGGGAAGCGCATCGACGGCGGCTTGATCGGCTGGTGCGAGGTCGCTGGCGTCGTCGCGCTCGGGGCGTTCGGTCTCCTCACGCGGGATCGTCGTCATGGTGCTCGTCGAGTCGACCGGTTCGGGCGGCGCGGCGGGGGCGGGCGTGGGCGTGCCTGGTGGGGTTTGTGTGGCGAGCCTGGCTCCGCACTGTGAGCAGAACCGGGCGTCGGTCGGATTCTCGTGACCGCACTGTGTGCAGAACGGCATCGGCTCGGCCTCCTGCCGCGATCGTTGCCGCGGCTCGACGTCATCGGCGTGTCGTGGGGTCGTCGT
>DATCVR010000299.1:0-32488 GCA_036566745.1 Jiangellaceae bacterium | reverse complement strand
CCATGGCACCACGGCAACAGATACGCCGGCTCGACCGACATCGGACTCGACGACGAAGGCGAGCGTCAGGCCAGGTCGCTGGCCGTGTGGGCGCGGCACAACCGTCCCGACGCGCTCTACTCCTCGACGATGCTGCGCGCCAGGCAGACCATGGAGCCGGTGGCCGCCGCGCTGGGCATGACCCCCGGCATCGACCACCGCCTCCGCGAGATCCACTTCGGCCAGGGCGAGGGGCACACCCTCGACGAGCTGCGCGTCGAGCACCCAGAGGCCGTCGAGGGCTTCCTCCGCGACGCCGCGGCCAACCCGCTTCCCGGTGGCGAGGACCCTCACGAGGTCGCCCGCCGTGGCGCCGCGGCCGTCGACGAGCTCGTGGCGCGGCACCCGGGCGAGACCGTCCTGGTGATCTGCCACAGCACGCTGATCCGGCTGGTGGTCTGCCACTACACCGGGATGCCGCTGCGGGGGTATCGCACCGTCCTGAAGCAGCCGGCGCCCACGTCGTTGACCCGGCTGGTCCACCAGGGTGCCGGGGTCATGCTCGACGGGTACAACATCGCCGCGGTCGTGAGCGCGGACGACCTCGCGGCCGGCACCGCCGCGCAGCGCACGCCGAGCGAGGGGAGCACCGGTGGCCAAGCAGCCTGAGCCGGACCGCGGGCGCGCACAGCCGGCCGCGCGCCAGGCCGAGATCGCCGAGTACGTCCTGCGTGAGGGGTCGGTCTCGGCGAATCAGCTGGTCGAGGAGTTCGGCGTCAGCCTCATGACGATCCACCGCGACCTCGACGAGCTCGCCCGCCAGGGTGTGGTGCGCAAGTTCCACGGCGGCGTGAGCGCGCAGCCGTCCAGCGTGTTCGAGAGCAACATCGCCTACCGGCTGCGAGCCGCCCGGACCGAGAAGGCCGCGTTGGCCCGGTACGCCGCCACCCTCATCGAGCCCGGCATGGCGGTGATGCTCGATGACTCCACCACCACCCTCGAGGTGGCCCGGCTGCTCGACGACAGCGTTCCGATCACCGTCATCACGAACTTCCTCGAGGTGATCAAGTCGGTCAGCGCGATCCACTCCATCCGGCTGATCGCGCTCGGCGGCGAGTACTACCCGACCCACGACTCCTTCCTCGGCGTGCCCTGCATCGAGGCGATCGAGTCGCTGCGCGCCGACCTCCTCATCACGTCCACGTCGGCGATCTCCAGCAGCCACGCCTACCACCAGGAGCAGGAGATCGTGCTGGTCAAGCGGGCGATGATGCGCTCCGCCAACCGCACCGTGCTGCTCGTCGACCACGGCAAGCTCGGCGGCACCGCCCTGCACCAGTTGGCCCCGCTGACCGACTTCGACGACGTCGTGGTCGACAGCGGCGCGTCCCACGACCAGATCCGCACCTTGCGCGACCACCACGTGAACGTCCACGTGGCACCCATGGAGAGCTGAACTCCGGCGAAGGGAGCACGATGTTCATCGGCGTCGACGTCGGCACATCGATCACGAAGGCTGTCGGGTACGACGAGGACGGCCGGGAGGTGTGCCAGGCCAGCGTGCCCACGTCGCTCTCGTATCCGGGCGAGGGCCGGGTCGAGCAGGACATCGACGCGGTGGTGGGCTCGGCGATCGACGTGATCCGCGAGGTCGCCGTGCAGCTCCCGGCGCCACCGCGGCTGATCGCGATGACCGGCCAGGGTGACGGCATGTGGCTGGTCGACGAGGACGCCGCGCCGGTGCGCCCGGCCATCTCGTGGCTCGACGCGCGGGCCGCGGACGTCGTGCGCCGATGGGACCGCGACGGCACCGCCGACGTCATCCTGCGGCACAGCGGCGGGATGATCTTCCCGGGCTCGGCCGCCCCGATCCTGGCCTACCTCGACGAGCACGAGCCCGACGTCCTCGACCGGGCCGCCTCGGCGGTCAACTGCAAGGACGTCATCTTCCAGCGGCTCACCGGCGTGCGCGGCACCGACGTGTCCGACTCGTCGTTCCCGTTCGTCGACCCCCGCACCGGCGAGTACGACGACGAGACGCTGGCGGCGTGCGGGCTGAGCCACCGCCGCGACCTCCTGGCGCCGATCGCCAAGGGTGGGCTGACGGCGCCGCTCCGGGACGACGCGGCGGCGCTGCTCGGCGTCCCCGCTGGCGTCCCGGTGAGCGCCGGACCCTACGACCTTCCCGCCAGCGCTCGGGGCAGCGGCGTGGTCGAGGTCGGCGACGGGCTGATGATCGTCGGCACCACGCTGGCCTGTCAGGTCGTGACGGACGACCCCAGCCCGATCGAGCACCGCGCCGGGCTGTTGCTGGCCACCTGGCAGCCGCAGCGCTGGTTGCGGGCGATGCCGGCCATGGTGGGCACCGCGTCGCTGGGCTGGCTGCTGGAGCTGGTCGGGGCGTCGGTGGCGGAGCTGCCGGGTTTGCTCGGGTCGAGTACGCCCGGAGCGGGCGGTGTCACGGTGCTGCCCTACTGGTCGGAGTCGGGCGAGCGGGCGCCGTTCGTCGAGGCTTCGGCGCGGGGCCGCTTCGACGGCCTGCACGTCGGCACCACACGGGCGGACCTGGTGCGGGCGCTGTGCGAGGGACTGGCCTTCGCCGCGCGCCACTGCTTCGACGCCGCCGGACTGACCGGACGGCTGGCGGTGTGCGGGGGCGGGGCGCAGAGCGCGGAGTGGATCCAGCTGTTCGCCGACGTCCTGGGCCGCCCCGTCGACGTCGTCGAGGTGGAACAGGCTGGAGCCTACGGCGCTGTGCTCTGTGCGCTGGAGGCCCGTGGTGAGCAGCCCGGCTGGCCGATCCCGCTGCACACCGTCGTGCCGGACGCCGGCTCCCGGACGTTCTACGACGACGCATACGCGGCCTACCTGGCGCGGGTCGACGCCGCCCGTGACGGCTGGTCGGCCGCCACGGCCGCGAGCCTGGCGGCGGGGGCACGCCGATGACCCGGGTGCTGATCGCGGGCGACCACTTCGTCCGAAACGACCTGATCGAGGACCGCCTGCGAGCGGGCACCGGCCGCGAGCTCAGCGTGCGGACGCTCACGCTGCCCTGGCCGCTCACCCCGTTCGGGCCGGTGGCGGAGGTCGACGAGGCCTCCGACGTCGAGGACGAGCTGATCGAGGTGATCGGCGACGCCGAGATCGTCGTGACCCAGATGGCGCCGCTCACCGCACGCGTCCTGGCCGCGGCCCCTGAGCTGCGACTGATCGTGTGCACCCGGGGCGGTCCGGTCAACGTCAACGTCGAGGCTGCCACCGAGCGCGGCGTGGTCGTGTGCAATACCCCGGGCCGCAACGCCGTGGCCGCGGCCGAGCACGCGATCACCCTGATCCTGGCGGCGCTGCGCGGCATCCCGCGGATCCATGCCGGCGTGGCCGCCGGGCAGTGGCGCAGCGACCTCTACGCCTACGACGAGTGCGGTCTCGAACTGGCCGGATCGACCGTGGGGCTGATCGGCTACGGAGCCATCGGCAGCCGGGTGGCGCGCATCCTGCGGGCCTTCGACGCGAGGGTGCTCGTCAGCGACCCGTTCGTCGATCGCGACGCCCTCGGATCCGGTGTCGAACTGGTGGAACTCGACAAGCTCCTACGGTCCAGCGATGTCGTCAGCCTGCATGCCCGGCTGACCCCGGAAACCACTAACATGATCAACCAGGACAGCATCGGCCGGATGAAGCCGGGCAGCTACCTGGTGAACACCGCCCGGGGTGGCCTGGTCGACTACGACGCCGTGGCCGATGCGCTGGCCAGCGGGCAACTCGGCGGTGCCGGGCTCGACGTGTATCCGGTCGAGCCGTTGCCCGAGGGTTGGCCGCTTCTCGATTCTGACCGCGTGGTGCTCACACCGCATCTGGCCGGAGCGACGAAGCAGACCGCACAGCGCGCCGCCGAGCTCGCGGCGTCCGTGGTCGCCGCGTACCTCGGTGGTTCCGAGCTGCCCGGCGTGTGCAACCCGGCGGTGTTCGAGGCGCGCTGACGCATTCGGGTGCGGCTGCGCACGGGGTGGGGGACGACAGAGGAGGAGCCGGGTGGGAAGCGAGGCGTTGATCGCCTTGGCGATCGCGTTCGCCGTGGTGACCGGCGCCAACGACGGAGGTGCGCTCGTCTCCACCGGCCTGCGGGTTCCGGCCCTCAGCGTGCCGGTGAGCGTGACGATCCTCGTCGCGGCGGTGGTCGCGGGCCCTCTGGTGCTCGGGACGGCGGTCGCCGAGACACTGACCGGTCGGCTTGTCCCGGAGGGCCCGGACAGCGCGACGCTGCTGGCCATCGGCTTCGTCATCGCGGTTGTGGTGGTGTGGATGCTGGCCCGGGCCGGGCTGCCGACCAGCCTCACGCTCGCCGTCATCGGCGGGATCAGTGGCGCCGGCCTGGGCATGGGCTCGACCGTGGAGTGGTCGGCCGTGGTCCGGGTGCTGGCCATCGGGATGGTGGCGCCGTTCGTGGGTGCCGTGCTGGCGATGCTCGCGACCCGGGCCTGGCACGTCGCCCCGGACGCCCCCTACCTCCCCACCGTCCGCCGGGCGCATGTCGCCGCGTTCGCGCTCCAGTGCGCCGCTTACGGCACCAACGACGGCCAGAAGGTGCTGGTGTTGTTCCTGGCCGCGACGGCCGCGGGCGGTGGGAACGGCGACGACCTCGCCTGGTGGACGTACCCGGTGGTCGCGCTGGCCTTCGCCGTGGGCACCGCCATCGGGCTGCCGAAGCTCGCGGCGAGCCTGGGCACCGGGATCATGAGCACCCGGCCGACCCACGCCGTGACGGCGGAGTTCGCGGCCGCGGCGGCGGTGCTCGGCAGCACGGCCATCGCCACGCCGGTGAGCATGACGCAGTCGATCGCGGGTGCGCTGGTCGGCGTCGGGGTCCATGACGGGTACCGGCGGCTGCGCTGGCATACCGTGCGGATGATGGCGGGAGCATGGGCCGTGACGCTTCCCGCGAGCCTGGGCCTCGCCGCCCTGGTCGGGCTGATCGTGTCGAGCCTGCCGTCCTGAGTCGTGCCGAGGCCGTGGTGGGCGGCCGGCATCCGAGAGATCGTCGAGGAGTAGAACTGATGAGGAGAATGCTGCGGCGGCTCGCGTCGCCGCTGCGCCGCCGGGCTCGTCCGACCCTGTCGGAGCCGCTGATCGAGCAGGTGCGCGACGCCAAGCGTGGTGCGCTGCTGGCCCGCGACATGGTGACCAAGAAGGTGCCGCCGGACCAGGCGCGGCAGCTGATCGTGGGCATCGAACACCACGGCGACGAGATGCGTGCCGAGCTCATCGCGCAGCTCTCGCGCACCCTCGTGGCGCCCCTGGACCGGGAGGACCTCTTCCGGCTCTCGCGCGCGCTCGACGACATCCTCGACACCATCCGCGACTTCCTGCGCGAGTCCGACCTGTACCAGATCGAGAGCCGCAAGACGTATCTGCCGTTCGTCGAGACGGCCATCGAGGGCATCGACGCGCTCGACGCCGCGGTGCAGTCGCTCTGGACGTCTCCGCGCCGGGTGCCGCTGAAGGCCCTGGAGGCGAAGAAGGCGGCGGGCACGATCAGCCGGCGCTACCAGAAGGAGATGGCCGGCATCGTGGACAACCTCGACGACGCATCGTCCACCTACTCCTTCAAGCACCGCGAGCTGGTGAGCCGCCTCGACCTCTTGGGCAGCCGCATCAACGAGGCAGCCGACGTGCTGACCGACGGAGCCCTCAAGCGCGGCTACTGAGGACCTCGCCGGGGATGTCCGTCCGCATCTCGGTCGGATGCTGGCGAGTGGTCGGCGTTCGTCAAGGGCGTCCGGGCGGGCGAATTCGACTGATCCCACGGTTCCCTTGTGTCACGTGGTGCGCTGGCTCATCCGATCCATCCCACCGACGTGCCGCAGGGCGTAGCCGGCCCACGAGGCCAGCACGACCGTCGCGACCAGCACGCGCACTGTCGCCAGCTGGTCCTCCGGGTACACGACACCGGTGAGGTAGTGGTCGATGAATCCGGTCGGCGGTAGCCCTGCCTGACCCGCCTCGGACCGGGCCCAGTCCTCGAGCTGGGTCAGCGGGCAGCCGATGCCCGCGACTACCGTGGCGAATCCCCAGCCGACCGCCGCGACGTGGACCGGGATCGTCCGGGGGATGCGCCACGCGATGAACCCGCCCACGGTGACGTAAGCGAGGAAGCCGAAATGGCTCACCATCGCGGCGTCGGCGAGGAGCCGGTACATCGGTCGCCACCCTCACGGGTCACCTGGACGTGACGGGACACGTCCGTCCACCCTCATCGTACGGCGGCGGGCTCCGCGCGCAGCTCGGCTCCGTCGCCGGGGCGGCTGGCCAGCTGGTGGGCGACGAGGAACAGCGCGAACGACGCCGCCGACACCGCGACCACGCCCAGCGCACCGCCCACGTACGCCGTGGCGAGGTCGGTGCGGCTGTCGATCCAGACGGTCTCGGCCAGGGCGTCACGGGTGCGCTCGTAGGCACCGGCAGCGAGGACTCCCGCGATTCCGGCCGCGAGGAGCATGAACGTGGCGGTCACGGCGGTGCTCGCGCGGCCGGCCGCGGGGCTGGTCACGCGTTCGGGGCTGCCCACGGCCGTGATGATCGTCGTGAGCCCGGCCCAGGCCACGACCACGGCGAAGGCCGCGATCACGTCGGAGGGGCGGTGCCAGCCACCGATCATCGTGGACACCCCGGTCAGCGCGGCGTACCCGGCGGCGAGCACGGCCACCAGGGCGCGGGCCCGGCGTGGCACCACGAGGACCAGCGCCGCGGCCACGCTCGCCGCGACCGTGGTGTGGCCACTCGGGAGTGAGTTGCCGGCCGAGCCGACGGCGTCGGTCAACGTGGGCCGGTCGAAGACGCCGTGCTTGAGGAGCTGCGTGGTGATGTTCGCGCCGCCGACCAGCACCGCCACCTGAACGGCCAGCAGCCAACGACGCCGCAACACGGCGATCGTGGCGGCCGCGGCCAGCACGACGACCACGAACGGGATGTCGATCAGGTCGAGGACCGGCTCGGCAGCCTCCCACAGGGTGCTCCGGCCGATGCTCGAACCTCGATACGCGGTGTTGTCGAGCAGCTGGCCCAGCGCCGTGTCGACGAAGTATCGCCAGCTCAGCCAGGTGCCCGCCAGGCCGGCGACCACCATGACCAGCCCGAGGGCGAGACCTCCTGACCGCGCAGCCAGGGGAGCGCGCTCACTGAGTGGGTACGGCGGTGCGGGCGCGGGCAACGGATCGGGGGAGCCCTCGGGATCGGTCGCGTTCATGATGCCCTCACCCGTCCAGCCTGCCATGCCGGACTCGCGGGAGGCCCTACCCCGTGATCATGGCTCACTCGTCGGTGTCGGCCTCGCGCTTCTCGGTGCGCAGCGTCTCGATCTGACGGCCTCGGCGACCGAGCAGCGCGAAGAGCACGATGACGGCGATGGCACAGGCCATGCCGGACAGCGCACCGGCCAGCGTCGCCCCACGGAAGGCCGGCGCCTCGACGTCGAAGATGCGCTCGCCGGCGTGGGCGCCGTTGCCGCTCCCGAGGACCACGCTGAGCGTCATGAGGTTCGGGATCGCCAGGACGAGGGCGAACAGGATGATGCCGGCCTTGGCCTTCCAGCCGAACCGGGGGCGCCGGGCCTGCCAGGCGACGAGGAGCGGGATGAGCGTGAACAGGAATCCGAAGAACAGTCCCCACAGCACGCCTCGGGTGAACCCACCGTCGACCAGCGAGCCAACTCGCTGGGCCCACCAGCGCGGGAAGAACGAGGCGGCCATGAAGTAGCCGATGATGAGCGCGACGATCGCGGCTCCGCCGACCAGCACGCGACGGCGCCAGAGCGTGACCCTGGCGTCCTTGGGCGTCGGCTCGCCGAAGCGTTCGGTGGTGTCGTTCGTCGTGTCGTCGACGGGGTCGTCGGCCATGGCGGCATCTTGGCAGAGATCGCCGCGCGGGCGCGTGATCGACCGTCGTGTCGGGCCGACAGCGTCTGTACGGATGCTCGGCGACGGTCTCCTTGACGCCGCAGTCGTGGCGACCGGACAGTACGCCTACAGGCGCCTGACGGCATTGCGGTCATCCCGGCATCAATGCTCGGCCCCTGAGGATGAGGCTGGAGGCGACCGACCTGACCGACTTCGACGAGCTGATCACCCGGGCCGCGAACGAAGAACGGGCCGCCATCGAAAGCCTGGTGGTCGCGGGGCCGTACGCGCTGGAGGCCGTGCTGCACGCGATCACCGCCCGGAAGCCGTCCTTCGAGCCCGGCCTCTTCGAGGTCATCCGCCGCAGCGACTACCCGGAGGCCGAGCCGATCTTGCGCGCGCATGCCGACGCGAAGAGTTCGGGGGTCGTCAAGAGCGTGTTGTACTCACTCGCCCGGATCGGCGACCCGGGGCTCAGCTTTGTCGTCGAGCGGCTGCGCGCAACCGACGAACTGCCAACCACCCGCGCGTTCGCCGCCGAATCGCTGTACGGAGCGTCCGCCGCCGGTGTCGCCGATGCCCTGCGCGCCGTCCTCAAGGAGCAGAGTGAGCACCCCGACGACGATCCGGAGTGGCCGCTGCTCTTGGTGAACACGGCCACCGCGCTCGCGACACTCGGTGACCACAGCGGCTCCGCGGTCCTCTACCGGCAGTTCGAGGCAGCCGAGGAGTCCGCCCGCGCCCTCGCCGTCAAGGCGTTCCGTGTCGTCGTGGACGGCGACTCCTTCCACCGGCTCGGTCCGATGCTCGCCGACGACAGCCCGGAGGCCCGTGCCGCGGCAGTGGACCCGCTGTTCCTGCTCGGTACGCCCGCGGTCGCCGCACTGCTTCTCGAACGGGCCAGTTCGGACAGGCACGAACAGGTAGCGGACACGTGCGTCATCCGGTTCGGCGACATTCTGGGCCTGGCGCTGTCCGGAGTCGAGGATCTGGAGTTCGCCCGCGACGAGTGGCGCTCGGTCGAGGACGAACTCGATCCGAACATGTGCTACCGCTACGGGGAGCCCTTGACCGTGGCGAACCTCGCCGAGGACTTCGCCGAGGAGGAACGGCTGCGCGACAGCCTCGGCGCCGAATTATTGTTCATCACGGGCGTCGACGTCCCGGGGATCAGCCGGACCGACGGTCCCGACGCGGTCGCGGCGGCGCTGGAGGGGGCCGAGATCGAGGCGGGCAGCCTCTGCAAGTGGGGACGGCCGCAGCCGATGCCGGCAATGTCGTAGCGGGCCACCCGACCACCCTCTGGCGATCACGACGGAACGCGTCGTTCGGCTGATCGACGTCCGGCACTGGTCGTCCGTCGTCCTCCGGGTGAGAATGAGCCACGCGGGGGCTTCGTCGCGCCCCGCCCGGCCCGAGGGGAGTGCCGATGGGGATCATCTCGCGTGGATTCCGGGGACGGCCACGAGACGACACGCGGCTGCCACCCGGTCAGTACCTCACCCACGACTTCCCGGTGCTCTCCGCCGGGCCCACGCCACGGGTCCCGGTGGACGAGTGGGAGTTCGTCATCACCACCGAGTCCGGACAGGCACACCGGTGGTCGTGGCCGCAGCTGCTCGCGCTGCCGTCCGACACGCCCACCGTCGACATCCACTGCGTGACCACGTGGTCGAAGCTCGACACCACGTGGGAGGGGGTCTCGCTGGACACGTTGTTCGAGGACGTCGAGACCACGGCCGACTTCGCGATGGTGCACTCCTACGGCGGCTACACCACGAACCTGCCGCTCCAGGACCTGCTCGACGGCCAGGCCTGGATCGCGTACCGGTTCGAGGGCGACGACCTTCCCTCCGCCCATGGCGGCCCGGCCCGGCTGCTCGTGCCCCACCTGTACCTCTGGAAGTCGGCCAAGTGGGTCCGTGGGATCCAGCTGATGGCCGACGACGAGCCCGGATTCTGGGAGAGCGCGGGCTACCACGACTACGGCGATCCGTGGCGCGAGCAGCGGTACCAGGGCGATTGACCGCGACCCGGCTGACCTGGCAGGTCGCTCGCCTGGTCGAGGCGCGCGACGAGACGCCGGACGCCCGCACGCTGGTCTTCGAGGTGACCGGCGGGCGGGCGTCGCTGCCGGGACAACACGTCGACGTCCGGCTGACCGCTCCCGACGGGTACACCGCCCAGCGCAGCTACTCGCTGGCGGCGCCGTCGGACGGGTCGCGGATCGAGCTGACCGTGCAGCGGGTGGCCGACGGCGAGGTGTCGCCATACCTCACCTCGGAGCTCGCGGTGGGCGACGAGGTGGAGCTCCGGGGGCCGGTGGGCGGGTGGTTCGTGTGGCGCCCGACCGCGCCCGAGCCCGTGCTGCTCGTGGCGGGCGGGTCGGGGATCGTGCCGCTGATGGCGATGATCCGGGCGCGGCGGGCCGCCTCGAACCGGGTCCCGTTCCGGCTCGTGTACTCCGTTCGCAGCCCTGACCAGCGGTTCTACACCGACGAGCTGGGGCGGCCCGGGTCAGGCGACGCAGGGCTGGACGTGACGTTCCTCTACACCCGCACGGCCCCCGACGGCTGGGCCAGGCCGCCCGGACGGCTGAGCGTGGCGGACGTGGTGGAGGGTGGGTGGCCCCCGGACTTCACGCCGGCGTGCTTCGTGTGCGGGCCCACCGGGTTCGTCGAGGCCGTCGCCGACATCCTGGTCGACCTCGGGCACGACGCCCGCCGCATCAAGACCGAGCGATTCGGCCCGACTGGAGGCTGACATGAGCGCTGAGGACTACCTGGACGGCAATGTGCTGGCGGGGCCGTTGCGCGAGATCTTCGCGGTGGACGTGGTGTCGGCCATGGGCCAGTGCGTCGACTGCGGGCTGTCCGGGCCGGTGGCGTCGCTGCGCGTGTACACCCAGGCGCCGGGGCTGGTGGCGCGATGCCCCGGTTGCGGCTCCGTGGTGCTGCGCCTCGTGCGGGGACCGTCGTCGGCGTGGCTCGACCTGCGCGGGACGGTCAGCCTCCAGGTGCCCATGCCCGAGGCGTGACGCCCGGATGTGACGTGGACGACGCCGCGGGCCGCGTCATGAAGCGTCGCCGCCCCCGTCATGGGTGTCGAGGAGGACGACCTGGTCCCACCTCGCACGAACGGGGGAACGCGCATGGACACGACCTTTGCCACCGCAGCTCAGGTTCGGCAGAAGCGAGCTGGTCAGCCCGCGACGGATCACGTCCGGGACGCCCTGGCCGGGACCACCACAGGCGACCGAAGCCGCCTGGGCGCCACGGCCGCCACCGCGAGCCGGGGCCGGTATCGCAAGCCGAAGCGGCGGCTCATCGCCGCCAGGTCCGGCCGCTCCGCCTGAGCCCTGCCACCTGATCGCGCCAGCCGCTGAGAATTTCTTCGGCATCCCGCGTCATGATCGGCTCACCAGCCTGTCCTGGGGGTCGAGGACGGCAGCTGCCGAGGTTCGACGGAACGCGCCCGGCGGCGTCGTCCTCACCCTGGGGAGGGGTCGGCGCCCCGGTCGCCTGGTTCTCGAACCTGGCGCCGGGCGTCGGCCCCGATCCACGCCGTCCGTGTCGCGCCGCTGCGAACCGGACGGCGCTCGGCGGACGTGTCGGTGGCACGTGTCAGGATCGTGTGCGTGCTGAGGATCAGCGTCGAGCAGCGCCGCACCCGTCTCATGCGCCGGCACCACCTGGCCTCCGACGCGCCGGCCGGGTCGGTCACCGACGCGGTCCACGGCGTGCTCGTCCTGCACGCCACCGACCCCGCCACCGTGTACCTGTCGGTGCTCGCGCGTTGCCCCTCGGCACGGCTCGACGACGTCTCGGCCGCCATGTACGACGATCGCTCGCTGGTGAAGCTGATCGCGATGCGGCGCACGATGTTCGTCGCGCCCTTCGAGTTCGTCCCGGTCGTCCACGCCGCGGCGGGCGTCGAGATCGGCCGCCGGTTGCGCAGGCAGCTGGTCAAGGCGCTCACCACCCTGCCCACCGAGCCCGAGATCGGGCCGGACGTCGCCGAGTGGCTGGCCGACGTCGAGAACGGCACCGAGAAGGCGCTCATCGCGCGTGGCGAGGCGTTCGCCAACGAGCTGGCCAAGGACGAGCCCCGCCTGCGCACGGCCACGCTGCCCACCACCGACAAGGCGTGGGACGTCAAGGCCAACATCACCTCGCGGGTGCTCACCCTGATGGGCGCCGACGGCCGCATCGTGCGCGGCCGCCCTGGTGGCACCTGGATCTCGCGCCAACACCGCTGGGTCGCCTCTCGGACGATCTGGCCCGACGGTCTGCCCGACGTCTCCGAGGTCGATGCCAGGGTCACGCTCGTGCGGCGCTGGCTGGAGGCGTTCGGGCCGGCCACGGTCGCCGACGTGCAGTGGTGGACCGGGTGGACCCTCGGCGCCTCCCGCGCCGCATTGGCCGAGCTCGACCTCGTCGCCGTCGATCTCGACGGCGTCGAGGGTCTGGTGCTCGCCTCCGACGTCGAGCCCGACCACGCTGTCGCCCCGTCGGCCGCGCTGCTCCCCGCGCTCGACCCCACACCCATGGGCTGGCAGCAGCGCGACTGGTTCCTCGGCCCCCACCGCGAAGCGCTGTTCGACCGCAACGGCAATATCGGCCCCACCGTGTGGTGGGACGGCCGGGTCATCGGCGGCTGGGCGGTCCGTGAGGGCGGCGAGCTCGTCTGGCGGCTGCTCGAGGACGCAGGAGCCGAGGCGGTGTCCGCCGTCGAGGCCGCGGCCGCGTCGTTGCAGCCGCGCCTCGGCGGGGTCACCGTCGTGCCGAGCTTCCGGACGCCTCTCGAACGTGAGCTCAGCGCGTGACGTCGATCAGCCGACCCCCCTCGTTGCGCTCTCGACGTCGGTGTTCTGGCCCGACGCCTGCGACAACCCGGTCACGGCCGGCTCGGCAGCGGTGATCGCGGCGCTGATGGCTGCGACGACGCTCGATGCGTAGTATTCGCCGCCAAGCCATGTCTGGGCCTGCGCCCGCGCCTCGGTCAGGTTCTCGATCGCTCCCTGCACGGCGCCGATCGCGTTGTTGAACGAGTGCCCGTTGGCCGCCAACGCCGCCAGTACCGCACTCTTCTCGTTGGCGACCGTCAAGCCCTGGATCGCACGTGTGACGCCGTCGACCGTGCTCTGTGTGGACGACACCATGCCGGCGGCCTGGTTCACCCGCTCAGCGGTGAGGCCGAGGTTCTTGGCGATCTCCTGGAGCCCGATCCCCTGGCCGATATTCTTGCGCTCCTGGTCCACGAGGTCTGCGGCGAGCTTGATGTACGTGAGTGAGCTCTCCAGCTCGCTGGACGCTGCCGTGGTCGCGCCCTGAAGGTCGTCGATTGCCGTCATGCTGGTCACCTTTGCTGGTCGAGCGGTATCGGGATGGAGACCGGACGCCGCGCATCCCCCGTGTGACCACGCAGGTGCGCGGCCCGGCGGACGTGTGACGTGGTGTGCGTCACCTGGCCCTGGGCGGCCCGGCGATCCGGTAGGACTCGCGGAGCAGTTCGTCGAGGTCGGCGGGATCGATACGAGCCATCCGGACCAGGATCAGCTGGGGCGAGCGCTCGTGGTGAGGGGTCCAGAAGTACGTCTCCGGATCGCTCGCGGCCAGCGCCTCCCGCTCCTCGGTTTTGACGGTGAGCACGCCCTCGTCCCAGATCCGCGCCAGGAGGGTGCGGGCGAACCAGGCGGGCTGGCCCCAGCTGAGCCGCTCGGTGACCCCAGGCATCGCCAGCGCCTGCGCGCGCACCTCGTCCTCGTCGATCACACCGCCACCGTGCCACGTGCCGCGTTCCGACGCGATGGCTGGTAGGTGCGGTGGCTGCACTGAGACGGGGAGCCGCCGGGATCCTGGGGGCGGGGATCCCGGCGGCTGGTCGTGGGTCAGGCGGGTTCGGGTGCGGGCTCGTGTGTTGGTTCGGTCGTTGCGGTGTCGGCGCTGCTTTGGCGGAGGGTGAGTGCGGCGAGGGCGGCGCAGGCGAGGAAGGCGAGGGCGCCTGCGGCTGCGACGATGTCGAGGCCGGTGGTGAAGGCGGCTTTGGCGGCCCCGGCGAGTTCGGCGCCGAGGTGTCCGGGTAACTGGTGGGCGGATTCGAGTGCGGTGGTGATGCTGTGGCGGGCGTGGTCGGCGATGTCGTCGGGGAGCCCGGCGGGGAGCGTGGTGTCGAGCTGCTGGCGGTAGACCAGGGTGCCGAGGCTGCCGAGGGTGGCGATGCCCAGGGCGATGCCGCCTTCGCCGCTCATCTCCGACAGTGAGGCCGCGGATCCGGCGCGTTCGGGTGGTGCGGCGGTGAGCATGAGGTTCATGGTGAGTGCCATGGGTAGGCCCATGCCGAAGGAGGTGAGGGCGAGTCCGCTGATGAGGTAGCCGAGTCCGCCGGTGCTGTCGGCCAGGATCATCACCAGCAGGCCGGCGGCGGCGATCACGAGTCCGAGGGCGATCGTGGTCGAGGTCGGCAGCTTCGTGGCGATGCGTGGGGCCAGGCTCAGTCCGATGATCATGGCGATGTTTTGGGGGATGAGCCACAGCCCGGCGTGCAGCGGTGATAGTTCATTGACCACCTGCAGGTAGAGCGCGGCCTGCAGGGCGATGCCGGCCATCACGACACCACCGGCGAGCATCACCGCGAGGGCGGCGCTGAACTTCGGCAGCCGGAACAGTTTGAGGTCCAGCAGGGGGTGTTCCAGGCGTTGCTGGCGGCGCACGAAGGTCACGCCGACGATCAGGCCGGCGGCGATCGCGGCCGCGGCGGAGGCCGCCCACCCGGAGCGGGCGAGCTCCTTCACTCCCCAGATCACCGGCAGGATCGTGCCCAGGGACAGTAGGACGCTGAGCAGGTCGAGTTTCCCGGCGGCGGGGTCGCGGTACTCGGGCAGCAGGACCGGTCCGGCGATCAGCAGCAGGATCATGATCGGGGCGCCGAGCAGGAATGCCGCACCCCACCAGAAGTGTTCGAGCAGCACGCCGCCGACGACTGGGCCGAGCAACATGCCGCCCATGAAGCAGCTGAACCAGATCCCGATGGCCTGAGCCATCTGTGCTGGGTCGCGGAACATGTTGCGGATCAGTGCCATGGTCGAGGGCATCAGAGTGGCTCCGGCGATCCCGAGCAGGGCGCGGGTGGCGATGAGCATCTCCGGGCTCGTGGAGTAGGCCGCCAGCACCGAGGCGACCCCGAAGGCTGCGGCGCCGATCAGCAGCAGCTTGCGCCGCCCGATCCGGTCGCCGAGGGTGCCCATGGTGACCAGGAGCCCGGCCAGCAGGAACGAGTAGATGTCCAGGATCCACAGCTGCTGGGTGCTGTCCGCGCCGAGATCGGCGCTGAGGTTCGGCAGCGCGAGGTAGAGCACGCTCACATCCAGGGCCAGCAGAAGCGTCGGCAGGGCCAGCACGGCCAACCCGATCCACTCCCGCCTACTCGCCCGCAGAGCGACGGTGGGCTCCGTCATCACAGCACTTCCTTTCAAGACACGTATGAGGTCCAGCGGGGCCACTCCAGCTCCGGAGCGGTCACGTCGTGCGGAACGAGGGCTTGACGACGCCCGAGCCGAGCGTTCGAGTGCCGGTCAACTCGGCTCGGGCGTCGAGTCTTCGAACCCGGGTAGCTCGGGCTGGGTGCTTATCCAGCCACCCCGGCGGGCTCAGCCACGTCCTGGCTCGGCACGGCCGAAGCGTCGATGTGCAGCACGCTCCAGAAGTGGCCGTCGAGGTCGCGGAAGCTCCGGCTGTGCATGAAGTCGTCCGGGACCTCGCTGCCGGCCGCCTCGGCACCGGCCGCGAGCGCCTTGTCGACGATGTCGTCGACAAGGCGCTCCCGGTCGTCGACCTGGACCGCGATGGTGACCTCGTTGGCGGCGGACGTGTCGGCGACCTGCCGGCCGGTGTGGGAGGTGAAGAACTCCGCGCCGACGAGGAGGGCGTAGACGTCGTCGCCGATTACCAGGCAGCCGACGTTCTCGTCGGTGAGGGTCGGGTCGAACGAGAAGCCGATCGTGGTGAAGAACGCGGTGGACGCGGCCAGGTCGGCGACAGGGAGGTTGAAGAAGACCTTGGTGGACATAGCGGACCCGTTTCTCTTGTGGACACCGTTGTGTCCGGCGGAGACAGACAGTATCCGACGGACACTGCCGTGTACAGTGGATGCTTTCAGTGAGCGTGTGACCACGGAGAATCGGGTGCGAGGAGTTCAGATGGTGACGTCCGAGGGAACAGGTGGCGCCGACCTGCTGTGGGGAGGGCAGGACCGCGCGGAGCGTCCGGCCCGGCCGGTGCTGAGCCTCGACGCCATCGCCGAGGTCGCCACCGCGATCGCGGACGCCGACGGGATCGATGCCGTCTCCATGCAGCGGGTGGCCGGCGACCTCGGATTCACCAAGATGTCGCTCTATCGCTATGTGGCCAGCAAGTCCGAGCTGGTGGCGGTGATGATCGATCGCGCCGTGGGCGATCCTCCGGATCTGAGCTCGATCGACGGGGGATGGCGGGCCAGGCTGGAGGAGTTCGCCCGGCTGCTGGAGCAGGCGTGGCACGAGCACCCGTGGCTGCCGTGGGCCACGGTCGGCGAGCGGATGATCGGGCCGCACGAGGTCGGCTGGATCGAGTCCGCCGTCGCCGCCCTGGACGGGACGGACCTGACCGGCGACGAGCGTCTCGACGCGGTGTTCATGCTGTTCGGGCACATGCGCAACACCCAGTCCATGACCACGGCCGGCACCCAGCCCTGGACCACCGACCGTCGCTTCAGCACCACGACTTCGGGGCTGATGCAGAAGTACGGTGCGCGCTATCCGGCCCTGACGCAGGCGCTCGCGGACACCCACGGCGGGCCGTACGACAACGGGCGCCGCTTCGGCCTGACCTGCATCTTCGACGGCATCGAGACGCTCGTCGAGCGGCGTTCGTCAGGAGCCTGACAGCACGTCGTCGAGCTGGGCGGCGAAGGCCTGGTGGTGGAGACCGAAGCCGCCGTGGTCACCGGGGAAGACCTCTGTCTTCGTCCCCAGCCGCTCGGCCACGGCGAATGCCCCGCGATACGGCGGCTCACCTTCCGACGCCTCGCCTGCCGCCATCACCACGCGGACGGACGACGCTCGAAGCTCCGCGACGTCGGGAACGAACCGGCTGAACGGCGGCACTTCGTAGCCGATGAAGAACTCGAAGTTCTTCTCCATGCGCGCCATCATCGCGGCGATCTCCGGGGGCAGCTCACCCTGGGGCTCCTCGGCGCCGCCCGGCATCCGACCGCCCTCGTCCTCCGTGGGCGCGGCACCGCTCATCGCGAGCCCGGCGCCGAGCACCTGGCTAGCGGCGCCAGGGCCGTCCTTGGCGAACGCGTCCTCCACGTCGTGCATGAGGGTGCGCCAGCGGTCGCGGTCGTCGAGCAGCTCGAACAGGGGCGGTTCGTGGGCGACGAGGGTTCGGACCTGCTCGGGGTGGCGGGCGGCCAGCTCGAGGCCGATCATCGCGCCCGAGCTGTTGCCGAAGACGTGCGCGGGCGTGTCGCTCGTGACGCCCACGGCCGAGAGCACGCGGTGGGCGTCGTCGCCGTGGACTTGGATGCTCTGGCGCTCCGCCGGGCCGTCCAGAGGGCTGCGCGAGTTGCCGCGGCGGTCGTAGGTGACCACGGTGTAGCGGTCGGCGAGGTGCTCGGCGAAGTCGGCATAGCCGGCGGCGTCATAGACCCCGCCGCAGATCAGCAGCAGGACAGGGCCGGAGCCCCGGACCTCGTAGTAGAGGGTCGCACCGGGCACCTTGAGGGTGTTGGTGGTCGTGGCGGTCATGGTCGTTCCTCCGTAGAAATCGTGCGACGCGGATCGTGCTGTCGCTGAAGGGTCGGAGCCATCGGCGCCTACTCGACATCCTGCCCCGGACGAGTTCGGGGGTTCCGTGTGTTCAGCTCGCGGTCGGCGTGGGTCGCGGACCGTAGGCGGCCTCAAGCTCGGCGATGCGGGCCTCGTCCGCGGGGTCGAACGTGATCGCGATCTCCTCGACCGAGTCCTGAGGGTTCTCGACCTGGTCGCCAGGACCGACGACGAACGGCTGGTCCGAGGAGAAGACGCGGATCTTTATGCCGCCGTTGACGTAGGCCACGTCGGAGCGCCAGTAGTCCTCGGTGGCGATCTCTTCGATCTCGGCCGTCACCTCGTCGGTGACTTGCGTGGCGTCGAGGGTGACGCGCAGGTGCAGCTGATCGCCCGAGTCGATGCCGTGGACGTACAGGTACGAGGCGTCGACGACCACTGGATGCTCGCGCCAGTCCTCTGTGATCTGTGTACCCAGGTCGTCGACGTTCTGGTGGAAGGCGGAGAACATCCCGCAGCCCGTCAGCACCACGACCAGTGCAGCCAGCCAGCCCAGGCGACCGCGGGTGCGACCAGGACCCCTGAGTTCCTCCCTACGTGCGGTCACGGCGGCCGAGCTGCGGTGCGTGCCACTGCTGCGAGGTGCGCTGGAGAGCTTCGGCGGCGATCTTCTGGGCCGAGGGTGTCTTGAGAGCGGCCTGCATGCTGTCGATCCAGGGCTGGACGTTCTGGCTGCCCTGTTCGCGGTATTCGATGGCCTGGATGAGGCACTCGAGCTTGTCGGCGTCGTGCGCGACGAGGACCTCGATGGAGTCGCCGTTCTCGTAATCGTCGACGATGCTCTGGATGGCATCGCGGACGACGGGTGGGCAATCGGCGACCTGGTCGGCGGTGACCTCTTCGTTGGTGGCGGCCGTGAGATAGCGGCGGCCGATGTAGGGGATGTCGCCGACGCGGGTCTCTTGGGAGTCGTGGAAGACGCCCATGAGGGCGACCTTGGCTGGATCGGCGCCTTCGAGCATGGCCAGGACGGCGCCGATGAGGGCGACCCGGTGGGAGTGCTCGGCGATGCTCTCGGGGTCCTTGATCCCGGCGACCCACCAACCGGCGCGCTTGGCACGTTTGAGCAAGCCGGCCTCGAACAGGTAATCCACCACGCCGGCAGTCTCGTCAGCCTCAGCCATGGTCATCCGATCTCGTGCGTGGTCAGCTCGGTACGCCGGCGAGTGTAGGTCGGGCGTCGTCGCGTAGGAGCCTCCGGGACCGAGACGAGATATTCGAGGACGTGCATAGGCGTTGATCCCGTGCGCCGCCAGCCTCTACGTTCCATGTGACGGTTCCGCATCGAGAAGGGTGGGCGCCATGGTGCAGCCGCGGCTGACGATTCTGTCCGGTGGTGACTGTGGGAGCAACGATTGCCCCACGGTCTTCGCCACTGATCGCGGGACCATCGCGGTCCAGGGATTCACGTTGGCGCATCCGACGCCAGGTGGGGAATCGGTTGTCGAGATTCCTGGCGATATTCTCCGGGAGGCCGTACGTGCTCTTGGATGGTGATGCCTGGCAGACGTTCTTCGACTCTTTCACCCGAGAGGCGTTTCGTCTCGAAACCCTGCCGGTCTACACCATGCCCGGAGAGCAGGAAGATTTGGCGCGGTTTCGTCGTGACGGCGTGCTCCACCTGCCGGCCGACGATCCGTGGCTCGTGCGAGTGAGGAATTACAGGGAGACCGGAAGGTGGATCGGGCGAGTCCATGTGCTGACGCGTCCGCTCTCTGACTACCTCAAGTACGAGATGGCGTTCTACGCGTATTCGAGTGGCGCCGGCGAGGACATTCGGATCCTTGACCTCACTGACGGTGAGGATCGTGGGTTGCCGAACCAGGACTTCTGGTTGTTCGACGAGGAGACCGTCGTGCAGATGAACTACCGCTCGGACGGAACGCAGATCAGCAGGGAGCTCCTCGACAGCCCGGATATTGGCCAGTACCGGCAATGGAAAGAGTTGGCACTGTCCATCGCAGTGCCGTTCAAGGAGTACATCGCGGCTTGAACAGGCTCGAACCAAGCGAAGCAGGACGCAGCCGTCGAGATCTGGCGTCCGCTTTGAAGGACCTCCGGGTGGCTACAGGGCTGTCCGGCGAGCGCCTTGCGCGGCGTTGCGGCATGAGCCAGAGCAAGGTGTCGCGGATCGAGACTGGGCGGGTCTTGCCGTCCGTAGTCGACGTCCAGCAGATTCTGAACGCGTTGGCGATTGACGGCGACGTACAAGACGAATTGCTCAAGATGGTGCGCGTCGCCAACGCCGCATACGAAGACGTGCGGGCATCGGTGCGGCGAGGCCTCCATCATCGTCAGCGGGAGCTGGCATCTCTCGAAGCGGCTGCCACGCATGTGCGCCACTTTCTGCCGAGTCTGGTGACCGGACTCCTCCAAGTCCCGGAGTACATGACGGCTGCGCTGGCGTCGACGGTTCGTCCCCTCAACGGCGATCTGTCCAAGGTGACGTCGCTCAAGCTGATGAGACAGGCCGTCCTCCATGAGGAGGGTAAGCGCTTCGACTTCCTGATCACCGAGAACGCCGCGCGGTGGCGGCGCTGCTCGCCGTCGGTCATGGCACTTCAGCTGGATCGGATCATCTCGGTCTCACGCCTTCCGGCTGTGACCGTCGGTGTTCTGCCACTCGACGCACAGGTGTCTGAGGGCGCCTTTCATACGTTCGTCGTCTACGACGCCAAGCTCGTCACTGCCGAGTTGTTCTCGGGGCAGGTCGTTCTGAGGGATCCCAAAGATATCGACTACTACACCGAACTTTTCGCCTTCTTTCAAGCGCGGGCTCTTGTCGGCGACGATGCGCGGGAGCAACTGAATACATGGGCAAGTGACTTCAGGTCCGAGTTGTAGGCGATCTATTCGAGCTTGAGACTCGCTCTTCCGTTACGCAGTTATTGGCGCAAACGTTGTCCCCATGAATGAACCCACTATCCGGGCCATGGGGGAGCAGCCAATGAGCCGCGCATCGGCGCTGCCGCGCCGGTTTGCCTTGCACCGTCGCGACGACATCAGCGGAGTTTCTGGCACCGGCCTCGTGGCGTACGGCACGGCCTACCCCTCCGGGCGCACCACTCTCGCGTGGGCCAACAGCCGCATTTCGTCCATCACCATCTACGACTCGCCGGAACAGGTGCTTCAGATCCACGGCCACAACGGCGCCACCCACCTCATCTGGATCGACCAGCCCGACGAGACATCGACCCGAGGAGAGTTCTGATGGGATGGGGAGCGAGCAAAGGCGGCTCTGCCGGTGATGGCAAGCACTCCGGACAGCGAGACCTGGGTAAGGACAAGCCGTCGACCGATGGGGCCCGACCGAGGCCCGAGCCGAAGCATCAGGGCAAGGACAAGAAATGATCGACGACGACGCACAGGTTCAAGCAGCCGTGTGGGGCATGCTCGATGCGGTGACCGACGACCTGGGGCGGTCATTGCCTGCGGAGTGGGGCCGGGTGTTGTCTACGACCCCACGCCATCGGTTCTTGCCGGACACCATCTGGCTGGCCGACCGCGATCCCTATCGGCCGGTTAGCCGGCCTGACGATCAGGCCGCGTGGTTTCGTGCCGCGTACGCGGACGCTCCAGTGATCACGCAGATCAACGACGGAGCCCCGCCGTTCGACGCGGATGATGTGTGGGCGTCGTCGTCGGCCTCACAGCCATCGATCGTGGTCCGCATGCTCATGGAACTCGATGCTCACCCTGGACAGCGGGTCATGGAGATCGGGACCGGGACGGGCTGGAACACCGCACTGCTGGCGGAACGGGTGGGCGCGCAGAACGTCGTATCGATCGAGCTCGACGTGGCGCTGGCCGCGCGGGCCCGAGACACTCTGCGTGCTGCTGGCGTCGGCGCCATGGTCGTGGTCGGTGACGGCGCGGACGGCTGAGAGGAGGGCGGCCCGTACGACAGGGTGATCGCGACGTGTTCGGTTCGCCAGGTGCCATCAGCCTGGATCTCCCAGAGCCGCCCGGGCTCGATCGTCCTCACGCCCTGGGAGAGCCCGTGGTGCAGCTACGGACTGCTGCGGCTGCGGGTGGCCGAGGACGGCTCGGCAGCCGGCCAGTTCTCCCCGCACGGCGCGTTCATGCTGATGCGCGGGCAGCGGATCGGCTTTCGGATCTACCGCGACATCGTGGACGCCGAGGACGTCCCCGACGAATCATCGACACGGCTGGATCCCGCCCTCATCGCCGGGGAGGACTTCGACGTGCAGTTCGCGCTCGGGCTCCGGCTCGGCGACGTGTGGCACGTGTGGGACGACGAACCGGAGGTCGAGGGCGTGACTCGCCGCCTGTGGCTCGCCACGGTGGATGGGGCGTCCTGGGCTGCCGTTGACCAGGGCGACGATGGCGGAGCGTCGTCCACCGTGTGGGAGCACGGACCGCGACGATTGTGGGACGAGGTCGAGCGTGCTTGGGGCTGGTTTGGAGCGAACGGCTGCCCCTCGCCGTCACGCTTCGGGTTGACGGTAGCCGCCGATGGCACCCACTCCGCTTGGCTCGACGGCCCAGGTCGGAGCTGGCGGGTTTAGACGCCGATCGTCGCACTCACAGATCTGGAAAGCATGACCTGAGGATGCTCAGCAGTTCTGCGCATGCCTTGCGATCCAGTTGAAGTGTTTGGCTGACCTTCGGCTGAGACTGACGCTCATCGGAGCCAAATGTCGAGAGCTGGAAGCACCGATCCGTCATCCCCAGTGACGGTCTGAAAGCCGCAGTCCACCTCCGTTGGGTGCTCGTGAGAGTCCGAGTGGGTTTGATGAAAGCTACGGATGCGCGCCATGCCGGACATCTAACCTGATCTTGGTCGCTCAGACTCCCGCACGGGCAAGTCCAGCGCCTAGTGATCCTTCGGCCGCTCAGGCGATGTAGGCGTCGGGGCGGACGAGGAGGGTCTCGTCGCGGCCGTCCGTTCGTGTCACGTGGACGGCGTCGTCCGGCATCTTGACCTCAGCTCCAGGAGGAGTGACCAGCACGAACGTGCCACCGCGTAGCGCCTCGTACAGCCGCAGCTTCGAGCCGTCGGCGCTCACCACGTCGAGATCCGACACCCGCTTCCCGGCCAGAGGCGACGACCCGCGAACGGCGCCGTCGTACGCGATCCCGATCCCGGTGACCATGCCGATGGCCTTCCGAGTGATCGGACCCACCCGCCCCACCACCCGGGTCATGACCGACCGGAACGCCCGCTGGAGTGGATTGTGCGCCATCGCGAGCCGGATGATCGCCCCGCTGCTGCGCAACACGTCGCGACCCACCGGATGCCGCTCGGCCTGGTAGCTGTCCAATAGTTCGTCGTCACCATCGCCCCGCAGCACAGCGGCCAGCTTCCAGCTCAGGTTCGCCGCGTCCTGGATGCCGGTGTTCATGCCCTGGCCGCCGGCGGGGGAGTGCACGTGTGCCGCGTCGCCGGCCAGGAACACCCGGCCGACCCGATAGGCGGGCGCCTGTCGCTCGTCGCTGTGGAACCGCGACATCCAGCGGGCGTCGTGCATGCCGAAGTCCGTGCCGAGCGCCTGCCGGGCGATGTCCTTGACCTGGTCGAGGTCGACGGGCGCGTTGTCCGGTAGCTGGCTGGTGCGGTCCCAGCCCATGACGCGGTACCACCCATCGCCGAACGGCGCGATGAACGCGAACGCGTCGCCGGTCCCGTTGACGGTCAGCGTCGCCTCCGGCTCCGAGGCCAGCCTGACGTCGGCCAGCACGATCGAGCTGATGACCGAACTCCCGGGGAACGGCAGGCCGAGGGCGTGGCGGACAGCGCTGCGCACGCCGTCGGCGCCGACGACGTACGACGCCCGCCGCGTCGCCACCACGCCGTCCTCGCCACGGACGTCCACGTCGACGCCGTCCGCATCCTGACGCAGCCCGACGACCTCCGCTCCGTACTCGAACCGCACGCCGGCCTCGCGGGCCCGCCGCTCGAGCAGCTTCTCCACCTCGTACTGCGGCGTGATCAGGAGAAACGGAAAGCGCGTCGGCATCCCGCTGAGGTCGAGCGAGAGCGAGTCGAACAGGCGGAGCTTGTCGATGCGCGTCCCGGTGGTGACCAGCTCGTCGGCCAGGCCGCGGGCGTCGAGCAGCTCGAGGGTGCGGGCGTGCACGCCGAAAGCCCGGGTGATGTTGCTGATCTCGGGACCGCGCCGTTCGATCAGCGTCACCTCCAGGCCCGCGGCGGCGAGGTCGCCGGCGAGCACCAGCCCGGTCGGGCCCGCGCCGATGACGAGAACGTCGGACATGTCTACCTCCAGAATCGTGCCAACGCGTGTTGGTCAACGCTTGTTGGCATTGATCGTAGGAGCGACCCGCCAGTCGAGTCAACAGTTGTTGGCCAACACTTGTTGACCTATGCTCGGCGGTATGACGGCTTCCGACGAGCCCGCCCAGGCCAGACGCTCCGACACCACCCGCGCCGCGATCCTCACCGCCGCGCGCGAACGCTTCGCCCAGGACGGCTACGACCGCGCCACCATCCGGTCCATCGCCAAGGACGCCGGCATCGATCCGTCGATGGTCATGCGCTACTACGGCAACAAGGAGGGCCTGTTCGCCGCCGCGTCCGAGTTCGACCTCAGGCTGCCCGACCTCGCCTCCGTGCCCGCCGACCGAGTCGGCGCGGCCCTTGTCGAGCACTTCCTCAGGCGCTGGGAAGAGGACGAGACGCTGACCGCCCTGCTCCGGGTCGGGGTCACCAACCCGGCCGGAGCCGAGCGGATGCAGGGGATCTTCCGCGATCAGATCGGACCGGTGGCGCGAGCGATCTGCCCTCGTCCCGAGCAGGCGCCGATGCGCGCCGCGCTCGCCGCCTCGCAGATCCTCGGAATGGCGCTGGGCCGGTACGTGCTGCGCTTCCCGCCCGCGGTCGCGATGTCCCGCGCCGACGTCCTCGCCTGGCTCGGGCCCACCATCCAGCGCTACCTCACCGCCGAGTCGCCTTGAGCGGTCGCTGAACGGCGCTCCGACCTGCGCATTCGCCTGTAACCCCGCGAAGTCTGTGTCACGCTGAAGGCGCGCGAGAGGGGGACGCGCGATGTATTGCTCTGCGTGTGGTGCGAAGCTCGATGCGGGAGTCGCTTTCTGCTCGGCCTGCGGCACGCCCACGTCGGACCACCTGCCGCCAGGCGCACCGAGCGACACTCCCGTCCGGTCCGGGTCGCTCTGACCGTCGTGGCCGTGGCAGTGATCGCCGGCGTGGGGGTCGTCGCCGCACAGGTCGTCGACGGGGGCATCTTCACCGATGACCCTGCCGGGCGCGTCCCGCTGGCCCAGGAGAGCCGGTCGCCTGCGCCATCGCCCGCCGAGACGACCGCAGACAGCCCGACCTCCCCACCCACGTCTCCACCGGCGGCCGAGGACGATGGGCCTGCTCCTGGCTTCGCCGAGCTCTACCAGGAGGTAGGCCCGGGCGTCGTGATGGTGAGGGCCACGACGTGTCACGGGACGGGTGTGGGGTCGGCGTTCCTGGTCTCCGAGGACGAGGTCGTGACAGCTGCCCACGTGGTCGAGGGGGCGGCATCGGTCGCGGTGGTCCGAGACGATGTGATTCGCCAGGCGACGGTCATCGGGACCGACGAGGTGAACGACATCGCCGTCCTCGAGCTGGCCGGGGAGCTGGACGGCCATGCCTTCGGCTTCGCCGACACCGACGTTGCCGCCGGTGAGGCCTTGGCGGTGATCGGCCACCCGCTCGGCGATCCCTTGACGATCACCGCCGGCACCGCGTCGCGGGTGGATGCGTCGCTGTGGCCTTCCTTCCAGCTCGACGCGAGCGTCAGTCCGGGGAACTCGGGCGGGCCGGTCGTGCGGGCGGACGGCGACGTGGTCGGGATGGTCGTGGCCAAGGACGTCGAGGCGGACGGCCTGGCCTACGCGATCCGCGCCGAGGTGATCGCGGACCACCTCGACGACCGTTCCTCGTTCTCCGATCCCGCGGTGGCGGCCTGCGACGAACCGCTCGGACCGCCGGAGGCGGAGTTGCCGGACATCGACGAGGCGGACGAACTGGAGGCGGCGATCATCAGCACGTTCGCGAGCTACTTCGGGGGCATCAACGCCGGCGAGTACCGGCTCGCTTTCGATCAGCTGTCGCCGCGGCTCCAGGGCGGCCTGTCCGCTTCGGAGTTCGCCGAAGGAGTGGTGACCAGCTACGACTTCGACTTCGAGCTCTTCTCGGTCGTCGAGACACCGACCGGCGCGGAGGTCTGGCTGGAGTTCGTGAGCCTCCAGGCGCCGGAGTACGGACCGGACGGCGAGGCGTGCACGAACTGGTCGCTGGACTACGAGCTGACCTGGAACGACAGCGGATGGCTGCTGATCGATCGCGTGACGGGTCACGGCGACACCTCGGGCCACGCACCGTGTTCGTGATCTGCCACGCGTTCTGAGTCCGGCCGCCGCTCAGCAGGCTCAGCGATGGACGACGACCTTGCCGACGGTCCGGCCCGACTCGACCAGCTCGTGAGCGCGGCGCAGCCCCGCAGCGCTGAAGTCGGCGATCGCCGTCGTCATCGTCGTCGTAATGGCCTTCTCATCGACCAGCTCGGCGACCCGTTCGAGCAGCCGCTTCTGCTCGATCATGTCCGGCGTCTCGTACATGGAGCGGGTGAACATGAGCTCCCAGTGCCACGCGATGCTCTTGGACTTCAGTGGGTAGAGGTCGAGTGCGGCGTCGTCGATGGCCGTGATGTGGCCGAACGGCCGGACGATCTCGGCGAAGGCGGGGATGTTCCCGCGCGAGTACGACGTGAACAGGTAGTCGAGTCCGTCTGGCGCGGCCCGGGCGGTGGTCGCGACCAGATCGTGGTGATCGACCACGTCGTGCGCACCCATCCGGACCGCCCACGCACGCGACTCGTCGCGTGAGGCGGACGCAAGGACGCGGACTCCCGTGAGCTGCCGGGCGAGCTGGATCATGATCGACCCGACCCCGCCTGCCCCAGTGAGGACGAGGAGCGTTCCGGTGCTCGCCTCCGACAGGGCGAACCGGTCGAAGAGCGACTCCCAGGCCGTGATCGCCGTGAGCGGCAACGCGGCGGCCTCGGCAAAGCCGAGCGACGCGGGCTTGCGGGCTGCCAGGCGCTCGTCCACGGCGTGGAACTCGGCATTGGTGCCCGGCCGCGTGATGTCGCCGGCGTAGTACACCTCGTCGCCTACCGCCACGGTGGTGACGTCGGGTCCGCGCGCGACGACTGTGCCGGCCGCGTCGTAGCCGAGCACGAGTGCTCCGCTCGCGGACGTGTGACCAGCGCGGCGCTTGACGTCCACCGGGTTGACGGACACGGCTTCCACGCGCACGAGCACATCCCGTGGCCGGAGCTGCGGAACGTCCACGGTGTCGTCGACCAGACTGCGCGGGTCGTCGATCGGCAAACCGTCGAACGAGACAATTGCGCTCATCGTTGGCATCGAACTCTGACCTCCACAACGGGGATGGCTGGACCGCCAACGTATTCTCAGGGCGGTAGTTTCCCGCAAGGGCTCTTTGGACGCCACTGAACCGGAGCCGACGCACAGCTCCGGTCGACGATGATGGACGGCATGGACACCGCCGTCACCGACCATCTGCTGAGCACGACGCGTTCCGTGCGCCGCAAGCTCGACCTCGACCGCCAAGTCGAGCCCGAGGTCATCGCGGACTGCCTGCGGCTCGCCGTCCAGGCGCCCTCGCCTGGCAACGTCCAGCACTGGCGCTGGCTGGTCATCCGCGATCAGGAGATCAAGAACCAGCTGGGCGCGCTGTTCCGGGCAGCCGGCACCGCCTACCTGGAGAGTCGGGTCGCGGCCATGGGAGCGGCGGCCCGCGAGGGTGCCGGTGCCCGTGCGGTGGCGTCGGGCCGGCACCTGATCGAGGTGATCGAGCGGGTGCCTGTGTTGGTCGTGCCGTGCGTCCAGGGCCGCCCCACCGGCCGCAACGTCCGCGATGCCGTGCTCTACGGCGGGATCTTCCCGGCCGTGTGGAGCTTCCAGCTGGCGTTGCGTTCGCGTGGCCTCGGCTCGACGCTCACGACGTACCACCTCGAACACGAGGCCGTGGCCGCGCGGATCCTCGGCATTCCGGACGACGTCACGCAGGTCGGCCTGCTTCCCGTCGCCTACACGACGGCGGACGACTTCAAGCCCGCGCCGCGGCAGCCGGTCGAGGAGGTCGCCTACCTCGACAGCTGGGGCACGCCGCTGACCTGACCCGATCAAGGGACGAGCGCACGGCCCACGGTGGTGGTGATGTGGTCGGGGACCTCGTCGTGACGGTCGCCGGTGTTGGGCGTGCCGGTGGGCTCGAACAGCAGGATCGACGCGCCGGTGGTGGACGGGCGGTGCTCGATCCCGCGCGGGACGACGAACACGTCGCCGCGGTTGAGCGTGACCGTTCGCTCGGCGCCGTCCTCGCGCAGGCCGATGTCGAGGACGCCGTCCAGCACGAGGAAGAACTCGTCGGTGTTGTCGTGGACGTGCCAGACGAAGTCGCCCTCGAGCTTGGCTACCCGCACGTCGTAGTCGTTCACCTGCGTGACGATGCGCGGGCTCCACAGGTCGTCGAACGAGGCGAGCGAGGCGTCGAGACTGATGGGTTCGTTGGTCATGCCACCAGCCTGGCCCGTGGCACACGAGCGGCGTGAGTAGTAGAAATGGCAGATGTCGCAAGGATCGTCGCATGACCGGCACAGAGTCGCGCTGCTCGTCGGGAACGGCTCCAACCCGTTCGAGATGGGCATCGCGATGGAGCTGTTCGGCATGCCGCGCCCCGAGCTCGATGTCGACTGGTACGACTTCGTCGCCTGTGCCGCCGAGCGGAGCGTGACGACGCGCGACGCCCTGTTCACGATGAGCGTCCCCGGCACGCTCGACGAGGTCGCCGCCGCCGACACCGTGATCGCCCCGAACCGGCCCGACCCGCTGGTGCCGTTCGCGCCGGAGGTCCTCGACGCCATCCGCGCGGCGGCCCACCGCGGCGCGCGGATCGTGAGCTTCTGCACGGGCACGTTCACCCTCGCCGAGGCCGGAGTCCTCGACGGGCACACCGTCACCACCCACTGGCGCTGGACCGAGCAGTTCCGGAACCGGTACCCCCACATCGACCTGCGCCCGGACGTGCTCTTCGTCGACGACGGCGGCGTCCTCACCGCCGCCGGCAGCGCCGCCGCGATGGACCTGAGCCTGCACCTGATCCGCGCGGACCACGGCGCCGCGATCGCCCAGGCGGTGAGCCGCCGGCTGGTCTTCCCGACCCATCGCGCCGGTGGCCAGCAGCAGTTCATCGAACGACCGATTCCGCAGGTCAGCGGCACTTCGATCGCTGACGTCATGGCCTGGGCCATCGAGCGACTCGACCGCCCGCTGACAGTCACGGCGCTGGCCACGCGGGCTGCCATGAGCCCCAGCACGTTCCATCGGCGCTTCCTCGCCGAAGTCGGCCTGACGCCGCTGCGCTGGTTGCACGCCGAACGCATCGACCACGCCCGCGCGCTGCTCGAGACGACTGACCTCGACGTCGCCGCCATCGCCCGCGTCACCGGCATGGGCACCGCGGCCAACCTGCGCGCCCTGTTCCATCGCCACACCGGCGTCTCGCCCAGCCGCTACCGCAGCGACCGTGCCGGCGTACCAGTCATCGCACCCGCACCCACCCGGTGATCATCGGCGCGAGGTGGCCGCCGGGACAGCCGATTCCTTCCAACGATCACCGGGTCAGGCGGCTGGCCGGTTCGTCCAGGCCAGGAGGTCGTCGGCGCTCCAGGTGTTCACGATCCGCTCGACCGGCACCCCGCACGCCGCCGCGCGTTCGCAGCCGAAGGGCTGCCAGTCGAGCTGACCGGGCGCATGCGCGTCGGTGTCGATGGCGAACACGCAGCCGGCCTCGACGGCCAGCCGCAGTAGGCGCTTGGGCGGGTCGAGCCGCTCGGGCCGTGAGTTGATCTCGACCGCGACCCCGAATCGGACGCACGCCGCGAACACGATCTCCGGGTCGAACGTCGACTCCGGCCGCGTGCCGCGATCGCCCATGATCAGCCGCCCGGTGCAGTGTCCGAGCACGTCGGTGTGGGGGTCCGCGATCGCCACCACCATCCGGCGGGTCAGCTCCTCGCGTTCCATCCGGAGCTTGGAGTGGACGCTGGCGACCACGACGTCGAGGCGGTCGAGGAGGTCCGGCGACTGGTCGAGCGAGCCGTCCTCGTTGATGTCGACCTCGATGCCGGACAGGATCCGGATCCCGTCCGGGCGATCGTTCAGCCGGGCCACCACGTCGAGCTGTTGACGCAGCCGGTCCGGCGACAGGCCGTTGGCCACGGTCAGCCGCGGAGAGTGGTCGGTGAGCGCGACGTACTCGTGTCCGAGCGCGGCGGCGGCGTCGACCATCTCCTCGATCGGGCTGCCGCCGTCGGACCAGTTCGAGTGGGTGTGCAGGTCGCCCCGGAGCGCGGCTCGGATCTCGGCGCCGCCCTCGGCCACCGGGGTGCCGCCGGTGGCCTCGAGCCGTCGCAGGTAGACGGGGACCTCGTCGGCCAGGGCCTCGGTGATGACCTCGGCGGTGACCTTGCCGATGCCGGGAAGCTCGGTCAGCCGGGCGTGCTCGGCGCGCTCACGCAGTTCGGCGAGGCCGAGGTCGGCGACGGTCGCGGCGGCCGACCGGAACGCCCGCACGCGGTAAGTCGGCTCGTGAGCGCGTTCGAGCAGGTACGCGATGCGCCGGAGCACGTCGGCCGGATGCGCGTCGGAGGTCACCGTCCCAGTGTCCCCGATGCCGGGTCAGCGCTGGGTGAGGTCGGTCCAGTCCAGCCGCCAGAACAGCCGGCGAAGGACCCGCTCGGGCAGCGGCTTGGGCTGGGTCTCGCGAGCCGGGTCCTGGAGCAACCAGTCGCCGTTGTCGTCGAGGCCGGCCACCGCGAACGAGTGCGGTCCGGCGTCGGCGACCTGGTACCGGTCGGCGAGGTCGTGGGTGCGTCGCTCCGACGAGCTGGGGCGCCCGCGCGGGCGCCCCAGCCGATGGGTCGCGACGAGCGGGACATCCGGATCGGCCGCCAGTGCGTGCAACGCCGTGCTGGACAGGTTCGCGATGGCGTCGAACTGTGCCGCCCGCCCGGTGAACCACGTGAACACGTCCGCTGGATAGGCGGCGATGGACTCGTAACCGCCTCGGCGGTGAGCCCACGCCTTCTCGACTTACGGAATGAGGGCGGAGTCGTCGTCGGTCGCCCCGAAGACCAGGATGTCGTCGTCCGGATACATGGGCAGCCGCTCGTCCAAGACGTACGTCTCGTCGCCGACGCTCACCATGACGTGGCCGGCGTGAGCGTCGCGCCGGACCGTGCGCAGCACCATCCGTCCCTTGACCTGGGAGATCGCGGCCATGGCGGAGTGGAACGAACACGTCGGTCCGTCACCCTGCTCCGGCGTGCGGACCGTGACCGACATCGGCGCTATCCGCAGGTGCGAGCTGCTCGCATACCGCACGGTGTCCGGAATCGCCGGATCGGGCACCGGGATGAGGTCGGTCAGGGCGGCGACCTCGGCGGCCAGCGCCGCGTCAGCGGCGTCCCGCATGGTCCCCGCGGCCCGCTGCATCGCCAGCTGATGAAGCCCCAGGGCCCGTCGGACTCGGGCCGGCGGTGGCCATGTGGATGCGTCCTGGACGTTGTGGTTGATGGCCTTGAACGATCCGTTCACCGCGGAGTCGATCGCCGTCCTCGTCGACCACACCCGCTGACGGATCGCTTCCAGTGTCTGGACCGCCTCGTGAAGGTCGTCGTCAGGCACGGTGCTCGCCGGACGTCCGAGGTAACGACCGTTGCATATTTTCGCAAGTGTCACGCGACGCGCGGCTGTGACGTTACCCCGGACCGGCGCGCAGCTGGGAGGCCACAATGAGGCGTGGCCCGGTGGGTGTTGCACGTGGACCTCGACCAGTTCATCGCGGCGGTCGAGGTGTTGCGCCGCCCTGAGCTGCGCGGATTGCCGGTGGTCGTGGGCGGCGACGGCGATCCCACCAAGCGCGGCGTGGTCAGCACCGCCTCCTACGAGGCCCGGGCCTTCGGCGTCGAGTCCGGCGTCCCGCTCCGCACCGCAGTTCGACGCTGCCCCGACGCCGTCTTCCTGCCGGTCGACCGAGACGCCTACGATGCCGCGTCGACCGAGGTCATGGCCACCCTGCGGACGTTCGACGTCGTGGTCGAGGTGATGGGCTGGGACGAAGCGTTCCTGGGCGCCGAGACCGGCGACCCCGAGGCATTGGCCCGCGACGTCCAGGACCGCGTGCGCGCGGCGACCGGGCTCGAGTGTTCCGTGGGCATCGGACGGAACAAGCTGCAGGCCAAGCTCGCCACCGGCTTCGGCAAACCCGCAGGCGTCTTCCGGCTCACCGACGACAACTGGTTCGACATCCTCGGCGAGCGCCCGACCGACGCGCTGTGGGGGATCGGCGCCAAGACCGCCAGGAAACTCACCGCCGAGGGCATCGACACCGTCCGGCAGCTCGCCACGGCCGATCCGGACGCGATGGCCGCCCGGTTCGGCCCAGCCATCGGTCCGTGGCTGGTCCGGGTGGCGCAGGGCCGGGCCAGCGCGCGGGTGGACAGCACGCCGTACGTTCCCCGCTCGCGCAGCCGCGAGTTCACCTTCCAGCACAACGTCGGCGACTGGGCGGAGATCCAGCGCGAGGTGGTCCGGATCGCTCAGCAGGTCGCCGACGACGTCCGGGCCGATGGCCGAGCGGTGCGGCGGGTGGTGGTCAAGGTGCGCTTCGCGCCGTTCTTCACGC
>DATCVR010000298.1:0-31382 GCA_036566745.1 Jiangellaceae bacterium | reverse complement strand
ACTGGCCGAAGTCGTCGCGGAAGGAGAAGACCCGCTCCTTGGCACGCGCCTTCTCCTCGTCCCGCCGTGCCCCGCCGAAGAGTGCGGTGAAGCGGTGCTGCTCGACCGCCTCGAGCAGCACCGGGGTCTGGATCCGGTTGCGCGAACCACCTGGCTCCTCGCGCACGATGCCGCGGTCGATGGCGTCTTGCACCGAGGCGACCACGAGCGTCACGCCCAGCTCGGCGACCCGCCGATCGCGGAACTCGAGCACCTCCGCGAAGTTGTGGCCGGTGTCGACGTGCATGACCGGAAAGGGGATCGGCGCGGGCCAGAACGCCTTCTCCGCCAGCCGGAGCATGACGATGGAGTCCTTGCCCCCGGAGAAGAGCAGCACCGGGCGCTCGAGCTCGGCGGCCACCTCGCGGATGATGTGGATCGACTCGGCCTCGAGGACGTCGAGCTGGCTGAGCCGGTAGTCGTGCGTCGTCATGCGGACCTCGTTGCGGGTGCGGCCGGTGCCGGACCAGGTGCGGCGCAGGCGGTCAGGAGCGCGACGGCGAGCTCGGGGCGGGCGACGATCAGATCGGGGAGGTACGGGTCGGCGGCGTTGTACCGCAGCGGCGATCCGTCGATGCGCGAGGTGTGCAGGCCGGCTGCCCGGGCCACCGCCACCGGTGCCGCGGAGTCCCATTCGTACTGGCCACCGGCGTGGACGTAGGCGTCGACCTCGCCACGGACGACCGCGCCGACCTTGTAGCCGGCCGACCCCATGGGCACCAGCTCGGCTTCGAGCGCGGCCGCGATCTCGCGGACCCGCGCGGGCGTGCGGCTGCGGCTGACGGCGATCCGCACCGGCCCGGGGGTCCTCACCGGCACCACCGACGGCGGGTCGGTGCGCAACAGGTCCGGGAGGTCGGGCAGCGCGACTGCGCCCGCAATGAGTTCGCCGCGTTCCCACAGGGCGACGTGGACCGCCCAGTCGGGGCGCCCTTCGGCGAAGTCGTAGGTGCCGTCGAGCGGATCGATGATCCAGACCCGGTCGGCCCGCAGCCGTGCGAGGTCGTCCTCGGCTTCCTCGCTCAGCATGGCGTCGGCCGGGCGGACCGCGGCCAGCTCGTCGGCGATCAGGCGCTGGGCGCCTCGATCGCCGGCATGGCGCAACACCGCCGGCTCGGCGCCCGCACCGGCGTCGAGGCGCAGCTCGCGCAGCAGTTCCCCCGCCTCGGCTGCGAGGCGGGCGGCCAGCGCCGAGTCGGTCTCTGCCACGTGTCTCCCTGGGACGCCGTCAAGCGAACCAGAGTAGGTGGGCTGCCGACAGCGCACGCCCTCGTGTTCACATGTCGGACATCACGTCCAAGATGTGGGCACGAGGGCGGCGGTCCCGGGTCAGTAGGCCCCGGTGCCCTTGATCACCGCTCCCGCGGTGCGGCCGATCAGGCGGACGTCCTGACCCAGCGTCCAGTTGTCGATGTACTGCAGGTCGAGCCGGACCGTCTCGTCCCACGACAGGTTGGCGCGGCCACTGACCTGCCACAGGCCCGTCATGCCCGGGGTCGCCCGCAGGCGCCGCAGCTCGACCGGGTCGTAATGGGCCACCTCCTCGGGCAGCGGCGGCCTCGGCCCCACCAATGACATCTCGCCGCGCATGACGTTCACCAGCTGCGGCAGCTCGTCGAGCGAACTCCGGCGCAGCAGCCGGCCCACCTTCGTGATCCGCGGATCGTCGCGGAGCTTGAACATCGGGCCCTCGTGGTCGGTCGAGCCGATCAGATCGGCCCGCAACGAGTCGGCGTCCGGGCACATCGTGCGGAACTTGAGCATCGTGAACGCCCGCCCGCCGCGCCCGATCCGCGGTTGCCGGTACAGGACCGGCCCACTCCCCTCGGCGCGCACGGCCACCGCGATGACCAGGAAGACGGGCAGCGAGAAGACCAGCGCGAGCCCTGCCACGGCACGGTCGACCGCAGCCTTGAGGAACCGGCCCAGACCGTCGGATCGGGTAGCACGGACGTGCAGCAGCGTGACCCCGCCGGCGCTGCCGAGTCGCATCCGGTGCGGCGCGACGCCCGCGACGCCCAGGGTCGTCACGAGGTCGATGTCCCGCTCGGCCAGCACCCAGCCCAGCACCCGCAGCCGGTCGCCGGAGAACTGCGACCCTGGCATCACACACACGGTGTCGGCCTCGACGGAGCCCACGGCGTCGAGGACGTGCTGGATGGGCGCGACGTCACGCAGCGGATCCGCGCCGTCGACCGGCGGCGTCAGCCACGCCACCTGGGGCACGTCCTCGACCAGCCGGTCGTCACCCTCGACACAGGCGCCGACGACGACGAAGGGATGGTCGGTGCCGTTGGCGAGCTCGTCGACGAACGCCGAGATCGCCGGGCCCGTCCCCACGGCCAGGGTGCGGTTCACCACCCGCCCGTCAGTTTGTAGCGCCTGTTGCCGCCGGTGGGACAGCGCCCGCACGATCACCGAGCCGGCGAGCAGGATCCCCGCCGCGGCCAGGAAGGACCGGTTGGACACGTCGCGTCCGAGCACGGCACCGCCGAGTGCCAGGACGGCCAGGAACACCACCAGTGCCCGGGCGACCAGGGCCGCCTCGCCACGTTCGCCGAACGGACTTGGACCGTACGTGCCGCGCACGGCCAGCACGATCGGCCACGCGAGAGTGGCGATGGTGAGTGCGACGAGCGCTCCGGTGGGCGTGGAGGCCGGTGCGACCAGCCACGCCGTGACGACCGCGAGCACCGCCGTGACAAGATCACCCGCGACGACCGAACGGGAATGGCGAAGGCGATGGCGACGGTCCTGGGGTCGCCCCCGTGCGCGCCGTCGCCCGAACCGGACTGAACGTCGTCGGTGCTCACCTACGTGCGCACCAGCCGTCGGCAAGCCGACAGTAGCCATGGCCCCCCCAAGGCTTCCGTCTCCGCCCGGCCCCCCTGAATCCCGACCGGTGAAGTTGCTCGCCGAATATACGCTGGCCAGCAAGTCGACGCTAGGGGAACGTCATCTCAGCGTCAACTGCCGTTCACCTTCTCAGGCGTTGTAGTGGTTCTGGGCATAGGTCAGCCCGTCGACCACGAGCGCCTCGACGGCGTCGGCCGCGCGGTCGACCTCCAGCTCGAGATCGCGTCGTTCGGTGGCCGAGAACGGCTTGAGCACGAACGCCGCCGGGTCCATCCGCCCAGGCGGACGCCCGATGCCGACCCGGACGCGGCAGAAATCGCCGGTGCCGAGGGCCGAGCGGACCGAGCGGAGCCCGTTGTGGCCGTTGTCGCCGCCACCGCGCTTGAGCCGGAGGGTGCCGAACGGGATGTCGAGCTCGTCGTGGATCACCACGAGGTGGTCCGGATCGATCTTGTAGAACTCGCCCAGGCTCGCCACCGGCCCGCCGGACTCGTTCATGTACGAGCGGGGCCGGGCCAGCACGGTGCGCACGCCCGGGACGTCACCCAGGCGGGTCTCGATGACCTCGGCGCGGCCGCGGCGGTGGACCTTGAACTTCTCACCCAGGCGGGCGGCGAGCAGGTCGAGGACCATGAAGCCGACGTTGTGCCGGGTGGCGGCATACGAAGGGCCGGGGTTCCCGAGTCCGACGACGAGCCAGGTGTCGTCGGACATCGGTGAACTCCGGCCCTTTCGTGATCGTGCGGGTGACGCTGGTGACGAGCTCAGGACTCGTCGGACCCGGCGCCCTCGGCAGCCTCGCCGGCAGCCTCGGCGGTCTCGCCCTCGGCGGCCTCGCCGGCTTCGCCCTCGGTCTCGCCCTCGAGGTCGGCGGCGGACGGAGCGGTCGAGATGTTGACGACCAGCAGGTCGGCGTCGGCGGCCAGCGTGGAGCCCTGGGGCAGGACGAGGTCGCCGGCGTGGATCTGGGTGCCCTCGCCGAGCCCCTCGATGGAGACGTCGACGCCCACGGGCAGGTGGGTGGCCTCGGCCTCGATGGAGATCGTGGGCTGGTCGAGGTTGACCAGGGTGCCCGGCGCGGCCTCGCCGACCAGGTGGACCGGCACGTCGACGGTGACCTTCTCGCCGCGCTTGACCAGCAGGAGGTCGACGTGCTCGATGGTGCCGCGCAGCGGGTCGCGCTGGACGTGCTTGGGAAGAGCCAGCTCGGCGCCGCTGCCGTCGATGTCGAGCGTGAGCAGGACGTTGGCGGTCTTGAGGGCGAGCATGGTCTCGTGCCCGGGCAGGGCGAGGTGGACCGGGTCGGTGCCGTGCCCGTAGAGCACCGCAGGCACCTTGTCGGCGCGCCGCAGACGGCGCGCAGGGCCCTTGCCGAACTCGGTGCGCAGCTCGGCGGCGATCTTGACGTCGGACACGGGGGAACTCCTCGACAGGCGGTGGCGATCGGGCGTCAGTGGATGCTCGGGCGAGATGGCGCGCCGATGGCGCACCGCGTCGATCACGGAGCCGTCAAGGGCGCCCTCGCCGAGGCAACCCGGGGATTCTACCCCTGCTCAGGCCGTGACGTCGAAACGACCCCGGACGGCGGAGGGATCAGGCGTTGCCGTTGAACAGGCTGGTGACCGAACCGTCGGTGAACACTTCGCGGATGGCCCGCCCGATGAGCGGCGCGATGGAGAGCACCGAGAGGTTGTCGAAGCGCCGCTCGACCGGGATCGGCAAGGTGTTGGTGACGATGACCTCGCGGATGCCGGAGTTCTTCAGCCGATCGACGGCGGGGCCGGACAGCACCGCGTGGGTGGCCGCGACCAGCACGCTTTCGGCGCCGTTTCCGAGCAGCGCCTCGGCGGCCTGGGTGATGGTGCCGGCCGTGTCGATCATGTCGTCGACCAGCAGACAGGTCCGGCCGGCGACCTCACCGACCACCTCGTGGACCTTGACCTGGTTGGCGACGTTCGGGTCGCGGCGCTTGTGGATGATCGCCAGCGGCGTGCCGAGCCGGTCTGCCCACTGGTCGGCCACCCGTACCCGCCCGGCGTCGGGCGAGACGATCGTCATGTTCGAGGAGTCGTAGTTGGCGGCGACGTAGTCGGCGAGGATCGGCAGAGCCCAGAGGTGATCGACGGGCCCGTCGAAGAAGCCCTGGATCTGGGCGGTGTGGAGGTCGACAGCCATCAGGCGGTCGGCGCCTGCGGTCTTGAACATGTCCGCCATGAGCCGCGCCGAGATCGGCTCGCGACCGCGGTGCTTCTTGTCCTGGCGAGCGTAGCCGTAGAAGGGCATGACCACGGTGATCCGCTTGGCCGAGGCACGCTTCAGCGCGTCGACCATGATCAGCTGCTCCATGATCCACTCGTTGATCGGAGCGGTGTGGCTCTGGATGACGAACGAGTCGCTGCCCCGCACGCTCTCCTCGAAGCGCACGTAGATCTCGCCGTTGGCGAAGTCGTAGGCCGTGGTGGGGATCAGGTCGACCCCGACGTGGCGGGCCACTTCCTCGTTGAGCTCGGGGTGGGCCCGGCCACCGAAGAGCATCAGCGTCTTCGTGTTGCTCGCCCGGATGCCGCTCATGCGTCGCGCTCGCCCTCTGTGTCGTGTCCGGCCCTGTCATCAGTGTGCCGCGCCACGGCCTGGCGCGCTGCCTCCGCGGAGCGGGTGCCGGCGCGCTTGCGCTCGACCCAGCCCGCGATATTGCGCTGGGTGCCGCGCGCGACGGCCAGCTCGCCGGGCTCGGTGGAGTTGATCACGGTGGAACCGGCGGCCACGTAGCTCCCGTCGGCGATCTCGACCGGCGCGACCAGCACCGAGTCGCTGCCGACGAACGCGTGCCGGCCCACGGTGGTGGGGTGCTTGGCCACGCCGTCGTAGTTGGCGAAGATCGTGCCGGCGCCGATGTTGGCGCCCTCGCCGATGGTGGCGTCGCCCACGTAGGACAGGTGCGGCACCTTCGCGCCGTCGCCCACCGTGGACGCCTTGACCTCGACGTAGGCGCCGGCCTTGGCCTTGACGCCCAACTGGGTACCCGGGCGCAGGTAGGTGAACGGCCCGACGGTGGCGTCGGCACCGATCACGGCGCCGAGGGCGTGGGTGCGCACGACGCTCGCGCCGGCGCCCACCTGGGTGTCGGTGAGGGTGGAGTCGGGGCCGATCACGGCCCGCTCGGCGATGACGGTGGTGCCGTGCAACTGGACGCCGGGACGCACCACGACGTCGCGGCCGAGCTGGACCGTGACGTCGATCCAGGTGGTGGCCGGGTCGACCACGGTGACGCCGGCCCGCATCCAGCCCTCGGTGACCCGGCGGTTGAGCTCGCGGTGCATGGCCGCGAGCTGGACGCGGTCGTTGACCCCCTCGGTCTGCCAGGAGTCGGTGGTCTCGTGGGCTCCCACGCGGCGGCCGTCGGTGCGGGCGATGCTCAGCACGTCGGTGAGGTACAGCTCGCCCTGGGAGTTGTCGGTGGTGAGCTGCTTGAGGCCGGTACGCAGCACGTCGGCGTCGAAGGCGTAGATGCCGGAGTTGATCTCGCGGACGGCGAGGACCTCGGCCGAGGCGTCCTTGTGCTCGACGATGCCGCGGACCCCTCCGTCGGGGTCGCGCACGATGCGGCCGTACCCGGTGGGGTCGGCGACCTCGGCCGTGAGGACCGTGACGCCGTTGCCGTCGGCGACGTGGCGGTCGACGAGGTCGCGGAGGGTCTGTCCGGTGAGCAGTGGCACGTCGCCGTACGTGACGACGATCACGCCGTCGAGCTCGGGCAGCGCCTCGAGCGCGCAGCCGACCGCGTGCCCGGTGCCCAGCTGGCGATCCTGGACGGCCGTGGTGACGCGCGGCGCGACGTCGGCGAGGTGAGCGCTGACGAGGTCGCGGCCGTGACCGACGACCACGGTGAGGTGCTCGGGTTCGAGCAGCTCGGCCGCCGCGACCGCATGACCCACCAGTGTGCGGCCGGCGAGTTCGTGGAGGACCTTGGGAGTGGATGACTTCATCCGCGTGCCCTCGCCTGCGGCGAGAACGACGACGGCGGCCGGGCGCGTAGTCACGCGAGCGTGCTCCTCGACGTCGGTGGCGGGACCGCGCATGACGATACCCCGACCCGAGCCGCGCCACCCAACCGCGGACGGGGGCTCCGCCGCCAGGACTCGAACCTGGACAAAGGGATTCAAAGTCCCTCGTGCTGCCATTACACCACGGCGGATCGGACGGCGCCGGGCGTCACGCCACGCCGTCCAACGCCAGAGATTACCGGTGCCCGGCCGGCCGGTTGCCCGATGACCCGGCATCGACCCGGTGTCACGACCGCCCGGTCACGCTCGCACGTGGGCCACCGACCGGGTGACGATCTCCTCGAGCACGCCGGCGTCGACGTCCGAGAGTCGCCTCAGGTAGAGGCACGAGACGCCGGTGGTGTGCGCGCCGAGCCGCTCGAGGAGGTCGTCGTAGCCCTCGAAGCCCTCGGTGACGTAGAGGGTCAGGGACCGCCGGCGCGGCGAGAACCCGATGTCGAACCAGTCCAGCTCGCGTCCGCTGGCGTAGCGCAGGTGCCGCTCACCGAATCCCACGATGCTCGTCCCCCACATCGCGGGCGGCCGGTCGGCCACGCGGGCCATCAGCTCGCAGACCGCCCGCGCATCGGCCCGGCGCTGGTCGTCGGGTATCGCGTCGAGGAAGGCGCCGACGTCGCCGTCGTGACGAGATGTCTTCAACTCTGCCATGACCCCTCCGAAGGCTCGATGGCGTCGAAATCATCATGGACCATGCACCTTCGGTTTGCCTTACCTACGCCAACGTAGGTTACGGTGGCGTAGCTAGGGTGCTCACCGCTATGGAGGTCCGACGATGGCTCCCACCGATATCGCCACGAGCCAGGAGGCGCAGCCGTCCGAGGCCGACCTCCCTCGCGGCACCCTCAGCGGCGACACCCAGTCGATGAAGGAGCGCATCACCATCGGCGCCTTCATCGCGCTGCCGTTCCTGGCGCTGATCGCCGCGGTGCCGGTCGCCTGGATGGGCGGTTACCTGAGCTGGCTCGACGTCGTCCTCGCCGTCGTCATGTACGTCATCGCGCTGCACGGGGTCACCGTCGGGTTCCATCGCTACTTCACCCACCGGTCGTTCAAGGCCAACCGCGGGGTCAAGATCGCGCTGGCCATTGCCGGCAGCATGGCGATCGAGGGCCCAATCATCCGCTGGGTCTCCGACCACCGCCGGCACCACAAGTTCGCCGACAAGGAGGGCGACCCGCACTCCCCGTGGCGCTACGGCGAGACGATCCCCGCCCTGGTGAAGGGCATGTTCTACGCCCACATGGGCTGGATGTTCGACGTCGAGCAGACCGATCCGCGCAAGTTCGCGCCGGATCTGCTCAAGGACAAGGACATCGTGCGCATCAGCCGGCTCTTCCCGCTGTGGACTGCGTTGTCGTTGCTGATACCTCCGATCATCGGCGGCCTCGCGACGTGGTCGTGGCACGGCGCGCTGACGGCGTTCTTCTGGGCCACGCTCGTGCGCATCGCCCTCATTCACCACGTCACGTGGTCGATCAACTCGATCTGCCACGCCATCGGCGAGCGACCGTTCGAGAGCCGCGACAAGTCGGGCAACGTGTGGTGGCTGGCCCTGTTGTCGGGCGGAGAGTCGTGGCACAACCTCCACCACGCCGACCCGACGTGCGCCCGCCACGGCGTGCTCAAGGGCCAGATCGACTCCACGGCGCGCATCATCTGGGCCTTCGAGAAGCTGGGGTGGGCGTGGGACATCCGCTGGCCCAGCCCGGAGCGGATCCAGGCGAAGCGGGTCGACGACTACGGCGGCGAGTCGACGCTGATCGCTCCATGATCCCTCCGACCGGCATGATGGAGCCGTGAGCGAGAACGCCCCCCGGCCCCGCAGCTCCAGCCGGGTCCGGATGACCGGTCGTGAACGTCGCGAGCAGCTCCTCGACGTCGGGCGATCTCTCTTCGCCGAGCGCGGCTTCGACGGCACCTCCATCGAGGAGATCGCCGCTCGTGCGAACGTCTCCAAGCCGGTGGTCTACGAGCACTTCGGCGGCAAGGAAGGTCTCTACGCCGTCGTGGTCGACCGCGAGATGGCGGAGTTGCTCGACCGCATCACCACCGCGCTCGGCTCGGCGACCCACCCCCGCCTGGTGCTCGAGCGGGCCGCGCTGGCGCTGCTCGACTACATCGAGGCCTCGACCGACGGCTTCCGGATCCTCGTGCGCGACTCGCCGGTGGCCCAGTCCACCGGCGGCTTCGCCAGCCTGATCTCCGACGCCGCCAGCCAGGTCGAGCACATCCTGGGCGCGGAGTTCCGGGCCCGGGGGTTCGAGGCCAAGTTCGCGCCGATGTACGCCCAGGCGCTCGTCGGCATGGTGGCGCTCACCGGGCAGTGGTGGCTCGAGGTGCGCAAGCCCAAGAAGGCCGATGTGGCCGCCCACCTGGTCAATCTCGCGTGGAACGGCCTCGCCGGCCTCGAGCACAAGCCGAAGCTCGGCGGGTGAGCGCCGGTCACCGGGCGACCGGCTCTACCAGCTCGATCCGGTTGCCGAAGGGATCGCGCACGTAGGCCCGGCGATGTCCCGGCAACAGGCGGTCCGGCTCGGCCTCGACGCCGGCCGCCCGCAGCCGCGCACACAGGGCGGCGAGGCCGACGACGACCAGCCCCGGGTGCGCCTTGGCGGCCGCGCGGAAGTCCGCCTCGACCCCGAGATGCAGCTCCGCGGTCCCGCTCCGGAACCACACGCCGCCCCGGCCGGCCAGCGCCTCCGGCTTGGCCACCTCGTCCATCCCGAGCACGGCGCCGTAGAACTCGCGGGCGCGGTCCTCGCCGCCCGGCGGGATCGCGACCTGGACGTGGTGCAGCCCGACGATCATCCCGCGCTCCCATCCCTCGCCGGCCGGCTCGGCCTCGCGTCCGGTCGGGCCGCCCCCGCGTCCGCCCGGCTCGGCGTCGTGTCCGGTCGCCGGCCCACGGCGAAGATCCGCCGGTACGGCAGGACGGTGCCGTGGCGGCGGGGCGGATACGCCGCGCGCAGCCGCGTCCGGTACTCGCCGACGAACTCGTCCCGCTCGTCGCCGTCGAGCGCGTCCAGGACAGGGCGCAGCCCGGTGCCGCTCATCCAGGCCAGCACGGCGTCGTCGCCCGGCAGGACGTGCAGGTAGGTGGTCTCCCAGACGTCGGCCTCGAACCCGAGCCCGAGCAGGGTGTCGAGGTAGGTGGCCGGTTCGCGCGACGCCGGGCGGGCCACGTCGAGCCGATCGCGCCAGCGCGGGGATTCGAGGAGCCCGCGGAGCAGGACATGGGCCGGCTCCCCGAAGTTCCCCGGCACCTGGAAGGCGAACCAGCCGGCCGGAGCCACGAACGAGGCCAGCCGCGGCAACTCGTCGAGGTGATCGGGCACCCACTGCAGGGTCGCGTTGCTGACGAGCACGTCGACCGGGCCGCTCGGCGACCACTCCCGCAGGTCCGCCTCGACGAACTCCGCGCCGTCGAGCTCCCGGGCCGCCGCGATCATCTCCGAGGAGGAGTCGACGCCCACGACCCGCGCCCGGGGCCACCTCCGGGCGAGCGCGACGGTAGCGTTGCCGGGACCGCAGCCGAGATCGACCACCTCGGCGGGGTCGGTCGCGCGCACCTGGGCCATTAGGTCGGCGAAGGGCCGGCCACGCTGATCGGCGAAGACGAGGTACCGGTCGGGGTCCCACATGGACGCCTCCAGGAAGTATCTTGAAGTCGAGAGACATGTTCGCCTGACAACTGTCTTGAAGTCAAGATGCTTGACCCGTAGAGTCGCCCTGTGGCGAAGGACGAGGTCGACCGGCTGGTCGCGGCATGGCGGCGGGAACGACCCGATCTCGACGTCGCGCCCATGGAGGTCCTCTCCCGGGTCAGCCGCCTCGCCCGCCATCTCGACCGCGCCCGCCGCACCGCCTTCGCCGAGCACGGCCTCGAGCCGTGGGAGTTCGACGTCCTGGCCGCGCTACGCCGCTCCGGCCCGCCCTACGAGCTCACGCCCGGCACGCTGCTGTCCCAGACCCTCGTCACCAGTGGGACCATGACGGCGCGGGTCGACAAGCTCACCGCGCGCGGCCTGGTCAGCCGGCGCCGCGACGACGACGACCGCCGCGCCGTCCGGGTGGGCCTGACCACGCAGGGCAAGCAGGCGGTCGACGCAGCCCTCGACGGGCTCCTCGACCACGAGCGCGGGCTGCTCGCCGACCTCGACCCGGAGCACCACGCCGCGCTGGCCGACCAGTTGCGTATTCTCGTGTTGCCGTTCGACGACGCCTCCAGCTAACGCATATCGGGACGGATGGTTACGCTGTGCCCGCAATGGACACGACGCACCGTCATCGGCGCCGACGCCCACCCGCGGTCGCGGCTGCCCTCGCAGGACTGGTCCTGGGCATCGTCCCGGCGTCCCACGCCACTGCAGAGACGCCCGCCGCGACCACGCCGCCGCCCAGCGACAGCTCGCCGTCGCCCACCACCGCCACCCCGGGCTCGACCCTGCCGCCTCCGGAGACCGCACCCTTCGAGGAGGCCGTGGGCGGTGCCGCGCTGGGCACCGTCGGAGCGGTCGTCGCCGATCCCGAGGCCGACGCCCCGCCGACGGTCGACGCGCTCGCCTGGATCGTGGCCGACGCCGACTCCGGTGACGTGCTGGCCGCCTTCAACGCCCACCAGCCCCGCCCGCCGGCCAGCACCATCAAGTTGCTCACCGCCCTGGCCTCCCGCCCGGAGATCGACCCGGACGGCGAGTACGTCGCCACCGACGCCGACGCCGCGGTCGAGGGCAGCCGCGTCGGCCTCGCACCCGGGCAGACGTACAGCGTCGACGACGTCATGCACGGCCTCTTCCTCGCCTCCGGCAACGATGCCGCCCATGCCGTGGGGGAGCTCGCCGGAGGTCAGGACGCGGTCGTCGACCTGATGAACGACGAGGCCGCGCGCATCGGCGCGTTCGACACCCACGCCGCCACCCCGCACGGCCTCGACACCCCCGGCCAGGTCTCCTCGGCCTACGACCTGGCCCTGATCGGGCGCCACGTCCTCGACGACGACGCGCTGGCCGAGCTCGCGCGGACCACCTCGTACGACTTCCCCGGCCTCGACGGCGAGAGCTTTCAGATCCAGAACCAGAACCGCCTGCTCGACGACTACGACGGCGCGATCGGGCTCAAGACCGGCTTCACCACCGAGGGCGCCCACACGCTGGTCGCCGCGGCCGAGCGCGACGGGCGGCGGCTCATCGCCGTGGTCCTGGGGTCCGATGGCAGAGGCGAGGACAGCGCCGCGCCGTTGCTCGACTGGGGCTTCGCCACGGGCGAGACGGCTGAGCCGGTGGGCCACCTGGTCTCCGCCGACGAGGTCGCCACCGCCATCGACGAACGCGACAACGGCGACGTCCTGGGCGACCCGCTCCACGACTACGAGGACGTCTTGAACGAACCGGCCGCCACCTCGGGAAACGTGCCCAACGTCGTGTGGGTCAGCCTGGCGGCGGCCGTCGCCGCGGGCGGCATCGCCCTGGCCGTGCGGCGACGCCCCGGACGCGCCGCGCGCACCGGGCGCTACGCGTCGTCGCGCCGCTCGTCCTGATCCGGCCCGATCCTCACCCTGAGCGAGCGCGCGGCCCGGGCGGCCAACAGGGCCAGGCCCGCGCCCGCCGCGCCCAGGATCGCCCCCGCCGCCACCCCCACCGCTCGCGCCTGCCGCACGGACGGGGTGAGCACCACCGTAGATCCGACGCCGTCGCCGAGCCGCTGCGCCTCCGCGCCCGGCTCCGCCGTGTCCTCCGCCGTCGCGCCGCTCGCCTCGACGGCGCTCTCGGCGCTGAGCGCCGCCAGGAACATCAGCAGCCGCGTCACCAGATAGATCCAGGCCAGCAGCGCCAGCGGAGTGGCGAAGGCCGCGAAGGCACTGCGCGAGGCGGGCCCGGCCACATACGACACCAGGAACTGCTTGAGCACCTCGAAGACCACTGCGCCGAGGATCGCGGTCAGCGCCAGCTCCTTCACCGGGACCTTGATGCGGGGCAGCCCGGTCAGCAGGTACGCGAACAGCAGGGCACTCGCGCCGATCGACAACACCGACCCGATCAGCCAGAGCGCGGCCCGCGAGAGCCAGCCCTCCAGACCGAGCTCGTCGAGCACCGTCTGGGCCAGCTGGCCGAGCAGCACGCTGGCGCCCCACGACACCACGATCAGCACGCCCAGCCCGATCAGCGCGAGGACGTCGACGGCCTTGCGCGCGACGAGGCTGCCGGGCTGGTCGTCCAGCCCCCACATCGAGCGGACCGCCGCGCGGCAGGCGTCGACCCAGCCCAGGCCGGTGAACACCAAGGTCGCCAGACCGATCAGTCCGAGGGTGCCCGCGCGGTCGTAGAACGTCGAGACGTCGATGCCGAGCCCGGGCAGGTTCTCGTCGACGATCTCCTGCACGACCTCGACGCCCGACGGACCGGCGATGAGAGTCGCGGCCACCGCCGACAGCAGGAGCAACGGGAACAGCGACACGAAGGCGTAGAAGGTCACTGCCCCGGCGAGCCGGTTGCCGCGCAGGTCGTTGTAGCGCTGCCACGCTCGCAGCGGTCGAGTGCGCTGCCACCGGGCCCAGACCTGCCGCAACCGGTCGATCACACCGAGGGACCTCCCCCGGTGAGAGCGAAGTCGCGCTCGGGACGCCAGTAGCCGTCGTCGCCGTGCAGGTACAGGTCGAACGCCGTGACGTCGAAGACGGCGTCGTAACCGGCCAGGGTGGCGAAGGCGTTGTTCATCGCCTCCGGCGACAGGTGGTGGGCCACCGTGACGTGGGGGTGGTACGGGAAGGACAGGTCGACCTGGAGCGGGCCGGTGCGGATGGCCGCCGACAGCCGCTCGCAGGCCGAGATGCCCTCGGCCAGGGCCACGAACACCACCGGCGAGATCGGCAGGAACGTCGCCGTGCCGCGGAGGTGGACCCGGAACGGCTCGAGGCGGGCCGCCACCGCTTCGAGGTGGGAGATCACGAGGGCGTGCGCGGCGTCGTCGACCTCCGACGGCGGAAGGAGGGTGATGTGGGCCGGGATGGCGTCGGCCAGGGGATCGCCGAACGATCGTCGCCAGTCCTGGAGCTCACTGCCGAACGGCTCGGGCACGGGCACGGCGACGCCGATCGTCCGCGGCCCGGATGCCGGCGTCGTGGTCACCGTCTCACCGCGCTGCGAGGAAACCGACGCGGTCGTAAACCCGGGCCAGGGTGGGCGCGGCGACCGCCTTGGCCTTGTCGGCGCCGCGGGCGAGCAGGGCGTCGAGCTCGGCCGGGTCGTCGAGCAGACCACGGACCCGCTGCTGGAACGGGACGACGACCTCGAGGACGGCCGCCGCCACCTCCTTCTTCAGGTCGCCGTAACCGCGGCCCTCGAAGTCCTGCTCGATCTGGGCCACCGAGCGTCCGCTGAACGCCGACAGGATGGTGATCAGGTTGGTGACTCCGGGCTTGTTCTCCTCGTCGGCCACGACCTCGCGGCCGGTGTCGGTGACCGCGCTCTTGATCCGCTTCTCGATGACCTTGGGGTCGTCGAGCAGCTCGACCAGGCCTGCGCCGGCCACGCTCTTGCTCATCTTGGCGGTGGGGTCCTGGAGATCGAAGATCTTGGCCGTCTCGCGCTGGATCAGCGCCTTGGGCAGCACGAACGTCTCGCCGAAGCGGGAGTTGAACCGACCACCGAGGTCGCGGGTCAGCTCGATGTGCTGGCGTTGGTCCTCGCCCACGGGCACGAGGTCGGCGTCGTAGAGCAGGATGTCGGCGGCCTGCAGGATCGGGTACGTGAACAGGCCTACCGTGGTGCTGTCCGAGCCCTGGCGTGCCGACTTGTCCTTGAACTGGGTCATCCGCCCGGCCTCGCCGAAGCCGGTGATGCAGCCCAGCACCCACGAGAGCTGGGTGTGCTCGGGCACGTGGCTCTGGACGAACAGCGTGCTGCGGTCGGGGTCGACACCGGCGGCGAGGTACTGGGCCGCCGTGACGCGCGTGCGGTCGCGCAGGAGCTTGGGGTCGTGGCCCGCGGTAATGGCGTGCAGGTCGACCACGCAGTAGAACGCCTCGTGGTCGTCCTGCAGCGCGACCCACTGGCGCAACGCTCCCAGGTAGTTGCCCAGATGGAGCGAGGCGTTGGTCGGTTGCATGCCGGAGAACACGCGTGGACGGTCAGAGGCCATGGCGCCCATTCTGGCAGTTGCCCTCGCGGAGTCACTCATCTACGCCTCGTCGGCAGTGTCGCCGGCGGTCTCGCGAGCTGTCTCGTCAGCCGTCGGGGCGGCATCGTCGGCGACCGAGGCCGGTGGCGCGGGCGCGGGATGCACGCGCAGCCGCGACACCCGCCGCCCGTCGAGCTCGAGGACCTCGAGTCGGCGGCCGCCGACCTCGACGGTGTCGGCGACCACGGCCAGGCGGCCGAGCCGAGCCATCACATAGCCCGCGACCGTCTCGTAGGGGCCTTCGGGCAGGACCAGGCCGGTCTCGTCGGCGAAGTCCTCGATGTTGAGCAGGCCGTCGAGGTCGACCACGCCTCCCCCGGCGGGAACGGTCTCGGCCTCGGCGCGGTCGTACTCGTCGCGGATGTCGCCCACCAGTTCCTCGACGAGGTCCTCGAGGGTGACGATGCCCGCCGTGCCGCCGTACTCGTCTACCACCACGGCCAGGTGCGAGCTCTGGCGTCGCATCTCCGACATCGCGGGCAACACCCGCTTGGTGCCCGGCAGCAGCAGCACCTCGCGGGCCAGCTCACCGACCCGCACGGAGCGCCCGGACAACTCGGGATCGAACAGGTCGCGCACGTGCACGAACCCGACCACGTCGTCGGCGCCACCGCGGACCACCGGGTAGCGCGAGTGCGGCATCGACGAGGCGATCTTGACCGCGCGATACACCGGCAGCGCGGCGTCGAGGAAGTCGACCTCGGTGCGCGGGCGCATCACCTCGCGGACCTGGCGATCGCCCACCGAGAAGACGTCCTCGACGATGCTGCGCTCCTCCTCGCCGAGCCCTTCGTAGCCGGCCACGAGCTCGCGCAGCTCACCCTCGGTCATCTCCTCGCGCTGGGCCGACGGGTCGCCGCCCAGCAGGCGGACCACGATGTCGGTGGACTTCGACAGGAACCAGATGACCGGGCGCATGAGCGTGGCGAACCGGTCGAGCGGAGGAGCGACCGACAACGACACCCCGGCCGAGCGCTGCAACGCGATGCGCTTCGGGACGAGCTCGCCGAGGACCAGCGAGAGGTAGGCGATGAACAGCGTCATGACCACGAGCGCAGCCGGATCGGCGACGCTCTCGGGTATGCCCCAGCCCACGAGGACCGGTGCGAGGTCGGGCGCCAGAGTGGACGCGCCGTAGGCCGCCGAGAGGAATCCGGCCACGGTGACGCCGATCTGCACCGCGGAGAGGAAGCGGTTCGGATTCCGGGCGAGCTCGGCGACCCGCTCGCCGCGCCGGCCCTGCTGGGCCAGCTGGGTGAGCTGGCTGTCCCGAAGCGTCACCAGCGCCATCTCGGTGGCGCTGAACACCCCGCCGATGAGGACGAACAGCAGGACCAGACCGAGATTGAGCAGAGTGCCCTGGTTCATGGCGCGTACCTCCGCCATGTCCGCGCTGAGCTGCACCGACGACCCGCAGGGTGTGAGACGTCCATGGGGGTGATCCTACGGAATCGGCGGCGGATCGCGGCGGTCACCCGCACACGCCCTACGCTGGCGCTCATGCCGAACCACCCGCGTGCCGGACAGCCTGCCGGGCCCGACGACCTGGTGGACGTCGCCCGCCTCGTCACCGCCTACTTCACCGGGCACCCCGACCCTGCCCAGGTGGGCCAGCGGGTGAGCTTCGGGACGTCCGGGCACCGCGGCTCGGCCTTCGACGCCGCGTTCAACGAGGACCACATCCTCGCCACGTCCCAGGCCATCTGCGACTACCGCGCGGCCCACGGCATCGACGGGCCGCTGTTCCTCGGCCGCGACACCCACGCGCTCTCCGAGCCGGCCCGGGTCAGCGCCGTCGAGGTGTTCGCGGCCAACGGCGTCACGCTCCTGGTCGACGCCGCCGACCGGTACACGCCCACGCCCGCGGTGTCCCACGCGATCCTCCGCCACAACGCCAGCGGGCCGGCCCACCGCGCCGACGGCGTCGTGGTCACGCCCTCGCACAACCCGCCCGCCGACGGCGGCTTCAAGTACAACCCCCCGGACGGCGGCCCCGCGGGCTCGGACATCACCTCGTGGATCCAGGACGCCGCCAACCGTCACCTCGAGGACGGCCTGCGCGGCGTCCGCAGGATCTCGCTCGCGCGCGCCCGCGCCGCCGACACCACGGCCGCCTACGACTTCCTGGGCAGCTACGTCGACGACCTCCCCCAGGTCGTCGACCTCGACGCGATCCGCTCGGCCGGGGTGCGTATCGGGGCAGATCCGCTCGGCGGGGCCTCGGTCGACTACTGGGCCACCATCGCCGAGCGCCACCGCCTCGACCTGACCGTCGTCAACCCGCTCGTCGACCCGACCTGGCGGTTCATGACGCTCGACTGGGACGGCAAGATCCGGATGGACTGCTCGTCGCCCTCGGCGATGGCCTCGCTGATCGGCCGGATGGGCGAGGGCGCGGCCTTCGACGTGGCCACGGGCAACGACGCCGACGCCGACCGCCACGGCATCGTCACCCCCGACGGCGGCCTGATGAACCCCAACCACTACCTCGCGGTGGCGATCGACTACCTGTTCGGCCGGCGCGACGGCTGGCCGGCCACGGCAGCGGTAGGAAAGACGCTGGTCAGCTCGTCGATGATCGACCGCGTGGCAGAGTCGCTCGGGCGGCGGCTGATCGAGGTGCCGGTCGGGTTCAAGTGGTTCGTGCCGGGCCTGCTCGACGCGAGCGTGGGTTTCGGCGGCGAGGAGTCGGCCGGAGCGTCGTTCCTGCGCCGCGACGGGCACGTCTGGACCACCGACAAGGACGGCATCGTCGCCTGCCTGCTGGCCGCCGAGATCATCGCGGTCACCGGCGAGACGCCAAGCGCCCGGTACCGCACGCTGGTCGAGCGGTTCGGCGACCCGGCGTACGCCCGCGTCGACGCCCCGGCCACCCGCGAGCAGAAGGCCGTGCTCGCCGCCCTGTCGCCGGACCAGGTCGGCGCCACCGAGCTGGCCGGCGAGGCGATCACGGCCACGCTGACCCGCGCACCCGGCAACGACGCGCCCCTGGGCGGGCTGAAGGTCGTGAGCGCGTCGGGCTGGTTCGCCGCGCGCCCGTCCGGCACCGAGGACGTGTACAAGATCTACGCCGAGAGTTTCCAGGGACCCGACCACCTGGCCCGCATCCAGGCCGAGGCACAGGAGATCGTCGGAGCCGCGCTCGGAGCGTCCTGACCCGGATCTCCCATAACCGGGACCTCCCGACGTCCCGGCTCAGGCAGCGCCCGCGAGGCACAAGCCGCGTGCGATACTGTTCGGTATTGGGAGGTTCTGTTCAGATGCTCGCTGCCGAACGACGCGCCCGGATCGTCTCCGCGATCCGGCGACAGGGCACTGTCCGGGTGACCGAGCTGGCCGAGCTCTTCGACGTCTCCGAGATGACCATCCGCCGCGACCTGGACGAGCTCGACCACGGCGGCGCGGTCGTCAAGGTCCACGGTGGCGCGACCCTCCCGGCCGCCGCCAGCTCCGACGAGCCCGGGTTCGATGCCAAGGCCCAGCGGCAGCGAGCCGAGAAGGTCGCGATCGCCGCCGCGGCCGTCCGCCTGCTCGAGCCGGGCGGGACCATCGGGCTGTCCGCCGGGACCACGACGTTCGCCCTGGCCCAGGCGATGGCGGACCTGCGCGACCTCACCGTCGTCACCAACTCCATGCGGATCGCCGGCGTCCTGCACGCCCAGCCCGAGGCTGGTCACACCGTGGTGCTCACCGGCGGCGTGCGCACCCCGTCCGACGCGCTGGTGGGTCCGCTCGCCGTCACCGCGCTCGAGGGCCTCCACCTCGACGTGGTCTTCCTGGGCGTCCACGGCATCGACGTCCGCGCGGGGTTCACCACGCCCAACCTCCTCGAGGCCGAGACCGACCGTGCCCTGACCGCCGCGGGCCGGCGGCTCGTCGTCCTCGCCGACCACACGAAGTGGGCCACGATCGGTCTCAGCACCATCGCGCCGCTCGACCGCGCCGACGTCCTGGTCACCGACGCCGGGCTCGACCCCGGCGCCGCGCACACCCTGTCCGACCACGTCGGCGAGCTGGTCCTCGCCGCCACCCCCGAGACGGACGGAGTCCGGTGAAGCGCACCTCCACCCTCCTCGCGGACGGCCGCGAGCTCATCTACTTCGACCGCGACGACGCCCCAGCCCGCCGCCTCGACGATCCGCGCGACCTGCCACCGGTGAGCACCACCTCGCAGTTGCGTCACGATCCGCTGCTCGACGAGTGGGTCGCGATGGCCTCGCACCGGCAGACCCGCACGTTCCTGCCACCCGCGGACGAGTGCCCGCTGTGCCCTTCGCGCGACGGGCACCACACCGAGATCCCGTCGGCCGACTACGACGTCGCCGTGTTCGAGAACCGCTTCCCGAGCCTGTCCACCGGCGCCCGCTCGCACGACGCCGGCCCCGGCACGCCGCTCGTGCCGCGCCGACCTGGGGTCGGCCGGTGTGAGGTCGTCTGCTTCACCAGCGATCACGACTCGTCGTTCGGCGCGCTCACCCCCGAGCAGGCCCGGCTGGTGGTCGACGCTTGGGCCGACCGCACCACCGAGCTGTCCGGGATCGCCGGGGTCGAGCAGGTCTTCTGCTTCGAGAACCGCGGCGAGGAGATCGGGGTGACGCTCGCCCATCCCCACGGCCAGATCTACGCCTACCCGTATCTCACCCCGCGCACCGCGCAGCTGCTCGCCGCCGCGCGCCGACACCTGTCGAGCACCGGGCGCAACCTCGGCGCCGACGTCCTCGCCGAGGAGCGCGCGGCCGAGCGGGTCGTGGTCGCGTCGCGACACTGGACCGCATTCGTCCCCGCCACCGCGCGCTGGCCGGTCGAGGTCCAGCTCTTCCCCCACCGGCAGGTGCCCGACATCCCGTCGCTCACCGATGACGAACGCGACGACTTCGCGTCGGTCTATCTCGACGTGCTGCGCCGCCTCGACGCGCTGTACGACGCGCCCCTCCCCTACATCGCCGCCTGGCACCAGGCGCCGGTGCGGGTCGACCGCGATCTCGCCTACCTGCACCTTCAGGTCTTCTCGATCCGCCGCTCGGCGGACAAGCTCAAGTACCTCGCCGGCTCGGAGTCGGCTATGGGCGCGTTCGTCACCGACGTCCTACCCGAGGACGTCGCAACCCTCTTACGCGAGGTGGGCTCATGAAGGTGCTCGTCACCGGCGGTGCCGGCTACATCGGCTCGGTGGTCACCGCGCAGCTCCTCGACGCCGGCCACGAGGTGGTCGTCCTCGACGACGTCTCCACCGGTCACGCCGACGCGGTGCCGGACGGCGCGAGCCTGGTCCGGGCCCGCGTCGACGAGTCCGACGAGGTGCTCGACGAGTCGTTCGACGCCGTGCTGCACTTCGCGGCCAAGTCGCTGGTCGCCGAGTCGGTCGCCAAACCGGAGCTGTACTGGTGGAACAACGTCGTGGGCACGCTGCGCCTGCTCGACGCGATGCGGCGCCACGGCGTCTCGCGACTCGTCTTCTCCTCCACCGCGGCGGTGTACGGCGAGCCGGTCGAGACGCCGATCGTCGAGGACACCCCGCCCACCCCCCTCACCCCCTACGGCCAGAGCAAGCTCGCCGTCGACCACGCGATCACCGGCGAGGCCGCCGCGCACGGGCTGGCCGGCGTGAGCCTGCGCTACTTCAACGTCGGCGGTGCCCTGGGACGCTTCGGCGAGCGACACGCCCCCGAGACCCACCTCATCCCGAACGTCCTGGCCGTGCCTGCAGGTCGCCGCGCGTCCGTCGACGTCTTCGGCACCGACTACCCCACCCGCGACGGCACCGCGATCCGCGACTACCTCCACGTCGAGGACCTCGGCCGGGCCCATCTCCTCGCCCTCGACGCCACCGGGGCGGGCGACCACGCCGGCCGCCACCGCGTCTACAACCTTGGCACCGGCACGGGCTACACCGTGAACGAGGTCGTCGAGGCCGCGCGATCGGTGACCGGACACGACGTCCCCGCGGTGGCACGTGAACGCCGGGCCGGCGACCCGTCGACGCTGGTCGCCTCCGCCCAGCGGATCGCCACCGAGCTCGGGTGGCGCGCCGAGCACGGCCTCGATCGGATCGTCGCCGACGCGTGGGCGTTCGAGCAGGAGCGGCCATGACGGCGCGACGCTGGTCGGCCCCCGGCCGAGTCAACCTGATCGGCGAGCACACCGACTACAACGCCGGCTTCGCCCTGCCACTGGCGCTGCCCCTGCGGACCACTGTCGAGGTCACGCAGCGCGCCGACGGCCTGGTCACGGCCGCGTCGGCGGCTCCGGGCACCGAGCCCGTGCGGTTCGCCGTCGACACCGCTCCGGGAGACGTCACGGGCTGGGGCGCGTACGTGGCAGGCGTGTTCTGGGCGCTGCGCAAGGCCGGACACGCGGTCCCCGGAGCCGACGTACGGATCACCAGCGATGTGCCGACCGGCGCGGGGCTGTCGTCGTCGGCGGCCCTGGAGTGCGCGGTCGTCGTCGCCCTCGATCAGCTGGGTGGGCTCGGCCTTGACCCCACCACCCTGGCCCTCCTCGCGCAGCAGGCCGAGAACGCCTACGTCGGCGCTCCCACCGGCGCCATGGACCAGATGGCCTCGATGCACGGGCGCGACGGACACGTCATCCTGTTCGACGCCCACCACCTCACCGCCGAGCCGGTCCCGTGTGACCTCGCGGCTGCCGGGCTCGCCCTGCTGATCGTCGACACCCGCGCTCCCCACCGCCACGTCGACGGCGAGTACGGCGCGCGGCGAGCGACCTGTGAGGCCGCAGCGGCGACGCTCGGGGTGGCGACGCTGCGCGAGATCCAGGGCCACGACGTCGACGCCGTCCTGACCCGGCTGGGCGACGACGAGCCGGCTCGCCGCAGGGTGCGCCACGTGCTCACCGAGAACCAGCGGGTGCTCGACACGGTGGCGTTGCTGCGACAGGGCCGGGTCCGCGAGATCGGGCCCCTGCTCACGGCGTCCCACGTGTCCTTGCGCGACGACTACGAGGTCACGGTCGCCGAGCTCGACGTCGCGGTCGACGCCGCGCTGGGCGCGGGCGCGCTGGGCGCCCGGATGACCGGCGGCGGGTTCGGAGGATCGGTCATCGCGCTCGTCGAGGACACCGCGGTCGCCGCAGTCGCCGACGCCGTGACCTCGGCGTTCGCCGAGCACGGGTTCGTCGAGCCGGCCGCATTCACCGCGCGGCCGGCGGCAGGTGCCGGGGTGGATCAGGACGGGTGAGCCTCAGCGGTCGACAGCCGACGGCTTCGGGCGCCGCACCTCGTCAGCCAGCTGGTCACACGCGGAGCGCAGGCGGTTGAACTCGTCCCTCACGAACTCGACGGTGGTCACCAGGGACGTGATCGTCGCCGGAGCGCGGCCCACCTCCTGCTCCACCGCGACGGTGTAATTCGCGATGCTCGGTAGGTGGAGCTTTCGGGCGGCGTCCGCCGTGGTCTCGGCCCAGCCCTTCAGCTCATCGATGCCGCGGAGGACGGCCGCCATGTCGTCGAGGTGGCGAAGACCCTGGGCATGGACGTGCCTGCGCGGCACGTCGTCGTCGAGTGCGGCCAGCCAACTGGCAGTCGGCGAGAGGATCTGATGACCGCTGTCGAAGACGTCTCGACCCTTGTCGCACCATGCAACGGTCTCGTTCGCGGCGGTGCGAGCCTTCTTCAACGCGTCGGTCGCCGTCGTGCCGGCGTCGTGCCAGGCCTCGACGAAATCGACCGTGCGCCCGTCGGTCACGATCGACCACGGACCATCGGGTTGGTCCCGGCGATGCGCCGTCGTCATCTGGGTGGTGATGCCGTCATACGCGGTTCTCAGGGACGCGAAGGTGGTCTTGATGGCCTCGAAGCTGGTCACCTTGGCCTCGCACAGCTTCAGCGCCTCGCCGGCTCGGTTACGTGCCGGCTTGGTGGCTCCGGCGAGCTGCTCCACCTGCCCGGCGAAGGACGCCATTGCGTCGACCATGTCGCACTCCGCTCCAGTTCGTTGCGACTACGCCCCGTGCAGGTCTCCGCACGCAGCGTCCTGTGACCTGCGCAGCCGAGCGGACCCCCGCTCGCCGCGGTGGATGCGCCGCTGAGACCTGCATCACTCCGATGTCGAGTTGAAACGATGCCAACATCGGTTAGGCTCACCTAAGCCTGACTGGAACGACGCATCCGAGGACCTGATGACGATCACCACCGATGTCGCTGGCATCGATCTCGTGGAAGTGCCCGCCTGGCGCCCGTTCCGGGTGTGGGTCTCCCGATTGCAGCGGCTCAGCCCTACCTTCCTGCGGATCACGTTCAGCGGCGGCGACCTCGACCAACTCGGCCACGACGGCCCCGACCAGCGGATCAAGGTCTACCTCCCGCGCCCCGGCCACGGCCTGCCCGAGTTCCCCACCACCGACTGGCACGCGGCCTACCGCGCCGCCGACCCGGCCACCCGCGGGGCGCTGCGCACCTACACCATTCGCGCCGTGCGTCCCGAGCAGCGCGAGGTCGACATCGACTTCGTCCTCCACGGCGACACCAGCCCCGCCTCTGCGTTCGCGGTCCATGCCCAGATCGGCCAGGAGGTCGCGCTGGTCGGACCGAACCGTCAGTTCGGCGGCGACTGCCAGGGGTACGAGTGGAAGCCCCCGGCCGGCGTGCGCACCACGATCATCGCCGGCGACGAGACGGCCGTCCCCGCCATCTGCGGCATCCTCGACTCACTGCGGTCCCGTCCGGCGCTGCCCACCCGGACCCACGTCCTGCTCGAGGTACCCGACGCCGCCGACGCTCTCCACCTGCCCGCGCTGCCCGGCGTCGAGATCACCTGGTTGTCGCGGCGCCGCGCCGACGGCTCGGTCGCTCCCCACGGACAGCTGCTGGTCGACGCCGTGTGCGGCCTCGACCTCGACGCCCCGATGGCCGAGCCGAGCCACGTCGACACCATCGACATCGACCTCCAGCTGCTGTGGGAGATCGCGGCCGCCGACGACGATGCGGGCGACCTGTACGCCTGGGTGGCCGGCGAGGCCGGCACGGTCAAGGCGATTCGGCGTCACCTCGTGCGCGAGCGCGGCATCGACCGCAAGGCGGTCACGTTCATGGGCTACTGGAAGCTCGGGCGCTCCGAGAACTGACGGCTCACCACAGCTCGCCGGTCGTGGGCTCAGCGGTGGTGGGCTCGCGGGTGGCGGGTCCGTCCCCTGGTCCGCCGGCCGAGGCTTCCAGCGGTTCTTCCGACCACGTGTCCTGGGGCGGCACGTAGCCGTCGAAGGCGGCCAGCAGCTCCTCCACACCGGACTCGACGAGGAGCATGTCGCGGTAGGGCGCGCGCGAGAATCCCTCGTCGACCATGTGATCGACGAACCTGCGCAGGTGTGCGAAGTAGCCGTCGACGTCGAGCAGGCCCACCGGCTTGGTGTGGAGCCCGAGCTGCGCCCAGGTCCACACCTCGAACAGCTCCTCCAGCGTGCCCGCACCACCGGGCAGGGCGATGAAGGCGTCGGAGAGCTCGGCCATCAATGCCTTGCGTTGGTGCAGGCCGTTCACGACGTGGAGTTCGGTCAGGCCGGTGTGGGCGACCTCCCAGTCGACCAGGCTCTGTGGGATGACGCCCGTGACCGATCCGCCCACGGCGAGCGCGGCATCGGCCAGCGCACCCATGGTGCCGACGTGGGCTCCGCCGTAGACGATGCCGATGCCGCGCTGGGCGAGCGTCTCGCCCACCTGCCGCGCGGCCTCGAGGTACCGGCCGTTCCCCTTCGACGAACCACAGAACACACAGACGCGCACGCGCACACCCTAGGGCCCCGGGGACGTCCCGCCTGCTTCGGGTCGCCGCCGCCACGCGTGGGTCAGCACGAAGCGGATCAGGCGAAGAGCGTGGCCGGGTAGTCCGCGTCGACCTCGCCGATCGTCACGTCGAACCCCGCGCCGTCGTCGTCACCACCGATCTCGCGCATGCTCACGCAGATGCCGGTGGCGACGTCGAGGACCACCCGATAGGCGTCGGCGTACCGCATCGGCGGGTGTGGAGGCGCGCCCGACTGCTCGTCGCGGGTGTCGCTGACCTCGCCGTGCAACAGCGGACAGCACGAGCAGCGCGGGTCGTACGCGGTGGTGGGCCGGACGATCGCCTCGAGGCTCGCCCGCCCGGCGAACGAGACCTCCGTGAGCTGCAGGAACTCGACCGGCGCGTCGGCGGTGGGCTCGCCGTCGTCGGTGCGCCCGTCGGCCAGCTCGACGGGATCGAGCATCGCGACCCAGAGGTAGTTCTCGTGCATCGGGTCGTCGTACACGACCTCGAACCCGTCCGGGCGCACCGACACGAGACCGTCGTCGCGGCGCTGCGGCTGGGGCGCCAGAGGGTCCTGGGGCGACCTCGGCGTGGGCGGCTCCCAGGAGCTGCCATCGCTCGTGGCACCGATCCACGCGATGTTCGAGCCGACGTCGGCGGTCTCGTCGACGGCGTACGCCGGCCGCCCGGGCTGCTCCACCCGCATCCGACCCGGCCTGCGGATCCACGCCCGCACCTGTCCGTCGCCGCGGGCGGCGTCGGCGGAGGCGCCGTCGCGGCCGTCGAGGCGGACCACCTCGCGATCTAGCCGCATCGTGTTCCACAGCCAGGGCGACGAGCGCGCGAGCGCCCGGAACGTGTCGGTGTCCACGGAGGTCACCCTATGTCGCCAGCCACCCGTTGATCGTGGAGTTTTCGCGCCATCGATCGGGGCAAAGCGCCCAGTATTCGACCGAAACTCCAAGATCAACGGGGCAGCCGGGCCGGTCAGCCGGCGAGGCGCTTGGCGAGGTTCTCGTCGAGCGTGGCCAGGAACTCCTCGGTGGTCTGCCACGCCTGGTCCGGGCCGACCAGCAGCGCGAGGTCCTTGGTCATCGCGCCGGACTCGACCGTGGTGATCACGACGTCCTCGAGGGTCTCGGCGAAACCGGTGACCTCGGGGGTGCCGTCGAGCTTGCCGCGGTGCTTGAGGCCGCCGGTCCAGGCGTAGATCGAGGCGATGGGGTTCGTCGAGGTCGGCTTGCCGGCCTGGTGCTGGCGGAAGTGGCGGGTGACCGTGCCGTGAGCCGCCTCGGCCTCGACCGTCTTGCCGTCGGGGGTCATGAGCACCGACGTCATCAGGCCCAGCGAGCCGAAGCCCTGGGCGACGGTGTCGGACTGCACGTCGCCGTCGTAGTTCTTGCAGGCCCAGACGTAGCCGCCCTCCCACTTCAGCGCCGCCGCGACCATGTCGTCGATGAGGCGGTGCTCGTAGGTGAGTCCGGCCGCCTCGAACTTCTCCTTGTACTCGGCCTCGAAGACCGCGGCGAAGATGTCCTTGAACGCGCCGTCGTAGGCCTTGAGGATGGTGTTCTTCGTGGACAGGTACACCGGGTAGCCGCGCTGGAGGCCGTAGGCGAACGAGGCGTGGGCGAAGTCCTCGATCGACTTGGTGTGGTTGTACATGCCCATGACCACGCCGCCGCCCTCGGGCATCCGCACGATCTCGTGCTCGACGGGCTGCGAGCCGTCGGCCGGGGTGTAGGTGATGGTGACGGTCCCCTCGCCAGGGACCTTGAAGTCGGTGGCCTTGTACTGGTCGCCGTGGGCGTGGCGGCCGACGATGATCGGCTTGGTCCAGCCCGGGACCAGGCGCGGGATGTTGCTGATGACGATCGGCTCGCGGAAGATCACGCCGCCGAGGATGTTGCGGATGGTGCCGTTGGGCGAACGCCACATCTTCTTCAGGCCGAACTCCTCGACCCGCGCCTCGTCCGGCGTGATGGTGGCGCACTTGACGCCCACGCCGTGCTCCTTGATCGCGTTGGCCGCGTCGACGGTGATCTGGTCGTCGGTGGCGTCACGGCTCTCGATCGAGAGGTCGTAGTACTTCAGGTCGACGTCGAGATACGGATGGATCAGGCGGTCCTTGATGAACGCCCAGATGATGCGGGTCATCTCGTCGCCGTCGAGCTCGACGACCGGTCCGGCAACCTTGATCTTCGCCATGGGGCAGCGCTCCTGCAGGTGAGTTCGGTGTCGCGTCCGTGATTTCTCGACGCCAAGATATCCGACCCGCCGGGCCGGCACGAATCCGGGCCGGTACCGCGTCCCGCTTCGTCGCGTGCGCGGCTCTACCTCGGTAAGCGCGCGTGAAGGGTCGGTAAAGGGCAGCTCGCCATCCTCGTGTCATCGAGCCCTCCTTCGGCGGGGGACGAGGAGAGGACAGGCAATGAGAAAGCCGCAGACATGGGCAGCAGTCTCCGCTGGGCTGGCCGTAGGCATCGGCCTCTTCACGGCCGGACCGGCATCGGCCGAGCCCGCGACGGCCGCCACCACGAAGGCCGCCCAGCCACAAGACGCCAACTCGTGCTTCGGTAGCACTGGAAGCGACGCCTGGGTCGGCCACCCCACTACCGGGTACACGCATGGTGCGGCACGTTTTCAATCTCGAGATGAGCTGCTGTACGTGGAGGACTACCTGAGCAACGGCCGCCGGATCGTCGTGCGGTTCAGCTGGTGCGAGAGCGGCGCGTATGTTCCGTACCAGAATCGGGACAGCGGCATGGACCAAGGTGACGTCGACAGCAATATGTACGACTACAACTTTGCCGAAGGCCGAAAGATCAGATTCAAGGTGTGCGAAGAGCGCAGCCGCACCGACGAGACCCCCGCGAGCTGCGGCGCAACCGTCTACGGCCACGCGTAGAAGCCCGATGATCGTCAGCCGGCTGGTACGACCGGGGTTTCACCGGCCGGCTGACGATCATCGTGAAGCGGGGCGGGCCTCAGATCAGGCCGAGGGCCTGGACGGCGTCGCGCTCCTCGACCAGCTCGGCGACCGACGCGTCGATGCGGGCACGAGAGAACTCGTTGACGTCGAGCCCCTGGACGATCTCGTACCGCCCGCCTCGGGAGACGACCGGGAACGACGAGATCAGCCCCGCAGGCACGTCGTAGGACCCGTCGGACACCACGGCCGCGGAGGTCCACTCGCCCTCGGGTGTGCCGTGGACCCAGTCGTGGACGTGGTCGATCGCGGCGTTGGCCGCCGACGCCGCCGACGACGCGCCCCGGGCCTCGATGATCGCCGCGCCGCGCTTGGCGACCGTGGGGATGAAGGTGTCGGCGAGCCACGCCTCGTCCACCAGCTCGGCGGCGTTCTTGCCGCCCACCTCGGCGTGGAAGACGTCCGGGTACTGCGTGGCGGAGTGGTTGCCCCAGATGGCGAGCCGGGAGATGTCGGCGACACCGACCTCCAGCTTGGCCGCGAGCTGCGACAGCGCGCGGTTGTGGTCGAGGCGGGTCATCGCAGTGAAGCGCTCGGCCGGCACGTCCGGGGCGTGCGCCTGCGCGATGAGCGCGTTGGTGTTGGCCGGGTTGCCCACCACCAGCACCCGGACGTCGTCGGCCGCTCCGGCGTTGATCGCCTCGCCCTGGGGCTTGAAGATGCCGCCGTTGGCCTCGAGCAGGTCGCCGCGCTCCATGCCCTTGCCCCGCGGCCGGGCGCCGACGAGCAGGGCGACGTTGACGCCGTCGAAAGCATGCCGGGCGTCGTCGGTGATGTCCACACCTGCGAGCAGCGGGAATGCGCAGTCGTCGAGCTCCATCGCGGTGCCCTCGGCGGCCTTGACGGCCTGGGGGATCTCGAGCAGGCGCAGCTTGATCGGCGTGTCCGGCCCGAGCAACTGCCCGGAGGCGACACGGAAGAGCAGCGCGTAACCGATCTGGCCGGCTGCGCCGGTGACGGTCACGGTGACGGGGGCCTGGGCCATGACGTTCTCCTACCGAGTACTACGAGGCTGACGTCCGGATCGTACGCACGCAGCCGGAACGGATTCAGGACGGGGGCGGGACGATGAGCGAGGCGATCAGCGAACCCGCTCCCAGGAAGGCGAGCGTCAGCACGTCGACTACCCGGGATCGCACGTGCATGAGCCCGGCTGTCGACTCCGGCAGCGTCGCCCGCAGGGCGGCCGCCACGCACACGCCGCCAGCGATGAGGACCGTGCCGCGGCGGAAGTGATCGTCGGCGACCACGATCAGGCCGGCGCCGATGATCGCCAGCACGAGCAGGATCGGCCATTGCCGGAACACTGCTCGGAACCAGCTGCGCGGGGTGAGCCGCCGCTCGGCCGCCTCGGCCCAGCGGCTGCGGTGGGGCGGCGCACCGCCGGACGTGTCGCTCACCGCTGCGAGATCTCGACCCAGTGCTGGTCGCGCGGCCCGGTGTACTCGCTGTCGGGGCGGATCAGGCGGTTGTCCTCGTGCTGTTCGATGACGTGAGCCGTCCAGCCGCTCATCCGCGAGATCGCGAAGACCGGCGTGAACAGGTCGGTGGGGATGCCCAGGGCGTGGTAGACGCTCGCGGCGAAGAAGTCGACGTTGGGGTAGAGACCCTTGGTCTCGAGGACGACCTGTTCCATCCGCCGGGAGAAGTCGTAGTAGCGGCGGTTGCCGGTGAGCTCGGCCAGCTCCTCGCTCATCCGGCGCAGGTGGGTGGCACGGGGGTCCTCGGTCTTGTAGACGCGATGGCCGAAGCCCATGAGTTTGCGCCCGGCGTCGAGCTCGGCCCGGACGAAGGCGTCGACCGCGTCGAGGTCGCCGTCGATCGAGGACAGCGTCTTCATGACGGCCTCGTTGGCACCGCCGTGGAGGGGCCCACGCAGCGCGCCGATGGCGCCGGTGACCGCGGAGTGCATGTCCGACAGCGTGGCCGCGATGACCCGAGCGGTGAACGTGGAGGCGTTCATCGTGTGGTCGGCGTGGAGCACCAGGCACTCGTCGAAGATCTCCGCCGCGCGCTCGGACGGCCGCTCGCCGGTGATCTGGAGCAGGAAGTTGGCGGCGATACCCAGCTCGGGGTCGGCCGCCACGACCTCGCGCCCGTTGCGCTCGGCGTCGTAGGCCGCCACGAACACCGGCATCTGAGCCACGAGGCGGGTGGCCTTGCGGCGGTCGGCCTCGATGGCGGAGTCGGCCGCGTCCGGATCGTCGATGGACAGCGCGGAGACCAGCGTCCGCAGCGCCTCCATCGGCGTGCCGCTCGTGACCACATAGGGCAGCAACGTCGAAGCGACCGTGCCGTACCGGCGCCCGTCGGCGAGCTCGGCCGTGAGGTCGTCGAGCTGACCGACCGTGGGCAAGGAGCCTCGCTGGAGCAGGTGAACGCATTCCTCGAAGGAGATCCGCCCGGCGATGTCGTGGATGTCGTAGCCGCGATAGAAGAGACGGCCCTCTCGGCCGTCGATGTCAGAGATCGACGTGGAAGCGGCTACCACGTCGGCGAGGCCGCGGGGAGACTTCTCGGCCATGAACTTGGACCTCCTCGTGGGAAGCGAGTCGGCGCCACCCTATCCAGACGACGATCAGGTGACGGGCTCGGCCTGGACCGAGACGGCCCGCTCGGCGGCTTCGACGACGTTGGCCAGCAACATCGCCCTGGTCATCGGGCCCACGCCGCCTGGGTTGGGCGACACCCACGTGGCGACCTCGTAGACATCCGGGTGGACGTCGCCGACCACCTTCGCCTTGCCGGTGTCGGGGTCGGGCACCCGGCTGACGCCGACGTCGAGGACCACCGCACCCGGCATGACGTTCTCGGCCGTGATGATGCCCGGCACCCCGGCCGCCGCGATGATCACGTCGGCCACCCGCAGATGGGACGCGAGGTCGGCGGTGCCGGTGTGGGTGATGGTGACCGTGGCGTTGACGGCCCGCCGGGTGAGCAGCAGCGGGATCGACCGGCCGACCGTGACGCCACGGCCGACCACCACGATGTCGGCGCCGTGGAGGTCGATGCCGTGGCGGGTGATGAGCTCGATGATGCCGCGCGGCGTGCAGGGCAGCGGCGAGGTCATCGGGCCGTTGACGTTGAGCACCAGGCGGCCGAGGTTGGTGGGGTGGAGACCGTCGGCGTCCTTGGCGGGGTCGATCCGCTCGAGGACGGCGTCGGTGTCGATGTGGGCCGGCAGGGGCAGCTGGACGATGTAGCCCGTGCAGGTGGGGTCGGCGTTGAGGTCGTCGAGGACCGCTTCGAGCTCGGCCTGGGTGATGGTGTCGGGGAGGTCGCGGCGGATCGAGGTGATGCCGACCTCGGCGCAGTCGCGATGCTTGCCGTTGACGTACCAGACCGATCCGGGGTCGTCGCCGACCAGCACGGTGCCCAGCCCGGGAGTGACGCCGAGCCGGGCCAGGGCGGCCACCCGCTCGGCCAGCTCCGCCTTGATCGTCGCCGCAGTGGCCTTGCCGTCGAGGATGCTTGCGCTCACGATGGCCAAGTCTCCCATGCTCAGGCGGCACAGGAGAC
>DATCVR010000297.1:0-2043 GCA_036566745.1 Jiangellaceae bacterium | reverse complement strand
AGGCGTACGCCGAGATGATCGCCGTTGCCCGGGCCTCCGGGTGCGCCCTCCACCTCACCCACGCGACCATGAACTTCGAGCCCAACCGCGGACGGGCCGGCGAGCTCGTCGACCTCATCGAGGCCGGCCTGGACGACGGCGCCGACATCACGCTCGACACCTACCCCTACCTCCCCGGCGCCACCACGCTCAGCGCCGTGCTGCCCAGCTGGTCGACCTCCGGCGGCCCGGACGCCCTGCTCGCGCGGATCGCCGATCCGGGCGACCGCGCCCGGATCGCGCACGAGCTCGACCACGTCGGCACCGACGGCTGCCACGGCTGCGTGACCGACTGGCGCACGATCCAGATCAGCGGCGTACGCAACCCAGAGCTGTCCGGGCACGTCGGCCGCACCGTCGCCGAGATCGCCGACGAGACCGGCCAGATGGCCACGGACGTCTTCTTCGACCTGCTCGTCCGCGACCGGCTGGCCACGACGATCCTCCAGCACGTCGGCCACGAGGAGAACGTGCAGACGATCATGCGGCACCGCACCCACTGCGGCGGCAGCGACGCGATCCTCGTCGGCGAGCGCCCGCACCCTCGCGCGTGGGGCACCTTCCCCCGCTACCTCGCCCGCTACGTACGCGAACTCGGGGTGCTCGACCTGGTCGACTGCGTCCACCACCTCACCGGCCGCCCGGCGGCGAGGCTCCGGCTGCACGAGCGCGGCCTCGTCCGGGAGGGGTACGCCGCCGACCTGGTACTCCTCGACCCCGACACCGTCCAGGACACCGCCACGTTCGAGCAGCCGCGGCAGCAGGCGCGCGGCATCGACTGGGTGCTGGTCAACGGCACCGCCGTCATCGAGGACGGCCACCGCACCGACGCACTGCCCGGACGGGCGCTGCGCCGCACCGACGAAGGGACTCGCCCCCGATGAGCAACTCCGTGATCGAGACGCTCCGGGACGACCAGGCGCTGGTCGTCGTACGCGCCTCCCGGCTCGAAGATCCCGTCGCGCTCTGCCATGCTCTGGCCGCCGGGGGCATCCGGACCGTCGAGCTGACCTACACGACCCCGGGCCTGACAGACCTCCTCGCCCAGGTCAGCGCACGGACCGACGCCGACGACATCGTGGTCGGCGCCGGAACTGTGCTGACCGCCGATCAGGCTCGCGCCGCGCTCGCGGCCGGCGCCCGGTTCCTGGTGACGCCCGGCCTGCCGCCGGAGGCGGCGGAGATCGTCGCCGAGGGTCACGCCGCGGGGGCGGCCGTGGTTCTCGGCGCCCTGACCCCGACCGAGGTCCTCACCGCGACCGCGCTCGGCGCCGACGCGGTCAAGATCTTTCCTGCCCGGGCCGTCGGCCCGCGCTACTTCTCCGACCTGCGGGGTCCGTTCCCCGAGGTCGCCCTGATCCCTTCCGGCGGAGTCGACGAAGACAACGCCGCGGAGTTCCTGCGGGCCGGCGCCATCGCCGTGACCGCCGGGACGTCGGTGGTCCAGCCGGCCGACGTCGACGAGGCCAGGTGGGAGCAGATCACCACCAACGCCGCCCGGTTCCGTGCAGCTCTGCGCTGAGTCCATCCCCCACCCCTGACCCGACGGGAGAACCAACCATGCATTGGCTCCAGACAAGCACCACCGGCCTGCTGCTGCTCTGCGCCGCAGCGATCACCGTGCTCCTCTTCTTGATCATCAAGGTGAAGCTCGAACCCTTCATCGCCCTCTTCATCAGCGGCATCGGCCTCGCCGTCGCGGCCGGCCTCTCCGTCGAGCAGATGGTCGGCACCGCACTCTCCGCGAAGGAGTCGCTCATCGAGACCGGCTTCGGCGGCGTACTGGGCCACATCGCGCTCATCATCGGTCTCGGCACCGTCCTCGGGTCGCTGCTCGAGCGGTCCGGCGGCGCCGATGTCCTCGCCGCGAGGCTGATCGGCATCTTCGGCGAGCGCGGCACCCCGGTCGCGATGGGCCTGGTCGGCCTGATCTTCGGCATCCCGGTCTTCTTCGACATCGGCATCTTCGTGCTCGCGCCGCTGGTCTACGTCGCCGCTCACCGC
>DATCVR010000296.1:0-44770 GCA_036566745.1 Jiangellaceae bacterium | reverse complement strand
TCGACGACCCGCTCGAGGAGGACGGGAACGTGTGCCGCGCCGGCGGGGCTCTGCTCGGTCATCGACACCCCCGTGTCTCGCGTCGCCGTGGCCTGGGAACCGGCGTCGCCGCCGGAGCCGCTGTGGTTCGTCTGTGGTGCTCGCACGGCCAGGTCCCCGCCCGCTCGACCGTGTCGATCGGCGCTTCCTGCCACCGGGGAAGGTGCGTCAGGCAGCTGAGAGCGGGCCGGAGACCTCGCCGTACGTGCGGAAGGTCGGGTTGGCACTCGTCTGGGTGTATCCGTTGATCGTGGGGTCGGATGGCTCGGACGTGGGTCACGCCTGACCGGTCAGAAGACGCCGGGCAGCACCTCCTCGGAGATGTCGGCGAACAACGGCTCCTTCTCGGACTGGTACTCGTCCCACGCAGTGGTGGACCAGATCTCGACGCGGGTCATCGCGCCGACCACCGTGCAGTCGCGCTCGAGACCTGCGTACGTGCGCAGCCCACCAGGGATGGTGACGCGGCCCTGCTTGTCCGGCACCTCGTCCGTGGCGCCCGCGGCGAGCATGCGGGCGAAGTCGCGCGTGCCGCGGTGGGTGATGGGCGCCTGACGCAGCTGCTCGGTGAAACGGACGAACTCGGCGCGCGGCCACACATAGAGGCAACGCTCCTGCCCTCTGGTGATCACCACGCCCTCCGCCAGGTCGTCTCGGAACTTCGCCGGGAGAAAGAGGCGGCCCTTGTCGTCCAGCCGCGGCGTGTGGGTGCCGAGGAACACGACGCCCACCTCCCAGCCGACCGAGGTGTTCGTCTCCATCGAGCCCAGAGACGGACGAACCCGGCCACTCTTGCTCCATTGCGCGCCACTGTACTCCACTCTCCCCCACGAGCAACCACAATCGCCCCACTTCCACCCCACCCCGCTCCCCCGCGCTCACTGCCGCCCCTCGCGGTCGCCCACGTGCGCAGCCGGGATCGCACGGGCGATATGTCACCGGGTACCTGCGCCCTGACCTACGCTGTGAAGGCGCAGGCCGAGCAGAGCGACGGCCGCCCAGGGGTCGAGTCTGGTTGCACAATTTGCGAGACTCGTCACACATGTCGAAGCCGCAGCAGGAGGAACGCGTGACCGATTCGTTGATCCGAGGGCGCGGCGACGACGGCGCCGTGCCCCGACCCGGTCGCCCGCCTGTTCTCGACCTGGCCGACCTCGCCCACACCGCCGAGCGCATCCAGAGCGCCATCGGCCAGGTCGTCGAGGGCAAGCCCGAGGCGATCCAGCTGGCACTGACGGTCCTGCTCGCCGAGGGCCACCTCCTCATCGAGGACGTTCCCGGCGTCGGCAAGACCCTGCTCGCCAAGTCGATGGCCCGGGCCATCGACTGTTCGGTGCGCCGTATCCAGTTCACCCCCGACCTGATGCCCAGCGATGTCACCGGCGTGTCGGTCTTCAACCAGGAGACCCGCGAGTTCGAGTTCAAGCCTGGCGGCGTGTTCGCCAACATCGTGGTCGGCGACGAGATCAACCGCGCGTCGCCCAAGACCCAGTCGGCGCTGTTGGAGTGCATGGAGGAACGCCAGGTCACGGTCGACGGCACCACCTACAGCCTCGAGACTCCGTTCATGGTCGTCGCCACCCAGAACCCGGTCGAGATGGAGGGCACGTACCCGTTGCCCGAGGCCCAGCGCGACCGCTTCATGGCCCGCCTGGCCATGGGCTACCCGAGCCCGCGCCACGAGATCGACATGATCGACACCCACGGCGCCACCACCGGCCTCGACACCCTCGAGCCGGTGGCCGACGCCGCCCACCTCCGCAAGCTGATCAACGTCGTGCGCGAGGTGTACGTCTCACCCGCGGTGAAGCAGTACGCCGTGTCGCTCACCAGCGCCACCCGCACCTCACCCGATCTCCGTCTCGGCGCCTCGCCCCGGGCCACCCTCCACCTGGTCCGCGCGGCCAAGGCGGCCGCCGCGCTGGCCCACCGCGAATACGTGCTGCCGGACGACCTCCGCGCCCTGGCCGTTCCCGTGCTCGCCCACCGCCTGCTGCCCACCGCCGAAGCCCAGATCGGGCGGCGCGAGGCGGTGCAGGTGGTGACCGACCTCGTCGAGCGCGTGCCCCAGCCCGACCTCGACGGCGGACGGTAGGTCCCGGTGGTCCGGGCGCTGTCCGGCCTGACTCGCCGGGGCTTCGCCTTCTTGGTCACCGGCGGCGGGCTGAGCCTGGCCGCGGTGCTGATCGGCCAGCGCGATCTCCTGCGGGTGGGCCTGCTGCTCCTCGTGCTACCCCTGGTCAGTCTCGGCGTCGCGCTGCGCAGCCGGGTGCGGCTGGCCGCGTCGCGCTCGATCGAGCCGCCTCGGGTCCCGGTGGGCGCCACCGCGGCCGTCCGGCTCGAGCTCGCCAACCTCGCGCGCATTCCCACCGGCGTCCTGCTGGTCGAGGACACCCTGCCGTACAGCCTGGGGTCGCGCCCGCGATTCGTCCTCGACCACGTCTGGTCGAAGTTCCGCCGCGACGTCACCTACGGCGTGTATCCCTCGGTCCGCGGCCGGTACTCCATCGGGCCCCTGACCGTGCGGGTCACCGATCCGTTCGGCATGGTCGAGCTGCGTCGCGCGTTCAGTGACACCGGCACGCTGATCGTCACGCCCACCGTCCATGCCCTGCCCGCGGTGCGGCTGGTCGGCGAGTGGAGCGGCAGTGGCGAGAGCCGGCCGCGCGCCGTCACCAGCGCCGGCGAAGAGGACGCCACGGTGCGGGTCTACCGCGACGGCGACGACATGCGCCGGGTCCACTGGCGAGCCACCGCCCACCACGGCGAGCTCATGGTCCGGCGCGAGGAGCAGCCCTGGCAGAGCCGAGCCACGCTCCTGCTCGACACCCGAACCGCCGGCCACGCGGGCGAAGGGGCCGACTCCTCGCTGGAATGGGGCGTCACCGCGGCGGCGTCCATCGGCGTCCACCTCGCCGGGCGTGGCTACGCCGTCCGGCTGGTCACCGACCACGGCGGCTCGGTCTCGACGTCCTGGCACGACCCAGCCAGTGGTCCCACCGGCGCCCAGACTCCCCTGCTCGACGCCCTGGCCGTCGTCGCCCCCCAACGCGACGCCTCGGTGGGCCGGTGGCCCGACCTGATGGCCGGCGGCGAGTCGGCCACGGGCCTGCTCGTGGGCGTGCTCGGCCGCCTCGACCCCCAGGAGGCCCGGCTGGTGGCGGCGTTGCGCCACGGCTCCACCGCGGCGATCGCCGTTCTGCTCGATGTCGCGTCCTGGACCTCGATCGCCCACCAGGAGGCCGAGCAGGTCCGCCTCGTGGAGGTCTCCCAGGTCCTGCGGCGGGCCGGGTGGAGCGTCATCACCGCACGTCGTGGCCAGCACCTCGCCTCGGTCTGGGAGCGGCTGGGCCTCGACCGTCCCGCCCCGGTGGCCACCCCCGGATCGCCCGGCTCGATGGCCGGTCCCCACGCCTCGGCAGGTGCCGCGTGAACGCCGCCGCCCGGGTGCCCTTCGTCGGAGCCGTCGCCTCGCTGCTGGCGGTGCTGCCGCTGTTCGCGATCACCCAGGAGCGCGGCTGGGTCGTCCCGTCCGCGGTCGCGATCGCGCTCGTGGCGGCCACCGGGTACTGGCTGCGACGCATCCACGTCCCTCCGGTGCTCGTGCCGATCGCCCAGCTCGCCGTGCTGGTCCTCTGGCTCGGCGTCGTGGTCGCCGGCGACGTCGCGCTGCTCGGCTTCATCCCCACCACCGAATGGGCGGGCCGTCTCGTCGACGTCGCCCGTGGCGGCGTCGAGTCGATCTCCGCCTACGCCTCGCCGGCGCCGGTCACCACCGGCATCCTGCTGTTGCTGGTCGGAGGCTCCGGGGTCGTCGCGCTGCTGGTCGACCAGCTGGCGTCGGGCCTGCGCCGGGCGGTCCTCGCCGGTGTGCCGCTCGCCGCCTGCTACGCCGTGGCCGCCGGGGTGGCCCAGGGCACCCTCGCGTGGTGGTGGTTCGTCCCGCCGGGCATCGGGTACCTCTCGCTGCTGATGTCCGACGGCCGCACCCGCATCGCCTCGTGGGGCCGCTCGGCCAGCCCGTCGCCGCGACACTCCGGCGTTCCCGAGACGGACTCGCTGGTGCGCAACGGCCGGCGGGTCGGGGCCGTGGCGCTGATCGCGGCCGTGGCCATCCCGGCTCTCGTCCCGGCCCTGACCGAGGGCATCCTCGGGCCGGGCGGCGCCGGCGGCGGTTCCGGCGGGCGCACCATCCGCACGGACAACCCCATCGTCGACCTCCAGCGCAACCTCACGAGGCCGGACAACGTCGACGTCCTGACCTACACGTCCTCCAGCAACGACCCGCAGTACATCCGCACCGTCACCCTCGACGTCTTCAACGGCGAGGTCTGGCAGACCTCCGACCGCGACGTCCCGCGGTCGCAGCGGGTGGCCGACGGCATGCCGCCGCCGCCCGGGCTGCAGCTGCGCGACGTCCCGCTGGTCGACTACTCCGTCGAGGTCACGGACAACTACAGCTCGCGGTGGCTGCCGCTGCCTTACCCCGCCCAGCAGATCGAGATCGAGGGCGACTGGCGCTACGACATCAACACCCTCGACGTCATCTCGCCCGACGACGACGCCCAGGGCACCGCGTACACCGCCACCAGCTACGACGTCACACCCACCCCCGAGGCCCTGGCCGCGGTGCGTCCGTACCGCCCCGAGCTGGCCGCGCTCACCGCGCTCCCCGACGACCTCCCCGAGCTGGTCACCGACCTCGCGGCCGAGGTGACGGCCGACGCCGACGACGCGTTCGGACGAGCCCTCGCGCTCCAGGCGTTCTTCCGCAACACCGTGGGCGAGGACGGCTTCACCTACGACCTCACCGCCGAGCCCGGCACCTCCGCCACGGCACTCGTCGACTTCCTGACCGAGCGGCGCGGGTACTGCGAGCAGTTCGCCGCCTCCATGGCCATCATGGCGCGCGCACTCGACATCCCGGCCCGGGTCGCCGTCGGGTTCACGCCGGGCGACTTCCAGGGCGACGCCACCTGGCTGATCCGGGCCCACGACGCCCACGCCTGGCCCGAGCTCTACTTCGAAGGCATCGGCTGGGTGCTCTTCGAGCCCACCCCGGCCACCCGCACCGGCCCGCCGCCCCAGTGGACCGTGGTCAACGACGGCAACGAGCCGACCACGCCGGGCCCGTCGCCCTCCACCCCCACCCCGTCGTCGTCGGCCACCGGTGCGGTCCCGCGCGACGACACCGCGGGCGGCTCCGGCTCGGCCTCCGGGTCCGGCTCGACGATCTGGCCGGTCGTCGTCCTCGGCGTACTCGCCCTCGCCGCCGTCGTCTACGCACCCACCGGGGCGGCGCGCCTGCGCCGCGCACGGCGGTGGCAGCGGGCCGGCGACGACCCGGTCCGCAACGCGGAGGCGGCCTGGACGGACCTCCGCGAGGCCGCCCTCGACGCCGCGCTGCCGTGGGACTCGGCGGCCACCCCGCGGATGATCGGCGCGCAGGTAGCCCACGAGGCCGAGCTGTCCGGCGACGAGCGCGACCTCCTCGGCCGCGTCGTCACCACCACCGAGCGGGCCCGTTACGCCCGCTCGGCGCCCGAGGTCCCCTCGCTGCGCGCCGACGTCGCGATGCTGCGCCGGGCCATCCTGGCCTCGCGCACCCGCGGCCGCCGCGTGGCGGCGTTCCTCTGGCCGTCGGCCGTGCAGGAGCTGTTCGCCACCCTGGGCACCCGCCTCGCCGACGGGTTCGACTGGCTCGACGGTCTGGGCGAGCGGGTGCGGGCCTCGGTGCTCCGGCTGGCCCGCGCGGGCAGCCGGCGATGAGCAACCTCGAACGCGATCCGGCCGAGCTGGCGTGGCCGGGCACCGGCCCGGACGCCACCTGCCCCGAGTACGAGACCATCGCCGCGCGCGAGGTGCCCCTGGGCGGGCCCCGGGCGATGTTCGTGCGCCGTACCCTCCCCCACCGCGATCGCAGCATGGTCGGCGCGTGGTGCTTCGTCGACCACTACGGACCACACGACGTCCGCGGCGGCGCGGCGATGCAGGTCCCGCCCCACCCTCATCTGGGTCTGCAGACGGTGAGCTGGCTCCTCGACGGCGAGATCCTCCACCGCGACAGCCTCGGGTCGGTCCAGCTCGTCCGCCCGGGACAGCTCAACCTCATGACGGCGGGGGCGGGCATCTCGCACTCCGAGGAGACGCCTGCTGTCACGACCCGGCCGGTCATCCACGGCGTGCAGCTGTGGGTCGCACAGCCCGACGCCTCCCGGTGGGGCGCTCCCGCCTTCGCCCACCACGCCGACCTGCCCGTGCTCGACTCCGACGGCGTGCGCACCACGGTCATCGTGGGCGAGCTCGAGGGGGCGCGCTCCCCGGCCCGGACGTACTCGCCGCTGGTCGGAGCCGAGGTCTCGATGGAGGCGGGCGGCCGGACGTCGCTGCCTCTCGATCCGGCCTTCGAGCACGCCGTCGTGGCGCTGTCGGCTCCGGTCGAGGTGGATCGGCACGCGGTGGTTCCGGGCGACCTGCTCTACCTGGGCTGGGGACGCGACCGGCTGGAGCTGGCGGCGCCGGACGCGGGCGACATGCCGGACGGGCAGCGGGCCACGGTCCTGGTGCTCGGCGGCGAGCCGTTCGACGAGGAGCTGCTGATGTGGTGGAACTTCGTCGGCCGCGATCACGACGAGATCGTCGAGGCCCGCGCCGCCTGGGAGACCGGCGACCGGTTCGGGCGGGTCGAGGGCTACCCCGGCGAGGCGTTGCCCGCACCCGCGATGCCGACCACTCGGCTACGGCCGCGCCGCCGACCACGTCGAGGCTGAGTCCGGCGCCGCGCGAGTCCAGGGCTACGTGAGTCCGGCGCCACTCGGGCGCCGGAAGATGCTGGGACTACTGGCCGAAACCGCGCTCGCGACGCTGGCGCCAGCGCGCTTCCATCCGGTCCATGAACGAGCCCTTGTTCTTGGGCCGCGCGCTGCGGCGCTGGCGATGGGGAGAACCAGGGCTGATGTCCGGGATCGCGGCACCGGCCGCGGCAGCAGCGCCGTCGCCCGGAGGTACCCGGCGCCACGACGTGACGGCGTACCAGGCCGATGCGAGCATGACCACGAAACCGGCCACGCCGAGCGGGATCACCTGGGTGACCGCACCGGTCATGAGCAGGCCGACCCCCAGGACGAACACGAACCCGGCGACGACCGCCCGGCGTCGGTAGCGACGTCGGAGATCGGCCCCACGCATGGTCGTGGCGAACTTGGGGTCCTCGGCCAGCAGCGCCTGCTCCATCTGCTCGAGCAGCCGCTGCTCATGATCGGAGAGAGGCACTGTTTCCCTCCATCGAACGCGGTAGTACGGGGTGTGGTGCTGTACCGACCAGCATAGGCGGCGCGAGCGGCAGGTGGAAGCCAGACGGCATCCTGGCACCCTCGACGCGGAATATCGTCACGTCCGCGACCCCTCCGAGCACCGTGCGATGACGTGCAGAGCCGACGCCACGGCACGAAATGCCGGGTGGGTCACGGCCGTGGCCTCGAGGTCCGCGAGCGCCTCCGCGTCGTGCGGATCGTCGACCAGCGCACCTGGCACGAGGTCGGTGAACACTCGCACCCCGTGGACGGCCTCGACCGTCAGACCGGCATCGGACAACAGGCCGGTGAGCCCGGCCTCGTCGAACCGCCGCGGCAGGGGGTCGCTCGGCCCCCAGCGTCCGTCCGGGTCGTCGAGCAGGTGGCGAGCCTCGCTCAGGTGACCCGACAGCGCCTTGGCGATCACCGCGGCGTAGCGCTGGGCCGCGACCACGCTGGCCAGCCCACCCGGGCGCACCACGCCGGCCAGTCCGCCCACCGCGACGACGGGGTCGTCCACGACCTCGAGCACGCCGTGGCACAGCACGACGTCGGCACCGTCGGCGCCGACGAGTTCGGCCAGCGCCGCGGCGTCGCCCTGGACTCCGGTGACCAGTGCGGTGACGCCGGCGTCCGAGGCCCGGCGTTCGAGGGTGGCCAGGGCGTTGGGGCTGGGGTCGACCACGCGCACGCGGTGGCCACGCCCGGCCAGGGGCACCGCCAGGACGCCGCTGCCACCGCCCACGTCGACGATGTCGAGGATCTCGCGGCCGGCATCGGCGGCGACCCGCTGGAGGGCCGGCTCGAGCTGGTCCCAGATCGCCGCTGAGCGCGCGCGGCGCGATCGATCAGTCACCCGGGAGACTCTAGCGACGGACGTCTCGGCTGCGCTCCCCCGAGCCCGCCCTCGATTGATCTTGGACTCGTCGGCTCAGGCCTCGCTGGAGCGCGCCCAGAGGTTGAGCCCGGCGTCGGCGGCGTAGCGGTCGATCTCCGCCAGCTCGGCGGAGTCGAAGTCGAGGTTCTCGAGGGCGCCGAGGCTGTCGACCAGCTGCTCGACGGTGCGGGCACCGATCAGCACGGAGGTCACCCGCGGGTCACGCAACACCCACGCCAATGCGAGCTGGGCGAGCGTCTGGCCGCGACGCCGGGCGAGGGCGTCGAGGGCGCGCAGCCGGGAGACCACGTCGTCGGTGATGAGCGCGGGGTCGAACGAGCCCGGCCGGGAGGCGCGCGAACCCTCCGGTATGCCGTTGAGGTACTTCCCGGTCAGCAAGCCCTGGGCCAGCGGCGAGAACGCGATCACGCCGAGCCCGTGCCGATCGGTGCTCTCCAGCAGGCCTGCCTCGACCCAGCGGTTGAACATCGAGTACGAGGGCTGGTGGATGAGCAGCGGGGTGCCGAGCTCGCGCATGATCGCCACGGCCTCGTCGGTGCGCTCGGCGGAGTACGACGAGATGCCGGCGTACAGCGCCCGGCCCGACCGCACGGCGGTGTCGAGGGCGCCCATGGTCTCCTCGAGCGGCGTGTCGGGGTCGAAGCGGTGCGAGTAGAAGATGTCGACGTAGTCGAGACCCATCCGCCCGAGCGAGGCGTCGAGGCTGGCCAGCAGGTACTTGCGCGAGCCCCACTCGCCGTACGGGCCGGGCCACATGTCGTAGCCGGCCTTCGTCGAGATGATCAGCTCGTCGCGGTAGGGCCGGAAGTCCTCGGCGAAGATGCGTCCGAAGTTCGTCTCGGCCGATCCGGGCGGCGGCCCGTAGTTGTTGGCCAGGTCGATGTGCGTGATGCCGCGCTCGAAGGCCGTGCGGAGGATCGCCCGCTGCGTGGCCAGCGGCGACTCGTCACCGAAGTTCTGCCAGAGTCCGAGCGAGATCGCCGGGAGCTTGAGCCCGGACCGACCGCTGCGGCGGTAGAGCATGTCGTCGTAGCGGTCTTCGGCGGCCCGGAACGGCGCGCCCTGGTGGAGGTTCTTGGTGGGTCGTCCTGCCATACGTGCGAACCTACCTGTCGTGACTCGACGGCATTCCCAGGCTCGCCCCCAGCCGGGCGAGCTGGCCGGCGACCACGAGGTCGACACCGGCACCGCCTCGCTGGTGCCCGATCGAGCCGACGCCGACGGGTGGTCGGTGGTGGTCAACGGCGTGGCCAGCTCGTACGTCCACCTCGGCGACCCCACCCGTCTCGACTTCGAGTACATGCAGTGGACCGGCCACGTCCTCGACGTGCTGGCGGCCGACGCCGCGCCGATCGACGCCGTCCACCTCGGCGGCGCCGGATGCACACTCGCCCGCTACGTCGCCGCGACCCGCCCCAAATCCCGGCAGCTCGTGTTCGAGATCGACGCCGCGCTGGTCACGCTCGCCCGCCAGGCGTTCGGTCTGCGCGGCATCCGCGGGCTCCGGATCAGGGCCGCCGAGGGACGAGCCGGGCTGGCATCGCTGACGAGCGACTCGGCGGACGTGGTGGTACGCGACGCGTTCGACGGGGAGTCCGTGCCCAAGCACCTCACCACCGTCGGGTTCCACCGGGAGGCGGCGCGAGTGCTCCGGCCCGGAGGCGTCTACGTGGCCAACGTCGCCGACACCGCCGCGGTCCGCGAGTCGCGGGTGGAGGCCGCCGCGGCGCGGGCCGCCTTCGCCGAGGTCGCGCTGATCGCCGAGCCGGCACAGCTGCGCGGGCGGCGCTTCGGAAACGTCCTGGTGGTCGCCTCGAACCGCGCGCTTCCCGAGGACCAGCTGGTCAGGAGGCTGGCGGGCGGGGCGGTGCGGGCTCGGTTCGTGCCGCCGGAGCGGGTGGCCGAGCTGGTGGCGGGCGTCTGGCCGCGGGAGGATCCGCCGTCCTGATTGGCCGCGCCGAGGCCTGTCGCGGGGTTCGCCCGGGTCAGGAGGTCCGCAGCTGGTCCAGCGCCTCCGGATGAGCGGCCAGGTAGTCGCCCAGGCCGGTCGCCGGGTGTCCGGTGAGCCGTTCGACGGTGTCGGCCACGACGTTCAGCTCGCCGGCGCCGATCGCCGCGTACGAGCTCACCCAGCCGTCGACCTCCCACGGCTCGGCACCGCTGTGGGCGCGCGAGGCGCGGGCCTCCTCGGGAGTCTCGTCGACGAAGCCGACCTCCCGCCCGGCCGCCGCGGCGATCGCCGCGGCGGTCTCGTCGAGGGTCATTGCCTGCGGACCGGTGACGTCGTAGGTGGCGCCGTCGTGCCCCTCACCGGTGAGGACAGCCGCGGCGACGTCGGCGACGTCGTCGCGGCTCACCCAGGCGACCCGCCCGGTGCCGGCCGGACCGCGCACGAGACCGTCGGCGCCGACCCAGGTCGGAACGAGGTCGAGGTAGAGGCTTGGGCGCAGGATCGTGTGGGGCAGGCCGAGAGCGCGCAGATGCTCTTCGGTGCGCCAGTGGTCGCGGGAGAAGGTGAACGTGGCCTCGGGACCCGCGGCGAGGAACGACAGGTAGACCACGCGCCGCACGCCGGCAGCTGCGGCCGCGTCGAGCGCCGAGACGTGCTGGTCGACCCGGTCAGCCGATTCGGGCACCGAGACGAAGAACAGGATGTCGGTGCCCACCAGCGCCGCCCGCATCGCCTCGGTGTCGGGATAGGACGCCTCTTCGACGTCGACACCCTCCAGCCGGGGCGCGCGGGAGGCGTCGCGGACGACCAGCCGGAGATCGTGTCGTTGCTCGGACAGCCGCGCGGCGACCCGACCGCCGAGGGCGCCGGTGGCTCCGGTGATCGCGTACATAGCGTCCATCGTGGCCTCGGCACCCGGCTCACGCCAGCGCTTCGCGGCGAGCCTCCCGTGTGGACAGCTCGCGTTGGTCGGAGATCACGAGGTCCGGGCGATACGCCCGGATCGTTGCCTCGAGCTGCGCCAGGCTCACGTTCCATCCACTGGTGTAGAGCACGGAGTTCCGGCGGGTGGCCGGGTCGACGCCGGTGCGCCGCGACGTCCATCGCTCGAGCCGCGTGGACGCCTCGGTGGCGGCCTCCGCCGGGGTGAAGGCGACGGCGTGGGTGCGGGTGGTGACGCCGCGGACGGTCACGATCGTGGTGGAGGCGGTGACTCCGGCGAGCTCGGACCAGGGCAGCACACGGTCGTGACGCCGGGAGTGTGGCCACGACGCCACGATGGTGACGCCATGGGGGTCGAGCGTCAGCAGCGGCCGGCGGGCCAGGAACCTCCCGGCCAGGACCACTGCGCCGAGCCCGAACAGGACGAAGCAGGCGAGCCCTCCGACTATCCCGATCACGGCGGGCCCGAGCTCGCCCACGACCAGGCCGCCGACGACCATGGCGGCTCCGAGGGCACCCAGCACCACACATGTCAGCAGCATCAGAGCGTTACGTACGGTCAGACCGTCGCGGACGGTGAGGTGCCCCGGCGCAGCGGCCGGGTCGAGACGATCGGGTGCGGTCAAGCTCAACCTCCGGACCGCTGATCAGAGCCGCAGCTGGGGCGGCGCCACCTGCGGGCGCCGCCCCAGCTCGGTCAACGCTGGTGCTCAGCTGCAGCCGCTGGTGGAGCCGCATCCTTCGCAGACGTAGCAGCTGCCGGCGGGCCGCATCTTCGTGCCGCAGGTGAAGCACAGCGGCGCGTCGGTGCTGGTGCCCTGGATCACTTCGAGCAGCTCGGCCGAGGTGTGCGCCTGAGCCGGTGCCGCCTTGGCCGAGGCGGCGGTGACGTCGGCGGGCGGGCCGGCGTCGGCCGCCGTGGCCTCGGCCGGGCGCTGAACCGGCGCCGACTGCCGCAGCGACTCGACGTCGACGTCGTCGACCGGCGCGTACTCGCCCGTCTCGAGCTGCCGGGTGCGCTCCGCCGCGGTGTAGATGCCGAGTGCCGAGCGGGACTCGAACGGCAGGTGGTCGAGAGCGAGGCGACGGAAGATGTAGTCGACCACGCTCTGCGCCATCCGCACGTCCGGGTCGTCGGTCATGCCCGACGGCTCGAACCGCATGTTGGTGAACTTCTGGACGTAGGTCTCGAGCGGGACGCCGTGCTGCAAGGCGATGGAGATCGCGATGGAGAAGGCGTCCATGACCCCGGCCAGGGTCGAGCCCTGCTTGCCCAGCTTGAGGAAGACCTCGCCGAGACCGTCGTCGGGGTAGGAGCCCGCCGTCATGTAGCCCTCGGCGCCACCGACCGCGAACGAGGTAGTCAGGCTCGGACGCGACTTCGGCAGCCGCTTGCGAATCGGGCGGTACTCGACCACGACCTCCTTCTCGGGGGTCGCGTCGCCGGTCTTGGCCTTGGCGTCGGACAGCGGCTGGCCGACCTTGCAGTTGTCGCGGTAGACGGCCAGCGCCTTGAGCCCGAGCTTCCAGCCCTGGAGGTAGACGTCCTCGATCTCCTCGACCGTGGCCGACTCCGGCATGTTGACGGTCTTCGAGATCGCGCCCGAGAGGAACGGCTGGACCGCGGCCATCATCCGGACGTGTCCCATCGGCTCGATGGCCCGGGGCTGACCCGCTGCGCAGTCGAAGATCGCGTAGTGCTCGGGCCGCAGGCCGGGAGCGTCGACGACGTTGCCGTGCTCGGCGATGTACTCGACGACCGCCTCGACCGTCTCCTCGGCGTAGCCCAGCTTGCGCAGCGCCCGCGGCACGGTGAGGTTGACGATCTGCAGCGAGCCACCGCCCACCAGCTTCTTGAACTTGACCAGCGAGAAGTCCGGCTCGATGCCGGTGGTGTCGCAGTCCATCATGAAGCCGATGGTGCCGGTGGGAGCCAGCAACGACGCCTGGGCGTTACGCCAGCCGTTCTTCGCGCCGATCGCGTTGCCGTCGGCCCAGACCTTGGAGGCGAGCTTGCGGACCTCGCCGTCGAGGGCGCTGGTGGTGGTCAGCTCCTCGCTCGCCGCGGCGTGCTTGTGCATGACGCGAGCGTGGGCCTCGGCGTTGCGGGCGAAGCCCTCGTACGGCCCGACCACGCCGGCCAGCGTGGCGGACTGCTTGTAGGCCGCGCCGGTCATGAGCGAGGTGATGGCCGCCGCGAGGGCCCGGCCGCCCTCGGAGTCGTAGGCCAGGCCGGAGGCCATGAGCAGGGCGCCGAGGTTGGCGTAGCCGATGCCGAGCTGGCGGTAGGCCCGGGTGGTCTCGGTGATGGCCTCGGTGGGGAAGTCGGCGAAGCTGATGGAGATGTCCATCGCCGTGATGATCAGCTCGACGGCCTTGGCGAACGTGGTCGCGTCGAAGCTGCCGTCGTCCTTCAGGAACTTCATCAGGTTCAGGCTGGCGAGGTTGCAGCTGGAGTTGTCGAGGCTCATGTACTCCGAGCAGGGGTTGGACGCGGTGATCCGGCCCGTCTCGGGGTTGGTGTGCCAGTCGTTGATGGTGCCGTCGTACTGGATGCCGGGGTCGGCGCACTCCCACGCGGCCTCGGCCATCTTGGTGAACAGCGACGCGGCGTCGACGGTGTCGATGACCTCGCCGGTCATCCGGGCGCGCAGCCCGAACTCGGTGCCGGCCTCGACCGCCTGCATGAACTCGTCGGAGACCCGCACGGAGTTGTTGGCGTTCTGGTACTGGACCGAGACGATGTCCTGGCCGCCGAGGTCCATGTCGAACCCGGCGTCGCGCAGCGCGCGGATCTTGTTCTCCTCGCGCGCCTTGGTCTCGATGAACTCCTCGATGTCGGGGTGGTCGACGTCGAGCACGACCATCTTGGCCGCGCGGCGGGTGGCGCCGCCGGACTTGATGGTGCCGGCGGAGGCGTCGGCACCGCGCATGAAGCTGACCGGGCCCGAAGCGGTGCCGCCGGAGGACAGCAGCTCCTTGCTCGAGCGGATGCGCGAGAGGTTGAGCCCCGCACCGGAGCCGCCCTTGAAGATCAGGCCCTCTTCCCGGTACCAGTTCAGGATGGAGTTCATGGAGTCGTCGACGGAGAGGATGAAGCACGCCGAGACCTGCTGCGGCGAGGCGGTGCCGACGTTGAACCACACCGGCGAGTTGAAGCTGAACACCTGGTGCAACAGCATCCAGGTGAGCTCGTGCTCGAACACCTCGGCGTCGGCGGGCCCGGCGAAGTAGCCGTACTTCTCGCCGGCCGAGCGGTAGGTGGTGACGACGCGGTCGATGAGCTGGCGCAGGCTCCACTCGCGGGCGTCGGTGCCGACCGCGCCGCGGAAGTACTTGGTGGTGACGATGGTGGAGGCGTTCAGCGACCAGGAGTCGGGGAACTCGACCCCCTTCTGCTCGAAGACGGTCTCGCCGGTCTTCCAGTTCTGCTGGACGACGTCACGCCGCTCCCAGGTGACCTCGTCGTAGGGGTGCACCCCCGGCGTCGTGTAGATGCGGTCGATGGTGAGGCCCCGTGTGCCACGCTTGGCCGAGGACGAGGCCTGGCTCTTCGCGCCGGCGGCGCCGCGATCGGCTCCGCTCACCGTCTCTGTCATGACATCTCCCTCTGTCGATTCCCCCGCCCGGGTGTCCCGGGTGTCGAGCTGGTCTTTGCTCTGCGACCGTGTCGAACGCGTCTGCCGTGCCGATCGTCGTCTCATCACACCTGTGGTTCGGGTACGGCTGCGGCCCGCTCGGCGCGCAGCGTGGCGATCTCGGCCTCGAAGTCGGCCAAGGTGTCGAAGTCGCGGTACACGCTGGCGAAGCGGAGGTAGGCGACCTCGTCGAGGTCACGCAACGGCGCCAGGATGGCGAGCCCGACCTCGTTGCTGGGGATCTCGGCGCATCCCGCGGCCCGGAACTGCTCCTCGACCCGCTGGGCGAGCCGGGCCAGGGCGTCTTCGCCGACGCCGCGTCCTTGGCAGGCCCGCCGCACACCAGCGACGACCTTCTCGCGGCTGAACGGCTCGGTGACGCCGGAACGCTTCACCACGGCCAGCGTCAGCTGCTCGACGGTGGTGAACCGCCGGTCGCACGCCGGGCACTGACGCCGCCGCCGAATGGCCGCGCCGTCATCGGCCGTGCGGCTGTCGACCACGCGACTGTCGGGATGACGACAGAACGGGCAATGCACGACGACCTCCCCGAGCGCTGCTGTCCCTGTGGATGATCTGGGGACAACCTGTGTACCCCGGACCACAACCTGTGGACGACTTACAGCTGTGTAACTACTACATATAGGGGTACGGTACGTCGCTCGCCATCGCTTCGCAAGCTACTTGGACCACGCCGGTCGGCCTCGTTCATCACCGCTGGTCAGGGCGACTTGGACCATGACACCCGGCGCGTCGAGCGCTATCGCGGGACCGGTACCTGGACGATGTCGCCCGGTCGGATGTCGCCTCCGGAGCCCAGCCCGTTCAGTTCGACGATGGCGTCGACGACCTCGCGCGGATCGGCCTGGGGCGCGACATCGCGCGCGACCTCCCACAGCGTGTCGCCCACCTCGATGCGCACGGTCGTGGTGGCCCCGCTGGAATCGATCGAAGGCGACCGTGTCACGACGAGGAGGACCGCGGCACCGATCATCAGCACCCACACCAGGGCCACGAGCACCCGGCCGCGCCCGGTCAGCCGCCCACCGTTGAGGCTCGGCGGCGCCGACCCCCCGCAGTCCGCCGGGACGGGTGCCAGCGCCAGGCTCGCCCGCCTGCGGCGCGGATCGGCATCCACGTGCGATGGAGCCGGCTCGACCACGACCCGCGCATTCGGCTCGTCCACCGATCGAAACGTCATCGCCGTCATCGCACAGACCTCCAATGCGCCTACCCGAACGCTCCCCGGCCATCGAACAGTCGTTCGACCGAACGTCCGTACGAAGTTCTACACCCACCCTCGGACAAAGTCGAGACACGTTCGAACAGATGTTTGATCGTGTCGTCGAATCCGGCTACTGTGATCGTCATCGCAGACCGCACGGCCTCTGGCCTGCGGACAAGATCGAACCGGAGGTGGCGTCGTGGCCAGGCAAGGCGAGAAGGAACCCGAGTCGAACGAGCCGGGCGCCTCCATCCACGCTTTCCCCGACGCCGGTCCCGAGCCCGCCGGCCTCACCCCGCGTCAGCGGCGGGTGCTCGAGGTCATCCAGGCCGCCGTCGAGAGCCGTGGCTATCCGCCCAGCATGCGCGAGATCGGCCAAGCCGCCGGGCTCTCCAGTCCGTCCAGCGTGTCCCACCAGCTGGGCGTGCTCGAGGCCAAGGGCTACATCCGTCGCGATCCCCACCGCCCGCGCGCCCTCGAGGTCCTCAGCGTCGGCGCGGTCGAGCGGCCCGCCGCCGATGCCGAGGCCCACGGCTCCGACGAGCGCCCGGTGCCGTCCTACGTCCCCCTGGTCGGGCGTATCGCCGCCGGTGGGCCGGTGCTCGCCGAGCAAGCGGTCGAAGAGGTGTTCCCACTCCCCCGGCAGATCGTCGGCGAGGGCACGCTGTTCATGCTGCGCGTGGTCGGCGACTCCATGGTCGAGGCGGCCATCTGCGACGGCGACTGGGTAGTGGTGCGCCAGCAGCAGGTGGCCGAGAACGGCGAGATCGTCGCGGCGATGATCGACGGCGAAGCGACCGTCAAGACATTCAAGCAGCAGCGCGGAGGCCCTGTCGTCCTGATGCCGCACAACCCCGCTTACGAGCCGATCCCCGGCGACGACGCCGTCATCCTCGGGCGCGTCGTCGCGGTGATGCGAAGAATCTGACCGCCTCAGCCGCCGATCGGGCTGGCCTCGGTCATCGGCCGGCCTGGCCTCAGCCGTCCGTCCGGCCGGCCTCGGCCGCGGAGGCTTCGCCGGCCAATCGCCTCAAGGCCCCGACCACGACGTCCCGGTCGGAGGTGAACCACATCGGCGGCAACGACGCTCGCAGGTAGCTGCCGTATCTGGCGCTCACCAGTCGCGGATCCAGCACCGCCACCACGCCGCGATCGGTCGAGCGCCGGATCAACCGCCCAGCCCCCTGCGCCAACAACAACGCCGTGTGGTTCGCCGCGACCGCCATGAACCCGTTCCCGCCGGCCCGCTCGACCGCCCGCTGGCGTGCCGAGCTGAGCGGATCGTCCGGCCGGGGGAAGGGCAGCCGGTCGATCACGACGAGCTGACACGAGCCGCCGGGGATGTCCACTCCCTGCCACAGCGACAGCGTCCCGAACAGGCACGTGGTCTCGTCGTCGGCGAATCGCCGCAACAGGGTCGCCACGACGTCGTCGCCCTGGCACAGCACCGGAATGCCGGGCAGCCGCTCGCGCAACAGGGTCGCGGCCTCCACCGCCGCGCGGCGCGACGAGAACAACCCGAGAGTGCGCCCGCCCGCGGCCGACACGAGCTCGGCGAGCGCGTCCACGGCTTCGGGACGCAGTCCGTCCCGACCCGGAGGCGGCAGCTCGCGGGCCACGTACAAGATCGCCTGGCGGCCGTAGTCGAACGGTGATCCGACGTCCAGCGCACGCCACTCCGGCGCACCCTCTCCGGTCAGCCCGAACGAGCCGGCGGCCGCGTCGAAGGTCCCGCCGAGCTCGAGCGTCGCCGACGTCGTCACCACGGTGACCTCGCCGAACAGTCGCTCGCGCAGCAGGCCCGCCACCGACAGCGGCGCAACCCTCAGTACCCGGCCACCGCGGTCGCGGTCCTCGATCCACACCACGTCGTGCTCGCTGCCACCGGCGATCCGCTCGGCGGTGGTGAATACGTCGTCGACCATCCCCTTGGCCGCGCGCCGGGCCGACTCGACATCGGACGCGCGCTCCTCGCGGGAGCCCGAGGCGAAGCCCGACTGCACCGCCCGCGCGGCATCGCGCACCTCGACCAGCGCCGCCAGCAGACCGGGAGGAAGCTCGTCGAGCCGGCCGCCGGGCGCCTCCGCCACAGCCATCCGCAGGCCTTCGCCCGCGGCCCGCAGCTCGTCGGCATCGCCGTCGTCGACATGGGCTCGGGCCCGGACCGCACACCGGTCGATCACGCCCGGCCACAGGTCAGCCGTGGCCACGCCGGTCACCCGCGCCGCGAGCTCGTGCCCCTCGTCGACCACCACGACGTCGTGCTCGGGCAGCACCGGGATGCCTTCGAGCGCGTCGATGGCCAGCAGCGCGTGGTTGGTGACCACGACGTCCGCCTCGTGGGCCCGCGCCTTGGCGAGCTCGGCGAAGCACTCGGTGCCGTACGGGCAGCGCGCCGCACCGAGGCACTCGCGCGAACTCACCGACACCTGGGCCCACGCGCGGTCGCTCACCCCGGGATCGAGTCGGTCGCGGTCGCCGGTGCCGTCGGACGCTGCCTGTTCCTCGGCCCAGTCGCGGGCGCGCAGCACCTCCGCGCCCAGCGAGCCGAGCGAGATCTCGTCCAGCGGCACGAGCTCGCCCTGGTCGTCCGGCGCGCCCTGCCGGACGCGGTGCAGGCAGGCGTAATTGGCCCGGCCCTTCAAGGTGGCCCATCGCGGACGCCGGCCCAGGACCGGCGTGGCGGCCTCGGCCAGGGCGGGCAGGTCGCGGTCGACGAGCTGGGCCTGCAGGGCGAGGGTGGCGGTCGCGACGATCACCGGCTCGTCGGTCTCGTGGGCGTGCAGCAGCGCCGGGACCAGGTAGGCCAGCGACTTCCCGGTGCCCGTGCCGGCCTGGACGAGGAGGTGCTCGCGGCCGTCGATGGCCTGTTCGACGGCCTCGGTCATCTCGATCTGCCCGGGCCGCTCGGATCCCCCGACGGCCGCCACGGCCGCTGCCAGCAGGGCGCGGGCCTTCACGTCGGGGCGGGTCACCGCCCGAGATTACACCCGGTGCGACACCGCCCCCGCCGTCCGGTTGATCTTGGAGTTTCGGTAGGGATGCGACCGGACATGTCCGACTGATTCCGCAGAAACTCCAAGATCAACGAGCCCGCTGCCCGGCCGCCCACCCACCGGCCGCACGTCGAGGCTCGCTCGCGCGGCATGATGAAATCGGGACATGACGTATGACGGCGTTCCCCTCATCCCGCGCGACGCGCTCTTCGGCAACCCCGAGCGGGTCCTACCGGCGCTCTCGCCCGACGGCACCCGGCTGGGATACGTCGCGCCCGAAGACGGCGTCCTCAACGTCTGGGTCGGCCCGGCCGATGATCCCGCCGCCGCCCGGCCCGTCACCCACGACCGCGGCCGCGGGGTGCGCGTGTTCGCCTTCTGCCACGACGACCGCACCCTCGTCTACCTCCAGGACACCGACGGCGACGAGGACTGGCGCCTCTACGCGCTCGACCTCGAGTCCGGAGAGTCCACGCTGGTCACGCCGGAGAAGGGGGTCACGGCGAACGTCCTGGCGCACAACCGGTGGAACCCCACCACCATGCTCGTCGGGCTCAACGCCGACAACCCCGCGCTCCACGACGTCTACCGCCTCGACCTGACCACCCGCGAGATCACCAAGATCGAGACGAACCCGGGGTACGCCGGGTGGTTGATCGACTCCGACCTGCAGGTTCGTGGCGGCGCGGCGATGACCGAGGACGGCGGCGCGGTCGTCTACCTGCGCGACGCCACTGGCTCCGACCAGCCCTGGCTGGAGATCGGGCCGGACGACGTCGCCGCCACCGATGTCTCGGGCTTCAGCCGCGACGGCAAGAGCGTCTACCTGCTGTCCAGCGTCGGCGTCAACGCCGCGCGCCTGCTCCGCGTCGACCTCGCCGACGGACGCGAGACCGTGCTCGCCGAGGACCCCGAGTACGACGTCGCGGGCGTTGCGTCGCACCCGGACACGCTCGAGCCCCAGGCGGTCACGTTCCTCAAGGAGCGCAAGCAGTGGCTCCACCTCGACCCCGAGTTCCGCGCCGACATCGATTGGCTGCACTCCCGGCTCGACGGCGAGGTCGGCGTCTCGCGTTCGGTGCGCGACGACCGGCGCTGGCTGGTCCACGACGTGCTCTCCGACGGCCCTGTGCGCTACTACGTCTACGACCGCGACAGCGCCGAGCTGACCTACCTCTTCGCGCACAAGCCCGAACTCGACGAGTACGAGCTCGCCGAGATGGAGCCGTTCTCGTTCACCGCCCGCGACGGCCTCACCGTCCACGGCTACCTGACCGTGCCGCTCGGCGTCGAGCGCAGCGACCTGCCCGCGGTGCTCAACGTCCACGGCGGCCCGTGGGCGCGCGACACCTGGGGCTTCAACCCCGAGGCCCAGTGGATGGCCAACCGCGGGTACGTCTCCGTCCAGGTCAACTTCCGCGGTTCGACCGGCTACGGCAAGGCCTTCGGCAACGCCGGCAACAAGCAGTGGGGCCGGGCCATGCACACCGATCTGCTCGACGCTGTCGACCACCTGGTCGGGCTCGGCCTGATCGACGGCGCCCGGGTCGGCATCTACGGCGGCTCCTACGGTGGCTACGCCGCCCTGGCCGGCGCGGCCTTCACCCCCGACGTGTTCCGCTGCGCCGTCGACATCGTCGGCCCGTCCAACCTCCTGACCCTGCTCGACTCGGTGCCGGAGTACTGGAAGCCGCAGATCGCGTTCATGCACACCCGGGTGGGTGATCCGGCCACCGAGAGCGACATGCTGTGGGAGCGCTCCCCACTCTCGCGCGTCGACGACATCGCGATCCCGATCCTCGTCGCCCAGGGCAGCAACGACCCACGCGTCAAGGTGGCCGAGGCCGAGCAGATCGTGGCCGCGCTCGTGGAGAAGGGACTCGACCACGAGTACCTCCTGTTCGAGGACGAAGGGCACGGCCTCGCCAAGCCGGAGAACCGTGAGCGGTTCTACGCAGTGGCCGAGACCTTCCTGGCCACCCATCTCGGGGGCCGGACCCAGTGACCTCAGCGTGACGATCCGACCGGGCAAACCGGTCGGATCGTCACACCCTGGTTGACATCACGTTTCTGCATCCCGATGGCGGACAGGTCTGGACAACAAGTCATCTGATGACTAGAACTCTTTCAGAGCCTTGGAGGAGCCATGACCCGTCTCACGTCCCGCCGCGGGGCCGTCGCCACGCTCGCCGCGTTCGCTGCCGGCGGCCTCGTGGCGGCATCTGCTGCCGCAGCCCCAGCCCAACCCGCCACCGCCGGCACGACGGTCGCGGCCGCCGCGGCCTCGACCACCCCGACCTGTCGGGGCGAGCAGCTGCCGGCCTTCGAGGGCGCGGTCCCCGACGCCGAGCTCACCGAGCAGTTCACCGACTACGCCAACGACAACAGCCGGTTCGACGACTGGACCGGAGCCGACGGCACGTACTCCGTCGGCCTGCCCACCGGGAAGACGGTGTGGGTGTTCTCCGACACCTTCCTCGGCCGCGTCAACGACGACGGCAGCCGCCCTCCGGTGATCGGCGAGGGCGGCGACACCCCGTTCCTCAACAACACGTTCGTCGTCCAGGACGGCGACCAGCTGCGCACGGTCTACGGCGGCAGCGCGGCCGAACCCGCCGCCCTGATGCCGCCGGCCGACGCCAACCACTGGTTCTGGGCTGGTGACGCGCACGCCGTGGGCAGTGGCCTGATCGAAGCCACCTACCAGGAGTACGAGCGCTTCGGCCCCGGCGCGTGGGACTGGCGATGGCACCGAAACGTCGTGGCGCGATATGCCGTGGGCCGGCTCTCCACGCCGATCAGCGTCGACGACCTCCCCTCCGGCGCCGGCGTGGCGTGGGCCTCGGCGATCCGCCACGTGGGGTCCTACACCTACGTCTACGGCGTCGAGGATCACGGCAGCGTCAAGTACATGCACATCGCGCGGGTGCTGGGCGCGAGCCTGGCCGGACAGTGGGAGTTCCGCACGGCCGATGGTGGCTGGTCACACGACGAGGCGGACTCCGCTCGGGTGATGGACGGTGTGGGCAACGAGTACAGCGTCTCGCCGTTAGGCACCGGTTACGTGCTCGTCACTCACGACACCACCGAGGCGCTCAGCGCGAACATCGTCGCCTATTACTCGTGCAGCCCCGCCGGACCATTCACGGACAAGACCCTCGTGTACACCACGCCCGAGACCGGTGCCTCGGGCAGCTATGGCAACCCGAACATCTTCACGTACAACGCCCACGCGCACCCGCACATCGACCGGGACGGCGACCTGGTCGTGTCGTACAACGTGAACACGTTCGTCAACACCGATCACTACGCGGACGCCTCGATCTACCGTCCGCGATTCGTCCGGCTGTCCTTCGACGACTGAGACCGGCGTCGCCGATGCGGCGGCACTGCTGATCCAGGGTCGTGGCCGCGCTGCCGACCACGCGCGGCCACGACCCCTCAGCCGGCACGAAGGCAGGGCCGAAGCCCAGGCCATGAGGGCAGCTGAAGGGATCAGACCGTGACGGCGTAGGGCGCCAGCGCCGCGGCCAGGCTCTCGGGAACCCGGGCGCGCACGCGGGTACCGCCCGCCTCGTGGTCGACCGAGATGACCTCGCCCGTGGTGTGGACCCGCGAGACCAGCTCGCCGTGGTCGTAGGGCACCAGGGCGTCGACCTCGATCGGCGGACGGGGCAGCTCGCTCTCGACCAGCGCCCGCAGGGCCGCGATGCCCTCGCCGGTGCGAGCCGAGACCGCCACGGCGTGCGGTTCGGTGCGCAGCAGCCGGGCCACGACCAGCGGATCGGCGGAGTCGGCCTTGTTGACGACCACGATCTCGGGCACCGACGCGGCCCCGATGTCGGCCAGGACCCCGCGCACGGCGCTGAGCTGGCCCTCGGGATCGGGATGCGAACCGTCGACAACGTGGAGCAGGAGGTCGGCGTCGGCCACCTCCTCGAGCGTGGAGCGGAACGACTCGACCAGCTCGTGGGGCAGGTGGCGCACGAACCCGACGGTGTCGGTGAGGGTGTACACCCGGCCGTCGGAGGCTTCGGCCCGGCGCACGGTGGGATCGAGGGTGGCGAACAGCGCGTCCTCGACCAGCACGCCGGCCCCGGTCAACCGGTTGAGCAGCGACGACTTGCCGGCGTTGGTGTATCCGGCGATCGCGACCGCGGGCACCTCGTGGCGCCGGCGATCGGCGCGCTTGGTGTCGCGGGCCGTGCGCATGCCCGCGAGGTCGCGACGGAGCTTGGCCATGCGGGTACGGATCCGCCGGCGATCGGTCTCGAGCTTGGTCTCGCCGGGACCACGGGTGCCGACGCCGCCACCGGCGCCGCCGGCGCGACCACCGGCCTGGCGGGACAGGCTGCTGCCCCATCCGCGCAGTCGCTGGGAGAGGTAGTCGAGCTGGGCGAGCTCGACCTGGGCCTTGCCCTCGCGGCTCTTGGCGTGCTGGGCGAAGATGTCGAGGATCAGCATGGTGCGGTCGACGACCTTGACCTTGACGCGGTCCTCGAGGTTGCGCAGCTGCGAGGCCGAGAGCTCGCCGTCGCAGATGACGGTGTCGGCGCCGGTGGACAGCACGACGTCGCGCAGTTCGTCGACCTTGCCGGAACCGATGAACGTGGCCGGGTCGGGCCGCTGGCGACGCTGGACGAGCCCCTCGAGCACCTGGGACCCGGCCGTCTCGGCCAGCGCGGCGAGCTCGGAGATGGAGTTGTCCGACTCGTCGGTGGAGCAACCCGGCCAGACGCCCACGAGGACGACCCGTTCGAGGCGCAGCTTGCGGTACTCGACCTCGGTGACGTCGTCCAGCTCGGTGGAGAGCCCCGCCACCCGCCGCAGCGAATGGCGCTCGTCGAGCTCGTAGTCGCCGGTGGTCAGGGACTCGGAATCGTCGGTGTCGTCGATCCCAGCCAGCACCGACCTGTCGTCGCCGAACTCGGCGTAGGGGTCGAAGGCGCTGGTGGACCGCTGGTTACTCGTCGTCATACTCCTGCTCTCAACACACGGGCCGCACGTGTGCTTCCCGTCGGTTCCAGGATCGCACGCACGGCGAGTGTGGTCACGTGAGTTTCGTGCCCGGTATTCAGGAGTGTTCGTCGCGTGGAACGGTGGACGCGGCCATACGCAGGGCCACGGCGGTGCGCAGCACGGCTGCGCGTCGGCCGGCTCGGCCGGCAGCTCGGCGGCGAGTCCGCAGTGCGGCCTCGCGCAGGACGGCTTCGCGGCGTTCGGCTTGGGTCATGGTCATGGCGCCTGCCTCCCGTCGAACGTGGCCCTGCCCCGTACAGGACCACACCGACAACGCTAGGACCGCAGGCCTGGTCAGGCATCGCCCGACGGTGCTCACGTCGTCGTCCTTCTACAGGAGGAGACGTCCCGCGGTTCCCTCAGGATGCTGTGACGTGCGTCACAACTCCAGGTCGACCGTCCCGTGAACACCGATCTCGGCCGCTCCGGTGAGGAGGAGTTCGCCGTCGGGCCGCTCGGTCACGGTGAGCCGTCCGCCCGGCACGTCGACGACGTAGGACGATCCCGGGCCCAGCCCGTCCCGGCGCATCGCGGCCCAGGCAGCGGCGCAGACGCCGGTGCCGCAGGAGCGCGTCTCTCCGACGCCGCGCTCCCAGACGCGCAAGGCGATGTGCCGCTCGCCCTGGCCGACGACGAACTCGACGTTGGCCGACTCGGGGAAGACCGACGCCGGGCGCAGCTCGGGTGCGGAGGTCAGCCGGCCGGGCTCCTCGAGGTCGTCGACGAACACGACGGCGTGAGGGTTCGGCACGGAGACCGCCACGGCCGGCCAGGTGTGGCCCGCGGCCGCGACGAACGCGAGCTGGCGAGCCTTCGACGGCTTGGCGTGACCCATCTCGACCGTGATGGCTCCGCCGGACCCGGCATGGACCGTGCGCACCCCGCCCCGCGTGGCGATGGCGAGCGCCTGGCCCTCGGCGCGACCGGACTCCCAGAGGTAGCGCGCCATGACCCGGATGCCGTTGCCGCACATCTCGGCGCGCGAGCCGTCGGCGTTGCGGTAGTCCATGAACCATTCGGCCTGGTCGGCCAGGGCCGCGACCTCGTCGTCCGACGCGGTGGGCACGACCCGGATGACACCGTCGGCGCCGATGCCGGAGTGGCGATCCGCGAGCCTCTGGACTGCGGCGTCGTCGAGACGGCTCGCCAGGGTGTTGTCGGGGTCGGGCAGGAGGACGAAGTCGTTCTCGGTGCCGTGTCCCTTGACGAAGGGGATGCCGGAGGTCACGAGGGTCCAGCGTAGGCGAGGGCCCGGTCGAGCAGATCGTCGGCGTCGTAGGGCAGCCAGTGGATGCGGTCGTCCTTGCGGAACCACGAATCCTGACGCCGGGCGAACCGGCGGGTCGCCCGGACCGTCGCGGCGCGCGCGTCGGCCTCGGTGCAGCGCCCGGCCAGGAAGTCGAGGACCTGCGCGTATCCCAGGGCCCGGCTGGCGGTGCGGCCCTGCCGGAGGCCCCGGCGCTCGAGCTCGCGGACCTCGTCGATCAAGCCCGCCCGCCACATCCGGTCGACCCGCTGCTCGATGCGGTCGTCCAGCACGTCGCGCGGCACGTCGAGACCGATCTGGACGACGTGGTCGTAGACGGAGCGTCGGGGCGGCAGCGACGCGGCGTACGGGCGGCCGGTGATCTCGACGACCTCGAGGGCCCGCACCACGCGGCGCGCATTGGTGGCCAGGATCGACGACGCGGCCGCGGGATCGACCTCGGCCAGGCGCGCGTGCATCGCTGCGGCACCCACCTCGGCGAGCTCGGACTCGAGCCGGGCGCGCAGGCCGGGATCGGTGCCGGGAAACTCGAAGCCGTCGATCACGGCGCGGACATACAAGGCACTGCCCCCGACGAGGACGGGCGGCACGCCGCGAGCCGTGCAGTCGGCCAGCGCAGTGCGGGCGAGCTGCTGGAACTCCGCCACGGTGGAGGGTTCGGTGATGTCGAGCAGGTCGAGGAGGTGGTGGGGCACGCCCGCGCGCTCGGCCACGGACATCTTCGCGGTGCCGATGTCCATGCCGCGGTAGAGCTGCATCGAGTCGGCGTTGACGACCTCGCCACCGAGACGTTGCGCCAGCGCGACCGCCAGGTCGCTCTTCCCCGCCGCCGTAGGCCCGACGACGACCAGGACAGGGACGTCGGAGCCGGTGCGCACCAGGGCATTCTCCCACCCCCGCGCAGCAGGGGGGCTCGTCGGCCCGATTGCGTTGCGAGCGCTCGTGGCGCAGGGTAGGAAAGCAGGAGGGAGTGCCCCCCGGGGCTCCCGGGTCCGTTCGGGGCCCCCATCGTGACGAGGGGACGCAAGCCATGGGTTTCGACTTCGACGAGATCAAGAACAAGGTCACGGACGCTCTCGGCGAACACTCCGACAAGGTCTCCGACGGCATCGACAAGGTCGGCGACTTCATCGACGAGAAGACCGGCGGCAAGTACAGCGAGCACGTCGACACCGCCCAGGAGAAGGCGAAGGACCTCGTCGAGAACCTCGATGGCGAGGACGCCGCCGGTAACGCAGCCGACGCGGCCCAGGACGCCGCCGGTAACGCAGCCGACGCGGCCCAGGACGCCACCCAGAAGTTCACCAACCCCTAGGTCACCTGGCCGGCACCCGTAGGCGGATGCCGGCCGCGGCGCCCAGCTGCCGCACGACCGGAGTCCCGGTCGTCACGACTGCGGTGTGGGGGTGGCCCGGCTCAGCCGTGCCGCTCCCACACCGCTACCACGTAGCCCACACCGAACGGCGCGTCGTCGTAGAGCACCTCGGCGTCCATCGTCGCCTCCTCGGCCGCACCGGCGAGCACCCGCCAGGCCTCGACGCCGTCCGCTCCGAGCTCGCCGCCCAGCTCGCCGTCGATCGCGCCCAGCGCGTCCGGATCGCCGTCCCGCAGCGCTGTGGCCACCGATGCGTCGAACGTGGCGGCCCGGGGATCGAACGGCCTGGGTGCGTCGTCCGTGCGCCCCACCGAACCGTCACCCATGACGAGAAGCGCCACCCGATCGGCCAACGCGGCGACGTCGGCACCCAGCTCGTGGCACCGCTCGGCCGTGCTGCCCCGGCCCACCGACATCGCCGACACCGGCGCCGGCCAGTCGCCGGCCCGCAGGAGCCACGCCCCGACCGACAGCGACATCGGCAACGACCCGTTCGGCGGGCCGCTCGCGCCCGGGAGGCGGACCGAGGTCTCGACCCCGAACGCCCGGAAGTCGGCGATGTCGTCGACCGAGTGCTGCCGGGTCGACTCCCCCGCACCCACCACCACCAGCAGCTCGGGCGAGGTCGCCCGCACCGCGTCGAGGGCCGAGAGGCAGGCCAGGCGCAACCGCTCGATCTCCGGGCGGTCGCTGACGGCCAGCTCGGGGACGAGCAGCAGCGGATGTGGGCAGATCGCGGCGGATACCAACACGGCAGGAGGGTACCGACCAGGACATCGCGGATGGTCTCGGCGTCGCCGCGCGCGGCGATTCAGCGGTCGGACCCCGTCACGTCCGTGGAGGGATTCGTCCGAATACGCCAAGATGTGAAGCGTGCCCGACACAGCCGATGCGCTCCAGTACGTGATCAGCGGTGTGATCGTCCTGTTCGGCGTCGGCGCGTGTGTGGCGTGGATCCCGGCGACCCGGCACGATCCCGGTGGGCTGCCGGCCCGCGTCTTCCTCACCGTCGGTCTCGTCACGACGGTGTTCGACGTGGGCGGGCTCGGCATGGTGCTGGGCCTCGCGCTTGTGGCCATGGGGCTGATGGTGTGGTGGGAGAGCCAGCCCGAACCCGAGGTCCCCCGGCCCCATCTGCTCGGCCTGCTGGTCGCGGCCGGGTTCACCGGGCTGGCCGTGCTGGCCACGGTGCTCGGCTGGGGGCCGCTCGGGCGGGTCCCCGAGCAGGTCAGGATGGTGGCCGCGCTCGTCATCGGCGGGGCGGGAGCGCTGGGCACGCTCGCAGTGGCTGACCGGGCCCGGGTCCGGCTGCGCGACGCGCTACGCCGCCGGTTCCACCCCGAGGACGAGTTCGAGAACCAGCGAGCGTGACGTCGGCGGCCGACCGGCCCCCGGCGCTCAGCCAGGGGTTAGCCGGGACAGGCCGCATGCGGGCGCGGGCTGGTCGGCCTCGGAACCGGCTGGGGCCCCCACCGTGGGCATGCCGAGGAGGACGCCGCCGGAGGGTCCGGCCGATTCGGTGCCGTCCGAGGCGGTGCCGGCCGGCGCCGTATCGGCCGAGTTGGCCCGCTCGTAGGCGTCGCCGGCCCGGGTGCGCCGCAGGTGGTACGCCCCGCCCGAGACGCCGGAGTCGGCCACGAGGTGGTGGGGAGCGGCGTAGGTGACCTCGACCGTCACCATGTCGCCCGGACGCGGGGGCGCCTGATCGGCGGGCACCGCGAAGTGCACGAGACGATTGTCCGGGCCGCGACCCGAGAGGCGGTGGGTGCGGTCGTCCTTGCGGCCCTCGCCGTCGGCCACGAGCACCTCGACCTCGCGGCCCACCAGCGTGCGGCTCTCGGCCGTGGCGACCTCGTCCACCAGCGACGACAGCCGCTGGTAGCGCTCACGCACGACGTCGGCGGGGACCTGGTCGTCCATCTCGGCCGCCGGAGTGCCCGGGCGCTTGGAGTACTGGAAGGTGAACGCGGAGGCGAACCGGGCCTCGCGCACCACCTCGAGGGTCTGTTCGAAGTCGTCGTCGGTCTCGCCGGGGAAGCCCACGATGATGTCGGTGGTGATGGCCGCGTGGGGCATGGCGGCGCGCACCTTGTCGATGATGCCGAGGTAGCGCTCGCGGCGGTAGGACCGGCGCATCGCCCGCAGCACGTGATCCGAGCCCGACTGCAGCGGCATGTGCAGCTGTGGCATCACGGCCGGTGTCTCGGCCATGGCGGCGATGACGTCGTCGGTGAAGTCGCGGGGATGCGGGCTGGTGAAGCGGACACGTTCGAGCCCGTCGACCGCGCCGACCGTGCGCAACAACTTGCCGAAGGCGAACCGGTCGCCGAACTCGACGCCGTAGGCGTTGACGTTCTGCCCCAGCAGCGTCACCTCGATGACACCCTCGGCCACCAGCGCCTCGACCTCGGCGAGGATGTCGCCGGGACGGCGGTCGCGTTCCCGACCACGCAGCGCCGGGACGATGCAGAACGTGCAGGTGTTGTTGCACCCCACGCTGACGGCCACCCAGGCGGCGTACGGGCTCTCCCGCCGCGACGGCAGCGCCGAGGGGAAGACCTCGAGCGCCTCGACGATCTCGACCTGGGCTTCCTGCTCGATGCGGGCGCGGTCCAGCAGGGCGGGCAGCGACCCGACGTTGTGGGTGCCGAACACCACGTCGACCCACGGCGCGCGCCGGACGATCTCGCTGCGGTCCTTCTGCGCCAGGCAGCCGCCCACGGCGATCTGCATCCCGGGGGTGCTCGCCTTGACCGACGCGAGGTGGCCGAGGTTGCCGTACAGCTTATTGTCGGCGTTCTCGCGCACGGCGCAGGTGTTGAGCACGACGATGTCGGCCGGCGGGCCGTCGTCGCCCGCGCGGGTGTACCCGGCGTCCTCGAGGAGCCCGGCCAGCCGCTCGGAGTCGTGGACGTTCATCTGGCACCCGTAGGTGCGGACCTCGTACGTGCGCGCGTTCATGTCGCCCACCAGGGTACGACGGCTGGGCGAGTGGATCGGCACGATGTCCCACCCGGTGCACCCGAGCCCGAGTCGTATCCGCTTCGTAACCGGATCGCCGTGCGCTCGTGGCGCTCGCCTGGATAGGTTGCGTGCATGCCCGCGAGCAACGATGCCCCCGAGCTCTCCACCGGCACCCAGGCCGCGGTGGGCGAGCCCTTGGTCGTTCTACGCGACGTGAACAAGCACTTCGGCGCGTTGCACGTCCTGCAGGACATCAACCTCTCGGTCGAGCGCGGCGAGGTGGTCGTCGTCATCGGGCCGTCCGGTTCGGGCAAGTCCACGCTGTGCCGCACGATCAACCGGCTCGAGACCATCGACTCCGGCGCCATCACCCTCGACGGCATCCCGCTCCCGGCCGAGGGCAAGGCACTGGCCCGGCTCCGTGCCGACGTGGGGATGGTCTTCCAGGCGTTCAACCTGTTCGCCCACAAGACCGTCCTCGAGAACGTCACGCTCGGGCCTATCAAGGCCAAGAACGTGAAGAAGTCCGACGCCGAGAAGACCGCCATGGAGCTGCTCGAACGGGTGGGCGTGGCCAACCAGGCCACCAAACTGCCGGCTCAGCTCTCGGGTGGTCAGCAACAACGTGTCGCCATCGCCAGGGCCCTGGCGATGAAGCCCAAGGTGATGCTCTTCGACGAGCCCACCTCGGCGCTCGACCCGGAGATGATCAACGAGGTCCTCGACGTGATGATCTCCTTGGCCAAGGACGGCATGACGATGATCGTCGTCACCCACGAGATGGGCTTCGCCCGGCGCGCGGCCAACCGGGTCGTGTTCATGGACGCAGGGCAGATCGTGGAAGAGGCGGCGCCGGAGGAGTTCTTCACCAACGCCAAGAGCCACCGAGCACAAGACTTCCTCAGCAAGATCCTGACGCACTGAGCAGTACGACGAGGAGATTCGAGATGCGTACACGCCGATTCGCGTTCGCCGCCGTCGCAGCAACGGCCGCGCTCGTGCTCGCCGCCTGTGGTGGCGACGACGAACCCACGACCGAGCCCGAGGACGTCTCGGCCACCGACTTCCCCGAGGGCAGCACCATGGCGGAGCTGGCCGACGCCGGCTCCATCACCGTCGGCACGAAGTTCGACCAGCCGCTGTTCGGCCTGGTCGGTCCCGACGGCGTCCCGGTCGGCTTCGACGTCGAGATCGCCAAGATCATCGCCGGCAAGCTCGGCATCGACGAGGAGAACATCGAGTGGGTCGAGACCGTTTCGGCCAACCGTGAGCAGTTCATCCAGGACGGCCAGGTCGACATCGTCGTGGCCACCTACACGATCAACGACGAGCGCAAGCAGATCGTCGACTTCGCCGGGCCGTACTACGAGGCCGGCCAGACGATCATGGTGCTCGAGAGCAACACCGACATCAACGGCCCGGACGACCTCGCCGGCAAGAAGGTCTGCTCGGTCGAGGGGTCCACACCGGCCGAGAACATCCGCACCAACTACCCCGAGGCCGAGCTCGTGCCCACCGCCGCATACTCCGACTGCCTCGAGCCGCTGCGCAACGGCCAGGTCGACGCCGTCACCACCGACAACGTCATCCTGTCCGGGTTCGTCGACCAGAACGAAGGCGAGTTCAAGCTCGTCGGCGAGGCGTTCACCGAGGAGCCCTACGGCATCGGCCTGATGAAGGGCGACGACGAGTTCCGCACCTTCATCAACGACACCCTCGAGGAGTCCTTCGAGGACGGCTCGTGGGCCGAGGCGTGGGAGTCCACGGCCGGCACCGTGCTCGAGACGCCCGAGCCGCCCACGGTCGACCGCTACTGATCCGACTGGGGTGCGATGGGGCGGGCTTCGACATGCGAAGCCCGCCCCTTCGCCGCAGATCGACCAAGACGACGAGGTAGGTGAGTCGGCGTGGACGCCGTTCTCGACAACCTTCCGCTGTACTGGGAAGGCTTCCGTACGACCCTCGCGCTGACGTTGCTCAGCGGGGCGATCGCACTGGTGCTGGGCACCGTTCTAGGCGGGTTCCGGGTCTCCCCCGTGGCGCCGCTGCGGTGGTTCGGCGCGTGGTACGTCGAGACGGTCCGCAACACCCCACTCACGCTGGTCTTCATCTTCTTCGTGTTCGTCGCTCCCCAGCTCGGCATCCAGATCCCGTTCTTCGCCTCGGCCGTGTGCGCACTGTCGATCTACACCGCCTCGTTCGTCTGCGAGGCGGTCCGGTCCGGTGTCAACAGCGTCAGCGTCGGTCAGGCCGAGGCCGCCCGGGCGGTGGGACTGACGTTCAACCAGTCGCTCAGCCTGATCATCCTTCCCCAGGCGCTGCGCACGGTCGTCCCGCCGCTCATCAACATCCTCATCGCGCTGACCAAGAACAGCTCGGTCGCGGGTGGGTTCTTCGTCGTCGAGCTCTTCGGCGTTGCGAAGCAGCTGGCCAACGCCAACCCCACCGACGTCATCGCGGTGCTGATCGGCGTCGCCGTCTGCTACCTCGCCATCACCATTCCGGCCGGCATCCTCGCCGGGCGGGTCGAGCGGAAGGTGGCCTTCGCCCGATGAGCTCGGTCCTGTACGACACTCCCGGCCCGGTCGCCCGCCGCCGCGCGCGCATCTACGCAGTCATCGGCGGGGTCGTGATCCTCGCCGGCCTCTACTTCGTCTTTCGCCAGCTCGACCTGCGCGGCCAGTGGGACGCCGAACGCTGGCAGGTCTTCACCGACCCGCCGCTCGGGCAGACCTCCGAGGACGTCTGGCGCTCGCTCCTGCTCACCGGACTGGTCGCCACCCTCCAGGCCGCCGGCGTCGCCGCCTTGATCGCCACCGTGGTGGGGGTCGTGCTGTCGATCGGGCGGATGGCGCATCCCCGGCTGGTGCGGCTCCCGACCACCGCCGTCATCGAGTTCTTCCGTGGACTCCCGGTCGTCCTGCTGATGTTCTTCGGCGTCATCGCCCTCGGCTTGCCGATCTTCTGGGGCGTCGTGTTCGGGCTGGTCGTCTACAACAGCGCGATCATCGCCGAGATCCTGCGAGCCGGCGTCGCCTCGCTGCCGAAGGGGCAGTCGGAGGCCGCCTACGCCGTGGGGCTGACCCGCACCCAGACGCTGTTCACGATCCTGCTCCCCCAGGCCATCCGCCGGATGCTCCCGTCGCTGGTCAGCCAGCTGGTGGTGCTGCTCAAGGACAGCTCGCTGGGCTTCATCATCGGGTACCCCGAGTTGCTGCGCAGGATCCAGCTCAACACGCAGTTCTTCGGCAACAAGTACTGGTTCCAGTTCTTCGTCGTGGGCGCGGCCATCTACATCACGGTCAACTTCACGATCTCGCGGATCGCGGTGTGGCTGGAGCGTCGGGGCACGCCCAAGGCTGCGGGCGGCGTGGCCGCGGCCGACCAGGTCCAGATCGCTGGCACCCGCGGGACCGGCACCGAGCTCTGACCCGGGGCCCAGGCCGCGCTCGGGTGATCGTTGGATAGACGTGGTCGCCAGGGCAGCCGGAATCCTCCAATGATCACCCGGGTGCTGCGTGATGCTCCGGCGTCAGCGGGCGAACTCGGTCGAGCGCGACTCGCGCACGACGGTGATGCGGATCTGGCCCGGGTACGTCAGCTCCTCCTCGACCTGCTTGGCGATGTCACGCGCCATGACCTGGGCCTGAAGATCGTCGACGACGTCCGGCAGCACCATGACCCGCACTTCACGGCCGGCCTGCATGGCGAAGACCTTCTCGACGCCCTCGTGGGCCATCGAGATCTCCTCGAGCCGCTCGAGTCGCTTGACGTAGGCCTCGAGGGACTCGCGCCGGGCACCGGGCCGGCTGCCGGAGATGGCGTCGGCCGCCTGCGTCAGGACGGCTTCGACGGTGCGCACCTCGACCTCGTTGTGGTGGGCCTCGATCGCGTGGACGACGTCGTCGTTCTCGCCGTACCGGCGGGCGACCTCGGCGCCGATCAGGGCGTGGCTGCCGTCGACCTCGTGGGTCAGCGCCTTGCCGATGTCGTGGAGCAGGGCGCACCGCTTGGCGAGGGTGACGTCGAGACCCAGCTCGGCCGCCATCATGCCGGCCAGGTGGGCCGACTCGATCAGGTGCTTGAGGACGTTCTGCCCGTAGGAGGTCCGGTAGCGGAGCCGGCCGAGCAATGCCACGAGGTCGGGGTGCATCTCGGAGATGCCGACCTCGACCAGCGCGTCCTCGCCGGCCCGGATGCAGAGATCCTCGACCTCGGCGCGGCTCTTGTCGTACTGCTCCTCGATGCGGTGTGGGTGGATCCGGCCGTCGAGGACCAGTTCCTCGAGGGTCAGCCGAGCGATCTCGCGACGGACCGGGTCGAAGCAGGAGAGCAGCACGGCCTCGGGCGTGTCGTCGATGATGACATTGACGCCGGTGACCTGCTCGAAGGCACGGATGTTGCGGCCCTCGCGGCCGATGATGCGGCCCTTCATCTCGTCGCCCGGTAGATGGAGGACGGACACGACGGTCTCGGCGGTCTGCTCGGAGGCGAGCCGCTGGATGGCCAGCGTGATGATCTCGCGGGCACGGCTCTGGCCCTGCTCGTTGGCGTCGCGCTCGATGTCGCGGACCTTGAGGACGGCTTCACGTTTCGCCTGGGTCTCGACTGCGGCCACGAGCTCGGCCTTGGCCTGCTCGGCGGTCAGCTCGGCGGCGCGCTCGAGGACCGTGCGGCGCTCGGCCTCGAGTTCGGCCAGGCTCTGGGAGCGGGCATCGAGGTCGGCTTCGAGTTCGGCGAGTTCGCGGCCCCGCTCGTCGACGGTGCGAGCCTCGCCGTCGAGACGTTCCTCGCGCTCGCCCAGCCGCTGCTCTCGGCGTTCGAGGTCGAGACGCTGTTCCTTGAGCTCGGCACCGAGCTCGTCGGCGCGGCGGCGCAGCTCGTCGGCCTCGGTGCGAGCACGCTCGCGCAGCTCGTCGGCCTCGGTCTGGGCCGCGGTGCGGAGAGCTTCGACTTCGTCGGCGACGACGGAACGTCGCTCGGTGTCGGCCTCACGCGAGGCGGACTCCGACGCCGGTTTGGCCCCGCCAGGGCGGCGGTACAGGCCGATGGTCACCACTACCAGCAAGGCAACGATGACCACACCGACGATGAGTGTTGCGGTCCCGGTCTCCATCGTCGGCTCCCTCATATGTCGACATCCGCGAACGGACGATCCAAATGGCGGAAACCGTCCCGCAACCGCGGCGACACCGGGTAGCTCAACGCCTCGGTAGCCCTCGTCCGGGGTACCGAAACGTCGCCAGCGCCCTCAGCGCTGGTCACCCTCCCAAGGTTCTGGAGGGTCGGTCTTCTGTCACAGAACTGCCGACGAGATCCTCTGGTACGAACCCCTTCGACGCCATGTCCGGTGATGCTTGTCTCTATGTCCGATCCGCGGTCGCGGAATGTTTCAGCCTCAGGTGTTGAGGCTACGGAAGGGCGAACAGAGTTTCAAGGCGAGCCGACTCGAGGCGGGCGGCACGGCCGGATCATGCGAGTTCACGCAGAGGAGTCAGTGGAATCGAGATCATCTGGCACCGTGTCGGCGTCGACGCCGTCGTCGTGCAGCGCCTCGCGGATCACCCGATAGGACAGCCCGGGCGAGTAGCCCTTGCGGGCGAGCATCGCCGCCAGCCGGCGGGTGCGTGCGGCCGGGTCGAGCCTGCGGGTGCCCGGCAGGCGTCGGGCCACCAGAGCCCTGGCCATCTCCTCCTCACGCTCGGCCGGCACCAGCCCGGCCGCTTCGTCGGCGACGGCCGGATCGACGCCACGCCGGCGGAGCTCGTGGGTGAGGGCACGTTTGGCGAGCCCTCGCCCGGCGTGGCGTGACTCGACCCACGCCCGGGCGAAGGCGGCGTCGTCGATCAGCCCGACGTCGGCGAACCGACCGAGGATCTGCTCGCGGATGTGGTCGGGCACGTCCTTCTTCGCCATCGCCTCGTCGAGCTGCGCGCGGGTCTGGGGTGCGCTGGCGAGCTTGCGCAGCACGATCGCGCGCCCGACGCTCTCCGCGTCCGCCTCGGGGTCGAGCGCGGCCGGGCCGCCGGCGTCGACGTCATCGACGCCGGCTCGGCGGCCCGGCCTCCTCTGCGCCATGGTCAGAAGTCGACGGGAGGCTCAGCCACCGGAGTGTCGATCTTGGGACCCACCCCGAGCTTCTCCTTGATCTTCTTCTCGATCTCCTCGGCGAGGTCGGGGTTGTCCTTGAGGAAGTTGCGAGCGTTCTCCTTGCCCTGTCCGAGCTGATCGCCTTCGTAGGTGTACCAAGCGCCGGACTTACGGACGATGCTCTGCTCGACACCGACGTCGATCAGCCCACCCTCGCGGCTGATGCCCTCGCCGTAGATGATGTCGAACTCGGCCTGCTTGAACGGCGGCGCGACCTTGTTCTTCACGACCTTGACGCGAGTGCGGTTACCGACCGCATCGGTGCCGTCCTTGAGCGTCTCGATCCGGCGAACGTCGAGCCGGACCGAGGCGTAGAACTTCAGCGCCTTGCCGCCGGTGGTCGTCTCGGGCGAGCCGAAGAAGACGCCGATCTTCTCGCGCAGCTGGTTGATGAAGATCGCGGTGGTGTTGGACTGGCTCAGCGCGCCGGCGATCTTGCGCAGCGCCTGGCTCATCAGCCGGGCCTGGAGACCGACGTGGCTGTCGCCCATCTCGCCCTCGATCTCGGCGCGCGGCACCAGAGCCGCCACGGAGTCGACCACGATGATGTCGATGGCCCCCGAGCGGATGAGGGTGTCGGCGATCTCGAGAGCCTGCTCGCCGGTGTCGGGCTGGGAGACGAGTAGCGAGTCGGTGTCGACCCCCAGCGCCTTCGCATAGTCCGGGTCGAGGGCGTGCTCGGCGTCGATGAACGCCGCGACCCCGCCTGCCCGCTGGGCGTTGGCCACCGCATGCAGCGCGACCGTCGTCTTTCCGCTGCTCTCTGGGCCGTAGACCTCGATCACCCGGCCCCGCGGCAAGCCGCCGATGCCCAGGGCGACGTCGAGGGAGATGGCCCCGGTGGGGATCACCTCGACCGGCGCGCGGGCTTCATCACCCAGGCGCATCACGGAACCCTTGCCGAACGATCGCTCGATCTGAGCGAGCGCGGTGTCGAGAGCCTTCTCACGATCCGCGGAAGCTGCCATGGATACCACCTGGGGTCGACGGGCCGCGCTGCGACCCTGAGCTCGTTTGGTCATCGATCATGACGCTACGCGCTGCCACCGACAGGTTCGAGCGACGAACCACCGGCTGTGGACAACGCATCGCGGCGATCGACACGGAGCGAGACTATACCGAACGAATGTTCGAACTCGACCGACACGCCGGGAGGGCGGCCATGACCACCGGCACCACCAGCAAGACCGCCGCGCCGGCGTTCAGCACCCCGTATCCCGCGGTACCCACCACCACCCCCGCCAGGGCGCCCCCACCCGCCGCGGCCAGCCCCATCATCAGGTCGGAGGCGCCCTGCACCGCCGGTCGCTCGGCGATCGCCACGGCGTCGGTCAGCAACGTCGAGCCGGCGACCATGCAGGCCGACCATCCCAGCCCCAGCAGGAAGAGCCCGGCCGTCAGCCCGGCCGAATGACCCTCGGCGGCGGTACCCGACAACGCCACGGCCACCGCCAGGATCACCGCTCCCCCGACCACCACCGGGATCCGCCCGACCTGATCGACGAGCCAGCCCATGACCGGCGAGAACGCATACATGCCGGCCACGTGGACGCTGATCACGAACCCGATCACCGAGATCGACGCTCCGCCGTGGGTCATGTGGACCGGCGTCATGACCATCACCGACACCATCACCGTGTGTGCCACCACCACTGTGGCGAGGCCCAGCATCGCCCGCGGCGATCGCGACATCGCCGCCCACCCCGCGCGCAGCACACCGCGACGACGCCCAGCACTGACCTCGCCACCCAGCTCACGAGCGACGACGAGGGGATCGGGGCGAAGCCCACCGACCACCACCAGCGCGGCCACCACCATCACCACGGCGGCCACGAGGAACGGCCCGGCCAGCGGCTCGATCCCAAGGCCCTGGGCCAGTTCGCCGGCCGGGCCGGCCAGGTTCGGGCCCACCACCGCACCGACCGTGGTCGCCCACACCACGACCGACAGCGCCCGCCCGCGGCGGTGCTCGGGGGCCAGGTCGGTGGCGGCGTACCTGGCCTGAAGCCCCGCGGTGGAGCCACCACCCAGCAGGGCGGTCCCGATCAGCAGCAGTGGCAGCGACGCGGTCTGGGCCGCCACCACCGCCAGGACGGCGCCGACCGCCCCGATCGCATAGGCGGCGCCCAGGCCGGCCCTGCGCCCGTACGCCGTCGCCAGCGCCGCGGCCGGCATGGCCAGCAGCGCCGCGCCCAGTACCTGGGAGCTCTGCACCAGTCCGGAGAGGTCCTCGCGGCCGAACACCTCGGTGACGAGCACGGCGCCCACCGCGATCGCCGCCGCGATCCCCAGCCCACCAGCGACCTGGCTGCTGATCAACGTGGTGACCGTGCGCCGCTGAACGGCCACGATCCGGGATGTGTCAGGAGTCGGCGTAGCGGTCACTCGTGGGAGGCTACCGGCAGGCTCCGATGGTCACTTCAGCAGAAGTCGCTCGATCCGGACGGCCGCGAACGCCATCCCGACCAGCCCCATCGCGGCGAGATAGACCACGTGGACCACGATGCCGGCGCCGATCTGGCCGAGCATGAGATCGCGAACGAGCGACACGCCGTGGTACAGCGGAGTCGCCTGAACCACCCACTGCAGCGACTCCGGGTAGGTGCTCAGGGGGTAGAACGTGGCCGAGAACAGGAACATCGGCAGGATCGCCAGCTGGACGTAGTCAAAGTCCTGCCAGCTGCGCATGAACGTGGTGGCCGCCATGCCGATGGCGCCGAACGCCCAGCCGATCAAGCTCGCCGCGGGCACCGCCAGCAGCGACCACCACGAGGTGACCACTCCGCTGACGGCCGCCACGACGAGGAACGCCGTGGAGTAGAGCAGGCCGCGCAGCAGCGCCCAGGAGATCTCGCCGACCGCGACGTCGCGCGGGCCGAGCGGGGTGGCCAGCACGGAGTCGTAGAGCTTGGCGTAGTTGAGCTTGAAGAAGACGTTGAACGTGGAGTCGTAGACCGCGCCGTTCATGGCCGCCGAGGCCATCAGCGCCGGAGCGACGAAGGTGGCGTAGGCAACCGTCTGGCCGCCGCCGATGTCGATCTCGCCGATCAGCGCACCGAGGCCGACCCCGAGCGAGAACAGGTAGAAGATCGGCTCGAAGAAGCCGCTGACCAGCGTGATCCAGCCGTGGCGGAACGCGCGCACGTTGCGCTCGACCAGGGCCCGGGCCATGCCGGCACCGGCCGGCATCGGCAGCGCGCGGGCCACGGCCGCGACGACCCCATGGCGTTCGGAGGTGGGGGCGTTCACGTGATCAGCCTCCGCCGGAAGGACCTCAGCGCCAGCCGGAAGCCCAGGATCACCCACAGCAGCAGGTAGGCCACGTGCCCCAGCCCACCGAGCAGCGTGGCCGTCTCGGTGGCCAGCCCGCGGCACAGGTCGACGGCATGCCACAGCGGGGTGGCGCGGGCCACCCACTCGAGCACCGTGGGCAGCTGCTCGATCGGGAAGAACGTGCCCGAGAACAGGAACATTGGCATGACGACGAAGCGGAACAGCACGTTGAAGCCGGAGTCGTTCTCCTGCCGTGCGGCGAAGGCGAACACCGGCGCCGCGAAGGCCAGGCCGGTCAGCACCGCGACCGGCCACGCCAGCAGCACCCACCACGACTCGAACGCGCCCAGCGCGAGGGTGACCCCGAGGAACGCCGTGGTGGTGATGGCCACCCGCATCATGACGAACGCGAGGTGCCCGACCACCACGTCGGTGATGCCCAGCGGTGTGGCGATCATGGCGTGGTACTGGCGGTGCCACTTCATGGCTCCGACCACCGGGAACGTGGACTCGCCGACGGCGGTCTGCATGGCCTGGGCGGCGAGGATGCCCGGCGCGACGAACGCGACGTAGCTCATGCCGTCGATGCCACCGGCCGCGCCGTCGTCGACCAGCGCGCCCAGCCCGAAGCCCATGGCCGTGAGGAAGAACAACGGGCTGAGCAGGCCGCTGATGATGGTGCCGCGCCACACCCGGCGGTAGTTGACGAGCCAGAGCCAGAACGCGCGATCCCACATCCGGCCCTCGCGGGGCGGGACCGGCGCGGCGCTCGTGGCGGATCGGGTGATGGTCATGGCGGTCAGTCGATCAGGGTGCGGCCGGTGAGGTGGAGGAAGACGTCTTCGAGGGTGGACCGGCGGGCGAGCACCGACAGCGGGGTGAGCCCGCGCTGGTGGACCGCGGCAGCGGTGGCGTCGCCGTCGTCGGTGTAGAGGAGCAGGCGGTCCGGCAGCACCTCGATGCGGTCGGCGAGCCCGGTGACCTTGGCGCGGTAGGGCTCGTGGTCGTCCGCGGCGAAGCGCAGCTCGAGCACCTCGCGGGTGGCGTGCTCGGCGATCAGCTGGCGCGGCGAGCCCTCGGCGACGATGCGGCCGCCGTCCATGACCACCAGGCGGTCGCAGAGCTGCTCGGCCTCGTCCATGTAGTGGGTGGTGAGCACGAGGGTGACGCCGGATCGCTTCAGCCGGAACAGACGGTCCCAGAGCACGTGGCGGGCCTGCGGGTCGAGGCCGGTGGTGGGCTCGTCGAGCAACAGGACCTCGGGGTTGTTGACCAGCGACCTGGCGATGGTCAACCGGCGCTTCATGCCGCCGGACAGGGGCTCGACCACGCTGTCGGCCCGCTCGGTGAGCTGGGCGAACTCGAGGAGCTCGGCTGCCCGCTCGCGCACGACGGCGTGGGACAGCCCGAAATAGCGGCCGTAGACCAGGATGTTCTCGCGGACGGTGAGCTCTTCGTCGAGGGTGTCGCGCTGGGGGACCACGCCGAGCCGGGCCCGGATGGCCGGGCCGTGGGTGGCGGGGTCGAGGCCGAGGATGCGCAGCGTGCCGGAGCTGGGCGGCGAGACGCAGCCGATCATGCGCATGGTGGAGGACTTGCCCGCGCCGTTGGGCCCGAGAAAGCCGAACGCCTCGCCACGGCGGACCGACACGTCGATGCCGTCGACCGCGGTGAACTCGCCGAAGCGCTTGGTGAGCCGGCGCGCGCTGATCATCGGCTCGGTGTCGTCTGCCACGGGTCGTGACGTTACCTCGGGGGTCCGACGAAGAGCACCCGGGTTTCCCGGCGGCACGCGGTGGTCCATGCGGACCAGCCTGCAACCTCATCCGAGGTCGAGGTCAACCTCGCCGTGACGGCCGGACGCTCAGCGTTCGCTGGGCGAGAGCCGCAGCTCGTCGCAGACAGCCCGCCACACCAGCTTCGGGTCATGTCCGGCGTCGAGCGCCTGGTGGACGGTGCGACCGCCGAGCGCGCTCAGGACGTAGTCGCGCGCCCACGAGTCGGCGTAGGCCGCGCCGAGGTGGTGCTCCATCCGCCGCCAGAACTCCGTCAACCGCACGCGGACGATCCTATGCGCGCCCCGAGCCACCGCGCTCGCCGTCGCGGACGAAGGTCTCGCGCCGCAGCTCAGGCCCGCAGAGGGTGCGGCGCCACCGGTCCCGCCCGGCCTACCGCCGCATCCAGGGCTTGTCGCCGAAGGTCCAGCACGGATGTGCCGAACGAGGCCTTGAGCGCCCGGCCGAGGTGGGTGACGTCGAGCACCCCCCAGCGTGCCGCGATGTCCGCCGTGGACCGGTTCAGCAGGTCGGGGTCGGCCAGGTCACGGCGGATGCGCAGCAGCCGCTCTCGCCTGATCCATGCGGCCAGTGACAGGTCACGCTGGCTGAACACCTTGTGGACGTACCGGACCGATACGCCGTGCAGACGAGCGACGGAGGTCACCGACAGACCCGGATCGGCCAGGCTGGCCAGGCAGTAGGCGAGGATGCGGTCGCCGAGCGAGGACACCGACTCGGGCTGTCCGGATGGCACGTCGCAGAACGCCGAGACGATCAGCGACACCATGGCGTCCGCCAGGTGCATGCCAGCGCCGTCGGACATCGTGTCGAGGGTGTTCGCGACGCCCGTCAGGAACGCCGCCATCAGCGTTCGAACCCCGGCGTCGGCCGGCATCGCCGTGAGGTTGCGCCGCTCGATCAGCGGCCCCTGGGAGCCCAGCCGCCCGCGCGGCACGCCGACGACGATCGTGTCGAACGCCTCTTCGTACCGGAGCCGGTACGGGCGCCGGGTGTCGTACACGACGAGGTCGCCGGGCCGCAGCGAAGCGTGGCGGCGGTCCTGCTCGACGCCTGCTCGGCCGCCGAGGTGCAGCGTGACCTTGAGCATCTCGGGGTCGGTGGAGGAGATGAGCCTCCGCGACCTCTCGACCGCCAGCGGAGCGGCGGTGATGCGGGCGACCACGAGGCCGTTCACCGAGCCGCCCTGGAACTGTGCTCGCACCGGTGCGTCGTCGACGGGACGCAACTGGAGCGGGACGAAGGACTCCGATGCCAGGGCTGCGAGTCGCTCGAGCCCTTCGCCTGACTGCGTGCGCTCCATGATGTCCTCGATGTTCAGGAGGAGCCGAGCCGAAATGCCCTGGCATGCTATCCATTCGACCCTTCTGCCGCTACAGCGTTCCGGAGCGGGATCGCGGTGCACGAACACGCGAGCCGCCGTGCACACAGTGGCCGGTCATCGCAGCTTCCGCGCCCTACTGTGGCCCGCGTACCAGCAGCGATCGGGGGGTTGATCGCGCCCATCCAGCCTTGTCCGCGGAATCGTCGATGCGCCGGCTCCGCTCGGGCGGTAGAGGAGCACAGATGAGTCGCCACCACACGTCATTCGAGCGCCGGCGCACGCGGCGCGTCCTCGCGGTCGTCGCCACCGCGGCGTTCATCCCGTTCGGCCTGATCCAGTCCGCCGGCAGCGCGGAGAGCGCTCAGCCGTCCGTGCGCGTGGACTCCGCCCAGCCGGAGTTCTGGTCCGGCGAGGTTCGGGCTGACGGGCCCACCTACGACCACGTGCCGGCGTGCCGGGACACGGGCTGCGACCGCATCCGGCTGACCGTCGAGGTTCCCGGACGCCTCAAGCAGCAGTCCGGGGCCATCGAGGTGTCGACCCGCTGGCTGAACGCCGGACCCGACGACAGCCTCGGCCTCTATGCGTACAAGGGCCGCAGGCTCGTCGCCTCGTCGACCGGTCAGATCGGCCTCGCGCAGTCGCTTCGGTTGCCGAGGGCCGACGCCACCTACGACGTCTTCGTCTCGACGCAGCCGCTGGACCCGAGCCTGGGATCGGAGGTCATCACCTACGAAGGCCTGGCGGAGACCGAGACCGATCCATCCGTCCAGCCCGTGCGCGACATGCTGCCCGACCTCGAGGTACTGCCGCACCGGACGGCGACCTTCGACACGCCGCCGCCCATCTTCGGCGACACCGCGCCCGCCGGCTCCTCGTGCTTCCAGAGCGAGATCGACGAGCAGGGTGCCAGCCTGTGCCTGCGCAGCGGCCAGCGGGCGGCCAACGTGGGAAGCGGCCCGGTGGACGTCCGGTGGTCGACCGACCCGGAGACGCCGGAGCACGAAGTGGCGGCCGTCCAGCGGATCTATCGCAGCGACGGCTCGTTCTACGAGCGGTCGGCCGGCGACATGCACTATCACGACGTGCACTCGCACTACCACTTCGACGCCTTCTCGCAGTCGTCGTTGTACGCCCTCGACGCCGACGGCAACCCGATCAGCACGGCACCGTCGGCCAGCGGCCTGAAGAACGGGTTCTGCATGGCCGACACCGAGCTGGAGTGGTGGGCGGTCAAAGGCAACGTCGCGCAGACCTACCCCGCGCCGCGCTGCCTGGAGCCCATCGGTGAGAAGGACGGACGGCTGCAGTTCAAGAACGGCATCAGCGTGGGCTGGGCGGACGAGTACACCTGGGGCCTGCCCGACCAGATGATCGAGGTGAGTGGCCTCGCCGACGGACGCTACCTGCTGGTCACCAAGGTCGATCCCGACAACCGGATCGTCGAGTCGGACGAGGCGAACAACTGCCTCGAAACCGAGGTCGCGCTGGCTGGTCTCGACACGTCCGCGCCGACGGCAAGCCTCGTCGGGGTGCCTCGGGCCTGCCGGTCCTGAGCCGGCGCGGGAGACCTCGCTGGGGTCTCGCTGCCGCCCGGGCGGCAGCGAGACCCCAGCGATAACGCGTCGCCTACCCCCGCATGCGGCGCGTCTGTCGGTCCCGGGGTTCAGGATGGACCCCATGGGCGACGTCCTCGACCTGTTCGGCCCGGCCACCCGCGCGTGGTTCGCCGACTCCTTCGTTGCGCCCACCCCTGCCCAGGACGACGCCTGGCGGGCGGTGGCCACGGGCTCCAACGCGCTCGTGGTCGCGCCCACCGGATCGGGCAAGACCCTCGCGGCGTTCCTCTGGTCGCTCGACCGGCTCGCGGCCGCCCCGCCGCCCGACGATCCCCTGCATCGCTGCCGGGTGCTCTATGTGTCCCCGCTCAAGGCGCTCGCCGTCGACGTCGAGCGCAACCTCCGCGCGCCCCTCGCCGGCATCGCCCGCTCGGCCGCCCAGCTCGGGCTGGCGCCGCCGGAGATCACCGTCGGCATCCGCTCGGGCGACACCCCGGCCGACGAACGCCGCCGGTTCCAGAGGCATCCCCCCGACATCCTCATCACCACGCCCGAGTCGTTGTTCCTGCTGCTCACCTCCCAGGCGCGTGAGGCGCTGCGCCACGTCGAGACGGTCGTGGTCGACGAGGTGCACGCGGTGGCCGGGACCAAGCGCGGCGCCCACCTCGCGCTCTCCCTCGAACGCCTCGACGCGCTGCTGGCCACGCCGGCTCAGCGGATCGGCCTGTCGGCCACGGTGCGCCCCGTCGACGAGGTCGCCCGGTTCCTGGGGGGCTCCCGCCCGGTCCAGGTGGTCGCGCCGCCCAGCGTCAAGCAATGGGACCTCGAGGTGGTGGTCCCGGTCCCCGATCTCGCCGAGCTCGACGCCTCGGTCTCCGGCTCCCCGCCCGAGGACGACCGCACCGGCTCCATCTGGCCACACGTCGAGGAACGGGTGGCCGACCTCGTCGCGGCGCACCGCTCCACCATCGTGTTCGCCAACTCCAGGCGGCTGGCCGAGCGCCTCACGGCCCGGCTGAACGAGATCGCCGCCGACCGTGCCGGCATGGCCACCGCCGGCAC
>DATCVR010000295.1:0-23044 GCA_036566745.1 Jiangellaceae bacterium | reverse complement strand
GTTGGGCATGTACGGCCGCGAGACGTCGGTCGGGTACCAGAACGGGATCGTCAGGTTGGTCTCGCCGGACTCGGCGATGAGCTGCCGGGCGAGGTCGGGGTCGTAGTCGTACTCGGTGACCTCGTCGGCGTGCCCGAACAGTTCCGGCGGGAGGAACTGGTTGGCGCGCTCGGTGCCCTCGGGGTAGTTGGTCCTGATCAGGTTGTCGAAGTCGATCGCGTGAGCGATGGCCTGACGGATCTTGAGGTTGCCCAAGGGCGCCACGGTCTGCTGGAAGCCGATGTAGGCGGTGTTGAACGCCGGCCGGAACTGGATCTGGAAGCCAGCCTCCTCGAGCGCGCCCACGTCGGCCGGGTCGACCAGGTCGTAGCCATCGACGTCGCCGGCCTCCAGCGCCTGGCGTCGCGCGGGTCCGTCCGGAATGACCGTGAAGATCAACTCGTCGACCTTCGCGGGCTCCTCCCAGTAGTCGTCGTAGCGGGTCAGCGTGACCTGGCTGCCGCGCTCCCACGACTCGAACTGGAACGGGCCGGTGCCGACCGGGTGCTCGTAGCCGAAGGTGCCGTCGAAGCTCGGCGCCTCGCCGGTGCCGCTGACGGCGTCGGCCTGGTAGTCGGTGAGCGCCTTCGGGCTGGCGATCGTGAAGGCGGGCATGGCCAGCGCGGAGATGAACGCCGACGACGGCTTGCTCAGGGTGATGACGGCGGTCTGCTCGTCGGTTGCCTCGCAGCCCGTGTAGAGGCTCTGCACCATGTTGGGGTCTTCGTTGGTCTTGAAGCCACCCATGACGGTGCCCCAGTAGTACGAGACGGCCGGGCTCTGCAGCACGCCGGTGAAGTTGTACCAGCGCTCGAAGTTGAAGCAGACGGCCTCGGCGTTGAACGCCTCGCCGTCGTGGAAGGTGACGCCCTCGCGGAGGTGGAACGTCCACTGCAGGCCGTCGGCGCTGGCTTCCCACTCCTCGGCGAGCGCGGGCTCGATCTCGGTGCCGCCCTCCTCGCTGCGGACCAGGCCCTCGAAGATCTGGTTGATCACCCGGGTCGACTCGCCGTCGCTGACCAGCGAGCCGTCGAGGATCACCGGATCCTGCGAGCCGGCGAAGACGAGCGTGCCACCGCTCTCGCCGGATGCCTCGCCGCCGTCGTCGTCGCCTCCGCCACAGGCCGCGAGGCCCAGGGTCAGCGCACCGGCGGAAGCTCCCGCGGCGAGCCTGCGGATCAGGCTGGTGCTTCGCATCTCACACCTCACACAGGGTCGAGTGCCGGTCGGGGTTTTCGACCGGGTGGCCTGTGACAGTACTGCCTGGAAGCGGGCGGGGAGTCACCGTGACGTCATGAAGACGTCGCGATTTCGCAACAGTTGTGACCGGTATACGGTCAGCCGTCCGTCCAATCGCCCATCCGACCGGACACCTTCCACCCCTCGGCTCCACTGCCCCGGCCGGCTGGGGCAGGTTCCCGGAGGTCCGGGCAGCGGCTGTCTAGCATGGGCCGTCGTGTCGACACCCGCGCCGCGTGCGCCGCTTCCCGCCGAGTTCCGGCTGCCGTCCAGCACGTTCGGGCGGTTCCTCGCGCCGTTCCTGGGCGTGCTCGTCCTGTTCTTCGCCGTCATGCTGCTGCTCGGGGCGATCCTCACGTCCAGCACGCCTGGCGGGATCGCCATCGGCGCGCTGGCCACGGCCGTTCTCGTCGGCGTCCTGCACCGGAAGTTCCGCGCGCTGGTGGCGAACACGGTGGTGCGCTTCTCGGAGGCGGGCGTCGAGATCGTCGACGGCCGTGGCTTCCGGACTCGGCTGGCCTGGACCGACGTGACCGGGATCGACACGGTGCACAGCCAGCTGGCCGACGGCCGCTCGATCGGCCACGGCTTCGGCGCCCGAGCCCGCGTGGGCCGGTCGAGCTCCGAGGGCCTGGTCGGGTGGGGTGAGCGGGTGACCCCGGCGCGGATCCCGGGCTGGATGCGCGATCAGCTCGCCGCGGCTGCGGTCAACCCCGCCGACGGACGGCCCGAGGTCGCCATCCCGGTGGGAGCCCTCGACCCGTCCTGGACCCTCGGCCCGATGGGCGACTGGGTGCGCCGCTTCCGACCCGACCTGTTACCGCCGGTGCCGCCGATCGGCCAGGTCGGGTGAGCCGCTCAGACCGGGTCGAGACGCGACTCGTCGAACAGCGCGAGGAGGTCGGCCGCGCCCACCCCGGCGAGCGAGTCGAGCACGACCAGACCGGGCTGGGCATCCAGCGCCTGGACGTTCGGCACGCCGATGACCTGCGCTCCGGCGGCCAACCCTGAGCGGACGCCGGTGGCGGAGTCCTCGATGACCACGCACGCGGCCGGGTCGACGCCGAGGGCGGCCGCGCCAGTCAGGTAGGGCTCCGGGTGAGGCTTTCCGTGGGTCACAGAGTCGCCCGTGACGAGCGTGACGAAGGTGCCGGCCGGGAGGCGGTCGGCGATGGCCTGCGCGAGCACGCGGTAGGACATGGTGACCATGGCGCACGGAACGCCGGCCTGGCGTAGCTCGGCCAGCAGCTCGGGTACGCCGGGGCGCCACTCGACGTGCTGACGGACGCCCTCGAGCACCTCGCCGATCATGTGGTCGACGATCTCGGCGGCGGTCATCGTCACGTTGCCGCGGGTCCGGATGTACTCGCCTGCGGCCAGCAGGTCACTGCCGACCAGGGCGAGGCTGTCGGCGTCGGTCCAGGTGCCGCCGTGGCGTTCGACGAGCGCGCGTTCGGAGGCGATCCACAGCGGCTCGGTGTCGACGAGAGTGCCGTCCATATCCCACAGAACGGCGGCAGGCAGGTGCGAGGTCACGGGCTCGATGATCCCATGTCGGCCCGCAGCGCCCGAAATCCGGCCCGGGCCGGCCTCAGGTGGCATTGAAGTACTTCGCCTCGGGATGGTGGACGACCATCGCGTCGGTGGACTGCTCGGGATGGAGCTGGAGCTCCTCGGACAGGGTGACCCCGATCCGCTCCGGCCGGAGCAGCCGCACCAGCTTCGCGCGGTCGCCGAGGTCGGGACAGGCGGGGTAGCCGAAGGAGTAGCGCGACCCGCGGTACTCCTGCTTGAGGATGCCGGCGAGGTCGTCGTCGTCCTCTCCCCCGAAGCCCAGCTCGCCACGGACCCGCGCATGCCAGTACTCGGCCAGCGCCTCGGTGAGCTGCACCGAGAGGCCGTGCAGTTCGAGGTAGTCGCGGTAGGCGTTGTCGGCGAACAGCTTCGCGGTGGCCTCGGCCACCCGCGGGCCCATGGTCACCAGGTGGAACCCGACCACGTCGACCTCGCCGGACTCGCGCGAGCGGAAGAAGTCGGACAGGCACAGCCGGCGGTCGCGGCGCTGCCGCGGGAACGAGAAGCGCTCGAGCTCCTTGCCGTGGTCTTCCGGGTCGAGGACGACGAGGTCGCGCCCCTCGGCCACGGCCGGCCAGTAGCCGTACACGACGGCGGCCTCGAGGATGCCGTCGGTGTGCAGGCGGTCCAGCCACATCCGCAGCCGCGGGCGGCCCTCGATCTCGACGAGCTCCTCGTAGCTGGCTCCGCCCCGGGTGCCCTTGAGCCCCCACTGGCCGAGGAACGTCGCGCGCTCGTCGAGGTAGGAGGCGTAGTCGGCGAGGTGTAGCCCGCGCACCACTCGCGAGCCCCAGAACGGCGGGACCGGCACCGGGTTGTCGGCCGCGACGTCGGAGCGGATGTCGGGGCCAGCCGCGAGCTCGGTCGCCTTCGCGCCCCGGGCCACTCGGCGCTTGCGCAGGGCGGGCAGGGCGTCGGCCAGCTCGATCTTCGGATCGGTGCGCGCCTGGGCGATGGCGTCCATCAGCCGCAGCCCCTCGAAGGCGTCGCGAGCGTAGCGGACCTCGCCGGCGTAGAGCGAGGCGAGGTCGTCCTCGACGTAGGCGCGCGTGAGGGCGGCTCCCCCGAGCAGCACGGGCCAGCGCGCGGACACCCCGCGCTGGTTCATCTCCTCGAGGTTCTCCTTCATGACCACGGTGCTCTTGACCAGCAGCCCGGACATCCCGATGGCGTCGGCGCCGTGCTCCTCGGCGGCGTCGAGGATCGCCCCGATGGGCTGCTTGATGCCGAGGTTGACCACGCCGTAGCCGTTGTTGGACAGGATGATGTCGACGAGGTTCTTGCCGATGTCGTGGACGTCGCCCTTGACGGTGGCCAGCACGATCGTGCCCTTGTTGCCGGTGTCGCCCTCGAGGCGGTCCATGTGGGGTTCGAGGTAGGCCACCGCGGCCTTCATGACCTCGGCGCTCTGCAACACGAAGGGCAGCTGCATCTCGCCGGACCCGAACAGCTCGCCCACGGTCTTCATGCCGGACAGGAGGGTCTCGTTGACGATGGCCAGCGCGGGCTTCTGCCGCAGGGCCTCGTTGAGGTCGTCCTCGAGCCCCTTGCGCTCACCGTCGACGATGCGCTGTTCGAGCCGCTCGAACAGCGGCAGCCCGGCCAGGGCGGCGGCGCGGTCCTCGGTGGAGGCGGTGACGCCCTCGAAGAGCTCGAGGTAGCGCGAGAGCGGGTCGTAGGCCGGGGCGTCGTCGGTGGCCGGGCGGCGGCGGTCGTAGATCAGGTCGAGGGCGACCTCGTACTGCTCCTCCGGGATGCGGGAGATCGGCAGGATGCGGGCGGCGTGGACGATCGCCGAGTCGAGGCCGGCCTTGACGCACTCGTGGAGGAACACCGAGTTCAGCACGATGCGGGCCGCGGGGTTGAGGCCGAAGGAGATGTTCGACAGTCCGAGTGTCGTCTGGACGTCGGGGTGGCGGCGCTTGAGCTCGCGGATCGCCTCGATGGTGGCCACGCCGTCGCGGCGCGACTCCTCCTGGCCGGTGGCGATGGTGAACGTCAGGCAGTCGATGATGATGTCCGATTCGCGCACCCCCCAGGTGCCTGTCAGGTCCGCGATCAGCCGCTCGGCGACGGCCACCTTGTGCTCGGGGGTGCGGGCCTGGCCTTCCTCGTCGATGGTCAGCGCGATCAGGGCGGCGCCGTGCTCGGCGGCCAGAGTGGTCATCCGGGCGAAGCGGGACTCGGGGCCGTCGCCGTCCTCGTAGTTCACCGAGTTGATGACGCTTCGCCCGCCGAGACACTCCAGGCCGGCCTCGATGACCGCGGGCTCGGTGGAGTCGAGCACCAGCGGCAGCGTCGAAGCCGTGGCCAGCCGCGCGGCCAGCTCACGCATGTCGGCCACGCCGTCGCGCCCGACGTAGTCGACGCAGAGGTCGAGCAGGTGCGAGCCGTCGCGGGTCTGGGACCGGGCGATCTCGACGCAGTCGTCCCAGCGCTGGTCGAGCATGGCCTCGCGGAACGCCTTGGAGCCGTTGGCGTTGGTCCGCTCGCCGATGGCGAGGTACGAGGTGTCCTGCCGGAACGGTACGTGCTGGTAAAGGCTGGCCGCGCCGGCCTCGCGGCGTGGGCTGCGCCGGGTGATCTCGCGGCCGCCGACCCGCTCGACCACCTGGCGGAGGTGCTCGGGGGTGGTGCCGCAGCATCCGCCGACCAGCCCGAGCCCGTACTCGGCGGTGAACAGGTCGTGGGCGTCGGCGAGCTGGCGCGGGGTCAGCGGGTAGTGGGCGCCGTCTGCGGTCAGCTCGGGCAGCCCGGCGTTGGGCATGCAGGCCAGGCCGATGCCGGCGTGGCGGGCGAGGTGGCGCAGGTGCTCGCTCATCTCGGCCGGGCCGGTGGCGCAGTTGAGGCCGATGTGGTCGATGCCGAGCGGTTCGAGGGCGGTGAGGGCGGCGCCGATCTCGGTGCCCAGCAGCATGGTGCCGGTGGTCTCGACGGTGACGTTGACCAGGAGCGGGAGGTCGGCGCCGGCGGCCCGCATCGCCCGTCGAGCGCCGATGACGGCCGCCTTGGCCTGCAGGATGTCCTGGGCGGTCTCGATCAGGACGGCGTCGATGCCGCCGTCGATCATGCCCTCGACCTGGGTTCGGTAGGCGTCGCGCAGGGTGGCGAAGGGGACGTGGCCGAGGGAGGGCAGCTTGGTGCCGGGGCCTACCGACCCGAGCACCCAGCGCGGGCGGTCCGGGGTGGTCCAGCCGTCGGCGACCTCGCGGGCCAGAGCCGCGCCGGTCTGGGCGAGCTCGTGGATCCGGTCGGAAATGCCGTACTCGCCGAGGTTCGCCCAGTTCGCGCCGAAGGTGTTCGTCTCGACGCAGTCGATGCCGACCGCGAAGTACGCGTCGTGGATCGACCGGACGACGTCGGGACGGGTGACGTTGAGGATCTCGTTGCAGCCCTCGTGGCCCTGGAAGTCGTCGAGGGTGAGCTCGGCCGCCTGCAGCATCGTGCCCATGGCTCCGTCGGCGACGACGACTCGCTCGGAGAGCGCTTGGCGCAGGGCGGCAGGCTGGGCAGACACCAGATCAGGCTAGTCGGCGGGGTGGTCTCGCGAACCCGGACGTCCGGAATGTGGGCTTCGGGTCTCCGCATGTGAGATCGCGTCGATCTTCGGCGTACGGGGTGCATGCCGACGATCGCACGGCGTCGGCGGCGGAGATAGCGTGCGCCGCGAGGCGTCGCGCCGGTAGGCGCCAGGCATAGGCTTGGCGCGGACGGCGCGCACGGCTCCGCACCGGACGTCGCGACCGCCAGGCAGGGAGACGAGAGCGTGATTGAACTCGACGGCGTTCCACAGCTGACCGACCCGGTGCTCATCGCGGCCTTCGAGGGCTGGAACGACGCCGGCGAGGCCGCCACGGCTGCTATCGAGCAGCTCGAACGCGAATGGCGGGCCACCCCGCTCGCAACCCTCGACCCGGACGACTACTACGACTTCCAGGTCAATCGCCCCGTGGTCTCCCTCGACGACTCCGGCGTCCGCAGCCTCGAATGGCCCACCACCCGCCTCTCAGTGGCGTCGGTGCCGGGCTCGCGCCACGACATCGTCCTGCTGCGGGGCATCGAACCCAACATGCGCTGGCGTGGATTCTGCAGCGAGCTGCTCGGGGTGGCGGCCGAGCTGGGTGTCGAGCGGGTCATCACCCTCGGCGCGCTGCTGGCCGACGTCCCCCACACCCGGCCGGTGCCGGTCAGCATGTCGGCCAGCAACCCGGCCCAGGCCACAGTGCTGGGGCTCGAGACGTCGCGGTACGAGGGCCCCACAGGCATCGTGGGCGTCTTCCAGGACGCCGCCACCCGTGCCGGGCTCGACGCCGTGTCGCTCTGGGCGGCCGTACCCCACTACGTCGGGCAGTCGCCGTGTCCCAAGGCCACGCTGGTGCTGATGCAGCACATCGAGGACCTCCTCGACGTCGCCGTGCCGATGGGCGAACTGGCCGAACAGGCCGAGGCGTGGCAGCACGGCGTCGACGAGCTGGCCGAAGAGGACGAGGACATCGCCGAGTACGTCCGGCGGCTGGAGGAGGCCCGCGACACCGTCGACCTGCCCGAAGCCTCCGGCGAGCACATCGCCCGCGAGTTCGAGCGCTACCTCCGGCGCCGCGACAAGTAGCCGGCGGGTGCAGGCGCCGGCCCCCGGTTCCGGTTCCCGAATGATCACGTTCACCACCCGATTGGGTGCTCCACCATGCCTGCAGGCCTCGTGGCGCGGGAGAAGCCCTGGTGATGTGCCGGTGATTGCGTGGACGCTACGACGTCAGCGCCGACGGCTAGATCGTTCGAACGCTCGGCGGTACCGCTGCGCGACCTCGCGATCGCGATACAGGTCGGCCCAGGCCGGACGAACCACCTCGTAGCCGAGCTCACGCAGCCTGTCCTCGCGACGCTTCTCGCGCCACACGGCGTCCTGCGGCGTCTCGTCGTTGCGGAGAAGCCGCTGGTACTTGCCTTTGCCGTCGAACTCGCCGATGGTCAGGTGCGCCTCGAACAGGAAGTCGACCCGATCGCTGGATCCGCCCGGGCCGGACACGACGACCTGCAGGTCGGGAACGGGCAGGCCCAGGCGCAGGATCTGGACGCGGTGCCGGGACTCCCCCACGCTCTCGGCGCGCCCGTCGGCGAAGGTGATCACCCGCCCCGCCGATCGTGCACCCTGCCACGACCGGGCCCGATCGAGGGCGTCGAGTAGGTCCTGCGGGCCGACGTCAGGAAGCCGAAGGACACCATCGGCGGTGACGACGGCTTGTTCGAAATCGACAGTGCGCGCCAGGTCGACGGCCGTGCGGGCCGGGCTCGTGACCGGCACACCGTCGACGATCACGACATCGTCGTCTGCCAGGTGGCCCGCGTGGTGATGAACGCCGGCCTCTCGTCGCGGGGAGTGCAGGTCCGCGCGCGTGACGTGGACGCATGAGAGATCGAGGTCCCAGATCGGCAGCCCCAACATGACCGCTGCCGAGACGTGGCTGATCACGGCTGGCGCGGTGAGCTGCAGGTGGACGGCGCGGGTCAGGGCACGATGCCGGCCTTCATGGTCGAGCGACTGCCACAGCTCCGCCGGGACGTACGCGCCGCGGCGCACGCCGTGCCAGTGGCCCTGGGCGCGCAGGCGGGCGATCTCGTCGTCGACAAGTCCGGCACGCAACGCCTGTGGTCGGAGGATGACGCCGCCCTGGAGCGCGGCGGTGGCACGCAGACGTGGGTTCATGGCTCCCGAGGGTGGCGGCGGCAGGCGGGCCGGCACGATCCAGCGACCGGCGATTGTGGACAACGTGTGCTCGGAATCGGCGGGTGTGGACGGACCTCGGCCTGTGGGGACGCTGGTGCCGTCGGGCGGGTGCGGGCACACCACCAGGGCTTCTCCCGCACCACTAGGCCTAGAAGCCTGGTGGCGTGGGCGAATGCCTGCTGAACGTGATCATTCCGAGGCAGGCGGCGGGAAATTCGGTTGCATCGCGCTGTGCTGCTCCGCGACAGTAGTTCGCGTCTGACGGTGGCGACCGACGCTGCCTGTGCCGAGAAGGAGGCGAGCCAGATGTCTATCGATGTCTCGGGTGCGCTCACCCGCACCGCCTCTTCTCACCTCAGGAGCACCACGCATGACTTCGCGTCTCTTCGACGACGAGTACGACCGTTCTGACACCTTCACCAGCACCCCGCAGTGGGACCTTGCGTTCGACGAGGTCGACGATCCCGGGCCCGACCAACGCTGGTCCACCTGGCTCGATGTCGAGCGCGGGGCCCGCGGACCCGAGCCCAGGCCCGACTGGGTCGTGACCGAGCAGGCAGCCGTCGACACGGAGCTCGGCGTGCTCAAGACCGGCAAGGAAGCCGACGTCTTCCTGCTCGAGCGCGCCGTCCCCGGCCGGGCGGACCGTCGTTCCCTGCTCGCGGCCAAGCGCTACCGCAGCGAGGAGCACCGCACGTTCCACCGCAGCGCCTCCTATGTCGAGGGGCGCCGCACCCGCCGCAGTCGTGACGCCCGAGCAATGGCCAAGAAGTCCGCCCACGGACGCGCCGTCGCCTCCGGGCAATGGGCGTACGCCGAGTTCGTGGCCCTGCGCGACCTCTGGCTGGCCGGGGTACCGGTGCCGTATCCGGTGCAGATCGACGGCACCGAAGTGCTCATGGAGTTCATCCATGTCGACGGCGAGGCCGCGCCTCGGCTCGCCCAGACCAGGCCGGACCCGACCCTGTTGGCCTCGTACTACGACCAGCTCCGTGACGCCATGGGCACGCTCGCGCGATCAGGATGGGCCCACGGCGACCTCTCGCCCTACAACATCCTGGCCCAGGGAGATCGCCTGGTGATCATCGACCTTCCGCAGATCATCGACATTGTGGGCAACCCGCAGGGCATGGACTTCCTGCAACGCGACTGCCGCAACGTCTGCGGGTGGTTCGGTGCTCGAGGCCTCGAGGTCGACGACCAGGAGCTGTTCGCCGAACTGGTCGCCCAGGCGTTCGGCTGACCGTCCCCTGGCCCTGGCCCTGGCCCTGGAATGATCACGTTCAGCAGGGAATCGCCCGCATCACGAGGCCTGTAGGCATGCCGGCGCAGGTGATCGCCTGCTGAACGTGATCATTCCGGCGAGCGCTACAGCGCCACGCCCAGCAACGCGTCGACGAGTGTCCGGACCAGCTGCGGGGCGGACGGGTCGGTGCCGCCTCCCACTCGGGCCTCGTCGGCCCAGCGATCGATCGCGGCGAGCGCGGCAGGCGTGTCGAGATCGTCGGCGAGCCGGCCCCGCACGTCGGCGAGCAGCCCCATCGCATCCGGACCGACCTGAGCAGACACGGCCGCCCGCCAGCGCGCCAGCCTCTCCTCGCCGACGGCCAGCACCTCGTCGGTCCACTCGCGGTCGGCTCGGTAGTGCGAGGAGATCAGGGCCAATCGCACCGCACCCGGGTCGTGGGCGTCGGCACGCAGGCCCGAGGCGAACACGAGGTTGCCGAGCGACTTCGACATCTTCTCGCCGTGGAGGCCCACCATGCCGGCATGCACGTAGGCCTGGGCGAAGGGGCGCGTCCCCGTGGCGACGTGAGCCCCGGCCGCACACATCTCGTGGTGCGGGAACGCGAGGTCGCTGCCGCCGCCCTGGACGTCGAACCCCTCACCCAGGTAGCGCAGCGCGATGGCCGTGCACTCGATGTGCCACCCGGGACGACCACGGCCGAACGGGCCTGGCCACGACGGCTCGCCGGGGCGTTCGCGCTGCCAGAGCAGGCAGTCGAGGGGGTCCTGCTTGCCCGGCCGGTCCGGGTCGCCACCGCGTTCGGCGAACACCGCTCGCATCGTGGCGTCGTCGAGCCCGGCGACCGACCCGAACGTCGCGTCCGAGCGCACCGAGAAGTACAGATCGCCGTCGACGTCGTACACGGCCGAGGCGTCTTTCAGCCGCTCGATCAGCTCGAGGACGATCGGAATCGCCTCGACCGCGCCGATGTACTGGGCCGGAGCGAGCACCCGCAGCCAGGCCATGTCGTCGCGGAACAGCTGGGTCTGGGACTGCGCCAGCTCGCGCCAGTCCTCGCCGGTCTGGGCGGCACGCTCGAGCAGTGGGTCGTCGATGTCGGTGACGTTCTGGACGTAACGCACGTCGTGCCCGGCGTCGCGCCACACTCGGTTCACCAGGTCGAAAGCGACGTACGTGGCGGCGTGCCCCAGATGAGTGGCGTCGTAGGGCGTGATGCCGCAGACGTACATCGACGCCACCGGGCCGGGCGAGGTGGGCAGGACCGTCCCCGACGACGTGTCGTGCAGGCGTAGCGGCACGCCGCGTCCGGGCAGCACGGGAAGGTCAGGGCTGGTCCAGGCTCGCATATGCCCGACCCTAGATCCTCAGAACAGCGGCCAGGGAACCGGCATCCGACCCGTGGGAACCGGCAGCCGCCCGGACGTGGTGAGGTCGTCGACCCGCCGCGCTGTGGCCTCGACCTCGTCGGCGCTGATCAGCTCGCCGAGCCGCTCCCCCAGCGCTCCGCCAAGGGTGCTCCGGAGCGCGTCGAGTCGGTCCAGCTCGCCGGCGTTCAGCTCGTCGCCCGCCCACCCCCACAGCACTGTGCGCAGCTTGGGATCGGTGTGGAACGACACCCCGTGGTCGACGCCGACCACGCCGACAACGCCCGCCGGGCCTCCGGCATCACCGGGATCACCGGCATCACCGACGCCGCCCACGATGCCCGCGGCCGACGACACCTGGGTCAGCACGTGACCGCCCTTGCGGTCGGCGTTGTTGACGACCACGTCGAACAGGGCGAGCCGGCGCAGGAGCGGGTCGTCGGCGTGGACGAGCACGACCGGTGCGCCGTCACCGTCGATCGCCTCGAGGATCGGCAGCCAGCCGTCGGGAACGTCGTCCAAACCGACGACGTCCACCCAGGCCCGGACCTCGTCGGGTTGGTCGATCCACGCCTGGCACATGCCCGAACCCATCGGGCCGTCGGCACGCAGCACGGTGGGCGGCACGACGTCCCAGCCGGCCGCCACCGACAGCTCGTAGGCGGCGACCTCGCGGCCGGCCAGGCTGCCGTCGGAGAAGTCCCAGAGTGGGCTCTCGCCCGCTATCGGCTTGTACACGCAACGCAGCCGCTCGTCGCCGAGCGCGACCTCGCCCACCAGCGTGAGGTTGGAGGCCACGGTCAGCCGGCCGTCGACGGTCAGCTCGCCCTCGCGCAGCAGCGCCAGTGTGTCCATGACTGACGTCAGTCCCGGCGCCGGTAGCCGTTCTGGCGCGGGCAGATGTGACCCTCGGGGTCGAGCGGCAGCCCGCACAGCGGACACGGGGGCCGGCCGGCTGCGACGAGTGCCTGGGCGCGGCGGACGAAGGCGCGCGCGCCGGCGCCGCTGAGCCGCACGACCAGGACGTCGCGGTCGGACTCCTCCGGGTCGTCGGGGGGCTCGGCGGCGGTGTCGTCCTCGGAGGGCGCGTAGGCCGCGATCACGACCCGTTCGAGGTCGTCGTCCCACGTCAGGGTCATGGTCTCGACCCGGAACTCCTCGACGATGGGCTGGTCGAGCGGGTCGAGGTCCTCGGTGTCGGCCGGGGCGATGGCCGGCACCGAGGCGACTCCGCGGCTGCGACGCAGGACCTCGTCGAGCATGACGTCGACTCGCTCGGCCAGAACGGAGACCTGTTCCTTCTCGAGCACCACGGTGGTGAGGCGGCGGGCGTCGCGCGCCTGGAGGAAGAAGCTGCGCTGGCCGGGCGCACCGACGGTGCCGGCCACGAAGCGTTCAGGATCGTCGAATCGGAATACCTGGGCGACCACGCACACGACCCTAACGTGCCGGCCCGCCGCGTCCCCCGCCGACGACGGCGTCGCTGGTCGGGGCTCGCCGCCGCCTGCGCCGGGGCGGGCTGAATGCGGCAAGATGCCCGCTGGTGTCGTTGAGCCGCAGGACGAAGGGCCGCCGGTCGGTGTAGGAGATCGCAGTGACCGAGCCGGGGTCGACGACGAGGCGCTGGAACAGGTCGAGGTGCATTCCGAGGGCCTCGGCGGCGATCGCCTTGATGACGTCGCCGTGGGAGACCGCGATCCAGACGGCGTCGGGGCCGGACTCGGCGGCGATCCGGGCGTCGTGCTCGCGGACCGCCTCGACCGCCCGGGCCTGGACGGCTCGCAGGGACTCCCCGCCGGGGAAGACGGCGCCGGCCGGGTGCTCCTGGACGACCCGCCAGAGCTTGGTTCGCCGCAGATCGGAGAGACGGCGCCCGGTCCAGCCGCCGTAATCGCACTCCAGCAAGCGGTCGTCGAGCCGGAGCGTGGCCGGGTCGTCGACCAGCGCGGACGCCGTCTCGACACAGCGCTCGAGCGGACTGCTGACGACGTCGGCCGCCACGAGCCCGTCCAGTCGCGTACGCACGGCCCGGGCCTGGTCGCGCCCGGACTCGTCGAGGACGATCCCCGGGGTTCGTCCGGCGAGCACGCCGGAGACGTTGGCGGCGGTACGGCCGTGGCGGACCAGGAGGACGACGGGCATGACGTGCAGCCTACGAGAGCGCTGATTACCACGATTTCAGGCACGTTTTGTACAGTTACGTCGCAGTTCTCGGGAAAATTCGGTCCGTTCGGGGTCGCGGACATGGGCCGAATGGACTAGGCATGACGGGAGCGCACCTGACGTTCGCGGCTCCACACGGGGGATCCACCAAGGCTCGGGCCGCGGACCGGAAGGAGACAAGCAGCAGATGCGGGTATTCCGGCACCGGGCCATGGCGGCTGTCGTGGCCTCGGCGGCACTCGTCCTCGCCCTGCCCGCTGCGGCGGGCGCCGCCACCGATCCCGGACCCAGCCCGTCCGGCAGCGGCACGCCCACACAGCCCACGCCCACGGCAACGGGCACGGCGACCCCGGATCCCACCGCCGAGCCCTCCGGCAGCACCACCCCTGACCCCACACCCACGGCCACGACCACCCCGGATCCCACCCCGACGCCGACGACGCCGACCACGCCTCCGACGACCCCTCCACCCACCACACCTCCGCCGACGTCCCCACCGCCCACCTCGCCCCCGCCGGACACCGAGGAACCGCCCAACCCGGACGACACCGAGCGCAAGGACCCCGACGACGCCTACGCCGAGGCCCTCGAAGGAGCCCAGACGGTGGCCGTGGCGGAGGCGCAGCGGCTCCTCCAGCAGGTGCTCGGCGAGATCGACGGAGCCCAGGGGCTCCTCGCCGCGGCCTCGATGGCGGCCGAAGCCGCTCGCGCTGCGGACACCGAGGCCCAGAAGCAGCTCCAGCTCGCCGAGCAGAGCGCCGCACGCACCCAGCGCGAGATCGACGCGATCACCGAGCGCACCGCTCAGACCCGCACGACCCTCGCCGCCGTGGCCAACGAGGCCTACCAGGGCAACAGCCTGGCTACTCTCGGGGTCGTCCTCTCCGCCGAGACGCCCACCGAGCTCACCGACCGCTACGTGGGCATGCGCACGCTGATGCGGGCCGGCGACTCCGCGCTGGGCGACCTTGCCGCCGACCAGGCCGATCTCCGCAACGCCAAGGCCAGGCTCGAGGGCCAGCGCCGGCAGAAGCAGCAACTCGCCGACGAAGCCTCCGCCGCCCGGCGGTCCAAGGAGGTCACCGAGCAGACCGCCGCGCAGGCCCAGGCCGTGCTGGCCGACAAGAGCGACAGGTACGAGTACGCGCTCTCGCTGGCCCGGCAGGCCCGCCTCGAGGACTACCAGCGCTACATGGAGATGATCAACGAGTCGACCGCGCTGGGCCAGCAACTCGCCGTGGGGAACTACGGCCCCGGGTACGGCACCGGCACGTTCGTCCGGCCCGGCACCGGATCGACCACCTCGGAGTACGGGCCGCGACTGCACCCCATCCTGGGCTACGTCAAGATCCACACCGGGCTCGACTTCGGGCGCGGCGACGGCAAGATCTACGCCGCCGACGCCGGAACGGTCATCGAGGCGAAGTGGAACAACGCCTACGGCAACATGGTGGTCATCGACCACGGCGAGTTCAACGGGCAGCGGCTCACCACGATGTACGCCCACCAGCCCAATCTGATGGTGTCCAAGGGCCAGCGCGTCGAGAAGGGCCAGGTCATCGGCTCGATCGGGTCCACGGGCTACTCCACCGGGCCCCACCTCCACTTCGAGGTGCGCCTCGACGGCCAGCACACCGACCCGTGGCCCTGGGTGAAGGACGCTCCCCCGCCCCGCTGAGCCTCCCCGGCTCGTCTGTGCACCGAGTCCAGCGGGACCATCGGCGACTGTCGGCGCCGCTAGGACGTCCCGGCGCCCCAGATCTCGACGACCTTGTCCTCATGGAACCGGAAGATCTCCAAGATTGTCGGCGGGACTCCGTCAGGCCCGGTGGGGACGCCTCGCACGGTGACACGCAGCGCTGCGCGGTCGCCGTCGCTCAGCACGTCTTCCACGACGAACCGCAGACTCGGTGCGGCGGCGAAAGCCTCGACCACCGAGCGGCGGGCGGCATCGATGCCGACCTCGCGACGGGCGTGCCGTACGACGTCAGGCGCGAACAGCTGGTCGATGGCTGCCAGATCTTGGGCGTTGACGGCCTCGTAGACCCGGCGGGCCAGGACTCCAGACTCGGTCATGAAGTACTCCTCGAGAGGTCAGGTGGTACTGGCTGGTCGGAGCAGGCCGCACGCAGGGTCGCAAGGACGTGGCGCACCACCTGCTCGTCCTCGGCAGTGACCTCGCGTAGCAGTCGATCTAGGAATGCCTCGTGCGCGGCAGCCAGGTCGGCTACTGCGGCGCGGCCCGACGCCGTCAGAGAGACGAGGGTGAACCGATTGTCGGCGGGATCCAGCCGGCGCACGACCAGGCCATCCCGCTCCAACACCTGGACCAGGCGGGTCAGCGCGGCGCCGTCGAATTCGAGTGACTGCCGCAGACGAGCCTGACTGATTTCTCCGTTCGCAGGCATCGCTGCCAGCACTGTGGCGCGTGACCGACTCATGCCGACGTGGCGGTGGAACGCGTGCTGGAGCTCAGCGGCTGTGCTGGCGAGATCGTGTACGACGGACGTCACGCAGTCATTGTGATACACAACTCTTGCCATAGTCAACTGATGCCGATGGATCGCGACTCACCAGACAGGAGCCTCTCCGTGCGTGCCGACACGCGTGGCCGTGGCTCAGCTCATCGATTCGAGGCCGCGGCGCTCGAGGCCCGCGGCGCTCGAGGGGAACGCAGGTGGAGGAGGCGACGCACGCCGCCCATCGCCGTCCACTCGGGCGACTCTCGCACCACATCCACGCCAACGTCACCTTTGACGGTTGCCTCGGTGCCCGGCTCTGTGAGATATTCACCCACATGGGTGAATATCTGCTCGACGACGTGCTCAAAGCGGTCGCGGACCCGACGCGCCGAGCGATCATCGATCGGCTGGCGGAGTCCGACGCTCGAGTGACCGAGCTGGCCGTGGCGTTCCCGATCTCGCTGAACTCGACGTCGAAGCACATCCGGGTGCTGGAGCGGGCGGGTCTCGTGCGACGCACCGTCGCCGGGCGCGACCACGTACTCACCCTGACCGCCGAACCTCTGGCCGACGCTGTTGCCTGGATGAATCACTACCGGCGGTTCTGGGACGACCGGCTGGCCGCCCTCGCCGCGTTCGTCACCGAGCGCCGCGCCAGCGACCGGATGCACGACGCGTGAGCGCCCTCGTCACCGTCCGCCGACGCATAACCGCCCCGGTGGGCGAGCTGTTCGACGCCTGGCTCGACCCGGTCAGCCTGGCCGCTTGGATGCGTCCGCGCGGCATCTCCCGCTCCGAGGCCGAGGTCGACGCCCGGACCGGCGGCGCGTTCCGGATCGTCATGACCGACGCGCATCACGCGATCGTGCACACCGGCATTTATCACGAGATCGACCGACCGCGCCGGCTTGCGTTCAGCTGGCGCTCCCCGGCCACCGACGATCGGGAATCACTGGTCATCGTCGACTTCACCCCGGACGGCGACGGCACCATCGTCGAGATCCGGCACGACCGCCTGCCACACGACGAGGCGCGGCGCAGCCACACTGACGGCTGGACCGACGTCCTCTCCACCCTCGACACCCATGTCACGATCTGAGGAGAATCCGCATGCTGCTCGAGAACAACACCGCGATCATCTACGGCGGCGCCGGCGCCGTCGGCGGCGCCACCGTCCGGGTCTTCGCCCGCGAGGGCGCCCGCGTCCACCTGGCCGGGCGGACTGCCGAGACTCTGGAGAAGGTCGCCGCCGAGATCCGGGCCGACGGCGGCAGCGCAGAGACGGCGGTGGTCGACGTGCTGGACGAGGCCGCCGTCCGGGCACACGCCGACTCCGTCGCCACCGAGCATGGCATCGACATCGTGCTCAACGCGGTCGGTATCGCGCACGTGCAGGGTCCGCCGCTGGCCGACCTGTCGCTCGCGGAGTTCCTCCGCCCGGTGGACGGCAGCGTGCGCGCTCACTTCATCACCGCGAAGGCCGTGGCGCCGCATCTCGCCGCTAGCGGGTCCGGCGTGTACCTGACACTGTCCACACCCGGCGCGCGGCTGACCGGGTCCGGATTCCTCGGCAACGGCGTCAGCTCGGCAGCCGTCGAGGCGTTCTCCCGGCTGCTGGCTGGCGAGCTGGGCCCGGCCGGCGTACGCGTCGTGTGCCTGCGCCCACACGCGTTGCCCGACGCCGTCGCCACGTCACACACTGGCGACGTCTTCCCCGGCATCGCGCAGCGGGCCGGCCTCACAGTCGACGAGTGGCTGGCGGGCGCGGCCGGCGCCACTACGCTGGGCCGGCTGCCCACGACCACCGAGGTCGCCGAGTATGCGGCGTTCGCCGCTTCGAACCGCGCCAGCGCGCTGACCGGCGCGATCATCAACCTCACCTGCGGCGCCCTGGTCGACTAGGGCGCGAAGGTGCAGGCCGACGTACTCGTGTGCGTGGCCACCACAACGACATCCGCCGGTTCGCCCGCGTCCCCAGCCGTGACGGCACCGTCAGCCACACCGTCCGTCAACGACCGTTCGTCAGACGCGCTCGTAGACGGAGCCGGACTCGTTCCTGCGCAGCAGGCCCTCGTCCACGAGGGCGCGGCGCAGGGTCACCCAGTCATCGAACCACTCGCCGCAGATCGCGTTGACCTTGGCCTCGGGGTAGAGCACGCCGGGCTCGAACGAATCCCTCACCACATTCAGCACCCGGCTGCGCACGTCCTTCTTGCCCGGAATGGAGGTCAGCCGGCCGCGCCGGAAGTAGGAGCCCGCGCCGTCCCCGCCGGCTCTCCCGGCGACCTTGACTTCCGCTTGGACGGCTAGCCGGAAGGTGTCGTCGAGCAGGGTGTAGGTGAGTTTCTCGCGGTCGAAGGAAGCGATTCTGACCTCCGCCAGCTTCTGCAGGGCCACGGCGGCGGCCGGTGGGCGCAGCCCGGCCCGTACGGCGACCTCGGCCACGGTCGTCGCACCGAGGGCGAGGGCCGCGTAGGCGGCGCGCCGGTCGTTCTGGGCGAGCGCGCCCACCAGGTCGCGGCAGGAAGGCTGATGGTCATCTGCGGGGGGCGTGTTCATGGTGTCCGCTCTGGTTGGTCGTTCGGGAGGCCGGCCGGCGCGGGTTGTCGACGATGCCCACCTGCGCCGGCCTTGACGATCTTGCTGCGGTGCGGTGCTGCCCTAACGTGCGGCGATCGGGACCTCGGAACGTGGGTCGATCGGTGTGAGCACGCCGAGGCGGTCCTCGACCTCCTGGGCAGCGGCCAGGCACAGGTCCTCCCGGAACGCGCGTCCGATGATCTGCACGCCGGATGGCAGGCCGTCAGTCACGCCGGTCGGTACGGCGACTCCGGGCACGCCCACGAAGCTGGTCACCGTGCACAAGCGCATGCCCGCGCAGACCCGTTCCCGTCCCGCTCTGTCGCGTGACTCCAGCCCCGGCTCGACAGGCGGCTCGGAGAACACCGGCCCGAGCAGCAGCGGGTACTCGTCGAGGAACTCCGCCCAGGAACGGCGGATGCCCAGCCAGGCCCCCATCAGTTTCATGAACTCTGCGGCTGTCGCGGGCGGCGTCTTCTCCATCGCCATCTCGATGTAGCGATCTCCGCCCTCGCCGAGCAGCGTCCGAACCACTGGCCAGCTCTCGGCGAACTCCGTCACGGTGATCCGGCCGTATGCCTCGAGCGCCTCGTCCAGCCGTGGAACGTCCGCCATCTCTCGCACGTCGTACCCGGCGTCTCGCAGCGCGTCGGCCGCGGCCGCGACAGCCTCGCGGACCGTGGGGTGGACACCGTGGCCGCCGGGGTCGGCAACGACCGCGACCTTCATCCGCCCCGGCAGCGGCTCGCCGTGGACGGGCACCGGCACGGCCCGCGGGTCCCGCGGGTCGGTCCCGGCCAACGCCTCGAATGCCAGTCGCAGGTCGGCGACTCTGCGGGCCAGGGGCCCCTCGGTGACCAGCATCTGCGAGGCCGGCCCAGGGTCGTCCGAGCCGAGGAAGCGGTGGTCGGCGGGGAACCGGCCGGCGGTCGGCTTCAGCCCAGCCACGCCGCAGAACGAGGCTGGGATCCGTACCGATCCACCGGAGTCGTTGCCGAGTCCGAGCGCGGCCATGCCGGTGGCCACAGCCACCCCGTCGCCACCGCTGCTGCCCCCCGGGGTCCGGCGCGGGTCCCATGGGTTGACGGTGTCGCCGAAAAGTTCGCTGCGAGAGTGCATCCCCGCCAGGATCAGGGTGGGCATATTGCTGTGCCCGATCGGGATGGCTCCGGCAGCACGCAGCCGGGCCACCGGCAGCGCGTCTACAGGCGCTACCAGGTCACGGAAACGCGCCGTGCCGAACGTCGTCGGCACGCCCTCGACTGCGATGCACTCCTTCACCGTGAACGGCACGCCGGCCAGAGGCCCGAGCTCTTCGCCTGAGGCACGCCGCCGGTCCGTGTGCACGGCGGCCTCACGGGCGCGCTCGGCCAACAGTTGTGTGACCGCGTTGACCTGTGGGTTGACCTCGGTGATGCGTTCCAGGTGGCTATCGACCAGTTCGACCGCCGATACATCTCCGCCTCGGACCGCCCCCGCCTGGGCGGCGGCGGGCAACTTCCACAGGGCGTCCTGCATGATCGTTGTGCTCCCGTCCTCATGCCGATGTGCTTGTATCGGCATCATAACCTGGAAGCGATACGATCGTATTGAAATAAGGGGCCACCGAGCATGCCCAAGCAGGTCGACTACGAAAGCCGGCGCCGCCAGATTGCCGAAGCCGTCTGCCTCCTCGCCGACGAACACGGACCGGAAGGGGTGACCGTACGGGACGTCGCCGCTCGCGCGCAGGTCTCCCTTGGTGCTGTTCAGCGCTGCTTCCGCAGCAAGGAGGAGATGCTCCTGTTCGCCGTCGACTATGTCGGCGAGCGCATCATTCAACGCGTGCGGGATCGACTCGCCCGAAGCCCGGCCCAGTCGGCCGCCACCGCCCTGGCTCACGTAGCCACCGAGATCGCCCTGCTTCGCAGAGAACACCGCGCCGAAGCACGGATCTGGCTCGCGTTCGTCGCCCAGGCGGTCGTCAGCGAGCCGCTCGCCGGCCCGATGAGAACCAGCTACGCGGCCCTCCATGACCTCCTTACCCGCGTCATCACGGAAGCCGCCGAAAGCGTGCCGGCCAACGACGGCGCTGCGCCGCCCGATCCGCAGCACGAGGCTCGCACCCTGCTCGCCCTCGCCGACGGCCTCACCAACCACGTGCTCATAGGCCACCTGACCACAGAGGAGGCTGGGGAGGTCCTGCGCGCGCATGTGGTCGGCCTCTGGGAACGCCTCAACACCACCCGCGTCCGGAAGGCTGGCTGACATCAAATTTGGGCGACCACGTCGTGCTCCACCCGACCAGCGTCCAGTGCTCGACGATGTCCCGAGACTCATCGAGGGCCGTTCCCAGCGCGGGGCGAATGCCTGCTGAACGTGATCGTTCGGAGCGGAGGGTTCCGGGCGGGCAGCGCGCGCCGCCGACGCTCAGGAGGACAGGGTGCCCGTGGCCAGCAGGGTCAGGGTGAGCACACCCAGGGCGATCCGGTACACCACGAACGGCGCGTACGAGCGGTGCTCGAGCCACTTCATCAGCCAGGCGATGACCGCGTACCCCACGGCGAAGGCGATCGCGGTGGCCAGGATGGTGGGCCCGGCCCCGTACACGGCATCCTCGCCGAGTGCCGTGGGCCATTCGAAGAAGCCCGCGCCGAGCACTGCCGGAATCGCCAGCAGGAATGCGAATCGCGCAGCGGCGGCACGCTCGTACCCGAGCAGCAGGGCGAGGCTGATCGAGGATCCCGACCGCGACACCCCCGGGATCACGGCCAGCGCCTGAGCACACCCGATCGCGACGGCGTGCCGGAGGTTCAGGTCGCTCAGGGCGCGGTCCTTGCGCCCGATCCGATCGGCGACCCCCAGGATGATGCCCAGCACGATGAGCGTCGTGCCGATGACCCACAGCGACCGGAAGTCGTCCTCGATGACGTCCTTGAGCACGAGGCCAACCACGACGATCGGCAGCGTGCCGATGATCACGTACCAGCCCATCCGGGCGTCGGCCGGATCCCACGACCGCCGCCGATGGCTCCGGCGCCGGCGCGGGCCCATCCCCGCTACCTCGGACTCGACGGCATCGGCCCTGGACGCCGCGCCCACCACCGCCGGTGCCCGCATCGCCTCGCGGTCGAACAGCGATCGCACCCACGCGTTGATGATCCGCCCGATGTCCTTGGCGAAATAGAGGATCACCGCGGTCTCGGTGCCGATCTGGGTCACCGCCGTGAAGGCGGCCCCGGGATCCTCCCAGCCGAACAGCTCCGGATAGATCCGCAGGTGGGCGCTGGACGAGATCGGCAAGAACTCGGTGAGTCCCTGGAGCACGCCGAGCACGACCGCGTGGAACCACTCCATGACGCTTCTTGACTCCCTCGAACAGGATCGATGATGGTCAGTCGGCCAGGCCGGCGGCGTCCACGGTCTCAGCCATCGCCCGCAGCGTGGCGAGCCGGTCGTCGACCGAGCCCGCGTAGACGGCGACGGACAACGTCGTGACGCCGGACTCGGCATAGGCGTGAAGACGGTCGCGAATCCGCTCGACCGGCCCGATGAGCGAGGTCTGGTCGACGAACGCCGACGGCACGGCGGCCGCTGCCTCGCGGTGCTTGCGGTCGAGAAAGAGCTCCTGGACCCGCTCGGCGGCCTGCTCGAAGCCCATCCGGACGGCGAGCTGGTTGTAGAAGTTGGACTCGCGGCTGCCCATGCCGCCGATGTAGAGCGCGGAGTAGGCCTTGACCGGTGCGGCGCACGCGTCGAGGTCGTCGCCGATCACGACCGGGACCGTGGGGACGACGTCGAACCCGTCGAGGGTGCGGCCAGCCTTCTCGCGGCCCGCCCGCAGCCGGTCGACGGACTCCGGAGCGTACTCGGGCGCGTAGAAGAGGCCGAGCCAGCCGTCGGCGATCTCGCCGGTCAGCTCGAGGTTCTTCGGGCCGATCGAGGCCAGGTAGACCGGGATGTTCTCGCGCGCGGGATGGACGGTGAGCTGGAGCGCCTTGCCCGGTCCGCCGGGTAGCGGGAGCGTCCAGTGCTCGCCGTCGTAGCGGACCCGCTGGCGCGACAGCGCCAACCGCACGATGTCGACGTACTCGCGGGTGCGCGCCAGTGGCTTCTCGAAACGTACGCCGTGCCAGCCCTCGGACACCTGTGGTCCCGAAACTCCGAGCCCGAGCCGGAACCGGCCACCGGACAGTGAGTCGAGCGTGGCCGCGGTCATGGCGGTGGTGGCCGGGGTGCGGGCCGGGATCTGCATCACGGCGCTGCCGACGTCGATCCGTTCGGTCTGCGCCGCCACCCAGGCCAGCACGGTCGGCGAGTCCGAGCCGTACGCCTCGGCCGCCCACACCACGGAGTAGCCCAGCCGGTCGGCCTCGCGGGCGAGCACGACGTTGTCGCGATCGTTGCCGGTACCCCAGTACCCGAGGTTCAGCCCCAGTCGCATGCGTCCTCCTCCGATGTGCCCGCGCGACCGGACTTGCCCCTGCCGCCGCCCCGCGGACTCTACCTCGCGCGGGTATGCCCTCCCGCTCGCGCCCGAACAGGTAACCTCGCGGCGTGGAGCAGCGACGACTCGGGGCGAGCGGGCTGCGGGTCTCGCGGCTCGCGCTCGGCACGATGACGTGGGGACGCGACACCGATCAGCACGAGGCCCGTGAGCAGCTCGAAG